>NZ_JBFTMS010000003.1:0-338425 GCF_056397085.1 Peribacillus sp. 05N428 | reverse complement strand
CATCATGCCTGGTGGCTGACCTCCGTTTTGGCCGCCCATCATCATGCCTGGTGGCTGACCTCCGTTTTGGCCGCCCATCATCATGCCTGGTGGCTGACCTCCGTTTTGGCCGCCCATCATCATRCCTGATGGCTGACCTCCGTTTTGGCCGCCCATCATCATGAATTCTTCCGATTCTACTGACTCATCATCAAATTGATATTGCATATCCATTCCCATCTGAGACTCTTTAGGTGACATCCCAGGGGATGGGGCCTGTTGCTGTGATTGAACGGATTGATATTGGTGATAATCCGGATGGTAATGTGCATCCATCCCTTGGTTCCCTTGATACTGTCCCTTCACTTCCGGTCCATAAGTTCCAAGCAGCCCCTTATTACAGCCGCAATCTTCCTCTTCCTCACCGGCAGTCTGTGAAAACTGAGGGAAGTTTTGATTGTAGGAAGGTGATTCGCCTGGTGACTCATAATCTTGTTGCATATATGAACCTGCTTGAGGTTGTTGATTCATCCCTCCATAATAATGGTGCGGAACCGGCGCGGAGGCTTGATATGGATAATATTGCTGGCTTGGTGCATTCATGCTCGCCCCTTGGACAAATCCATGATCCATCATTGGCATGTCAGGAGATTCTCCCCAAATATCAGAGCTCTCTTCCATCATTTGATAACCATGCATTTCCGGAGCCGCCTGATACCCTTGAACGCCTTGGTATGGGGCTTGCATGTCTTGCATGTGCATCTGCGCCCACGGTGGCGGTTGAATGCAATAGCCGCTTCCAGGCAAGATTGGCGTTACTGGAATACAATCATCCACCGGCTCATCCTGAGCTGACTGTACAGCTGGCTTTTTCTTCTTCTTTTTAGTGACTGCAGGCTCTTCTTTTTTCTTTGGTAAAGGCGGTGGTGCAGGAGGCTTTTGCACACTCATATTGGTCATGTTGACCATATAATAATTATTAACATCGATTTCTGGAATTACCGGCATCGGCACCGGCATTTCTTTTGGAACGACTTTTTCCTTTTCTTTAATGATAGGCTTTGGCTGAATGATTTGCTGCTCTTTTTTTGGTTTTTGAACGATTGGTTGCTCTTTTACAGGCTGTTGAAATTTCGGTTGCTCTTTTACGGGCTGTTGAAATTTTGGCTGTTCTTTTACCGGTTGTTGAAATTTCGGTTGCTCTTTTACGGGCTGTTGAAATTTCGGCTGTTCTTTTTCAGCCGGTTTTTGCATAATTTGCTGCTCTTTCATTGGTGCTGGCTGAGCCTGATACGGTTGAATTTGGGATTCTTTCATTCCCGGCTGAATATTCACGTTTGGTTTACCCGTTTCTTTTATTACAGCTCCGGATGTCCCTGGAATTTTAATTTTCATTCCGGGCATCATCATGTCCGGGTTGCTCAATTGCGTGTTAACTTTTTTAAGTTCTTCAAAACTGACGCCGTATTTTTTGGCGAGTTTCCAAAGTGTATCGCCTTTTTGGACTATATGAATTTTCACGCTGTTAACCCCTCCTGTGCATATGTCCATATATTCTATGAAGCAGTGGGTGAAATGCTATTATTTTTATCATGAAAACTTATGCGTGAAAAATGACTTTTATGATTGGTTCAATGATTTAGGGACATGGAAGCTACTTTTTTGGAGAAGAAATAAATGATATGACATCTTAACCATTGCATTCATTCTAAGAGAGGAGGCAATGGTTTTTTAGTTAGGAAGCCATCATGTTCTAAAATGCTTCTTTCAAGCTTCTGTCTAAATTCAGGGAAATCCGGGTATAAGAAAGTAAATGGCCTAAAGCTTTGTCTTCAGGTACTTATCTTACATTCCTGGGGGGAATAATAATGAAATGGAAAGGTAGACAGGGCAGCTCGAACGTCGAGGACAAAAGAGGGATGAGCGGAAAAAGCATGGCCGGAATCGGCGGAGGGGTCGGATTGGTAATTGTCTTGATCGTGACGCTCCTTGGCGGTAATCCAAGCGAATTGCTGGGCAGCTTGAATTCTACTGAATCGAACAATGGCAGCTCTTATGTCGAAACGGATGAAGAGAAAGAGCTTGCGCAGTTCGTATCTGTCGTCCTTGCAGAAACGGAGCAGGTCTGGACAGAAGAATTCCGTAAAAATGGACTGGAATATAGGGAACCTACCCTTGTCCTGTATTCAGGAAGTGTCGAATCGGCATGCGGGATGGCAGCTTCTTCGGTAGGGCCATTTTATTGTCCTGGTGACATGAAACTATATATTGATCTCAGCTTTTATCAAGAGTTGAAGCAAGAATTCCAGGCACCCGGGGATTTCGCCATGGCCTATGTCATTGCCCACGAGGTCGGACATCATGTTCAGACACTTTTAGGGACAACGGAAAAGGAAATGCCAGATCGGTCAAAGGTCAGCGAGACTGAATATAATAGGCATTCTGTCCGTCTTGAATTACAGGCCGATTATTTGGCTGGAGTTTGGGCACATCATGTCCAAGGAGAGAATTTGCTTGAAGAAGGCGATCTTGAGGAGGCCTTGAATGCAGCAAGTGGTGTGGGAGATGACCGTATCCAAAAAAAGGCACAGGGGTACGTGGTTCCAGACAGCTTCACGCACGGTACATCCGAACAGAGAAAACGGTGGTTCAATAAAGGATTTAAATCCGGTGATATGAATGAAGGCAATACTTTTAAAGCGAATAACCTCTAAAAGTTCTTACTTGTTTCAAAACAAAAAAAGGGGGAGCTTGTCCCCCTTTCCCGACTGAAGACAAATTCGAAGAAAAGCGAGTTTGTCTACTTTTTTTATGGTGAAAATTATAGTCGATTTCAGGAATCCGCTCCCTTTCCGCCGACTGTCCGCCAAGCGTCTGTGGGGTCTCGGCTAGCCAGTTATTCGGCAGGTGTTTCTCAATTTTCTTCCATCTTGTGAGTTTCAGCTAAAACAGTAAAAATACACGTGGATTACTCGGTCTTGTTTTAAAATCACGGCAATAATCCCTTGATAAAATTGTATTCGGGATAAACCATTCAATCCTCATTAGGTCAGCTAACTGAACGGGTGTCTTACCCCTTTTTTTCTTATGATTCAAAGTCTTTTGCACTAACTCAAACGCGTTCCAGCATTCTGTTTAAAGCCAGGATGGCATTATCCGCAATGCTCTTCCCCACTTTTATCGGATTGATGATTATACCTTCTTCAATGGATTCAAGCGCCCACAGCAGGTGAGGCAGATCAATCCGGTTCATTGTTAGGCATGGACACATATTCGGATTTAACGAGATGATGTTCTTGTCAGGATTATTGGCGATAAGTCGCTTGACAAGGTTCATTTCCGTGCCGATTGCCCAGGAACTGCCCGGTTCGGCTTTTTCAATCATATTTATGATGTACGATGTCGAACCTGCATAATCTGACAGGGCGACTACCTCACGGCGGCATTCGGGATGAACGATGATATTCATTTCAGGCTGCTCCGCTCTAAGCGTTTCAATATTAGCCGTAGTGAAATTTTCATGGACTGAACAATGTCCTTTCCAAAGAAGTACCTTCAAATCTTCGAGTTCCCCTTCATAGATCAATTCATCTTTATGCGGATCCCAAACGGCCATTTCATTCAATGGGATTCCAAGGTCAAAGGCTGTATTCCTCCCCAGATGCTGATCGGGAAGAAATAGGATTCTTTCTTTTTGCGCGAGGGCCCACGAGACCATCCCTTGTGCATTGGAGGATGTCACCGTCGCCCCGCCATTTTTCCCTACAAAAGCTTTGATGGCCGCAGTTGAATTCACATAAGTTAGCGGAAGGATCGTATCGCCAAAAAGATCCTGAAGCTTTGTCCACGCCCGTTCCGTTTGTTCAATATCGGCCATATCCGCCATGGAGCAGCCTGCACGCATATCAGGAAGGATAACCGTCTGCCCTTCTTCGGTCAAAATATCGGCTGTTTCCGCCATGAAATGCACGCCGCAAAACACGATATAATCCGCTTCTCGATTTTGCGCGGAAAGCTGGGCCAATTGAAGTGAATCCCCCGTTGAATCCGAAAATTGAATGACTTCCTCCCGTTGATAATGATGACCTGGGATATAAAGACGGTTCCCCAGTCGTTTCTTGATGTCATGGACCCGATTCTCCATCTCTTCCTTTGTCATCGTTTTATACTTTTCAGGCAATGTATTTCCTGCTGTTTTAGCCATCTCCAATATGTTCATTTCAATATCCCCTCCTGCTCTTTGACCTTTGCGCTGATATCAAGTGCCCTGACACTGTGCGTCAAGCTGCCCAACGAAATATAATCTACCCCTGTTTCCCGATATGAGGCTAGATTGTCTAAATGGATTCCTCCAGAAGCTTCAGTAATGATGTGGGCGGGAACCAATTTGATCAGTTGCTTGATTTCTTCGGGGCTCCGGTTATCGAACATGATGATATCTGCACCGGCTTCCACTGCTTCAAGCACCTGTTGTGGTGATTCCGTTTCCACTTCCACTTTAGTGGTATGTCCTAGTTTGGATTTTACCGTTTGTACCGCTTTCGTTATGGACCCAGCGAAAGAAATATGGTTGTCCTTTATCATGACTGCATCATATAAACCATAACGGTGATTGAATGCCCCGCCTGAGCGGACCGCATATTTTTCAATCATCCGCAGGCCTGGTGTAGTTTTCCTCGTATCACACGCTCTCGTCTTCGTCCCCGCTAATATCATGGCAGCTTTATGAGCCTGTGTCGCAATTCCGGACATACGCTGCACTAAATTCAAAACGACCCGTTCCCCTTTTAAAAGAGAGGCCATATCGCCGGTCATTTTTGCAAGCTGCTGTCCTTCTTCAAAAACTTCTCCATCTTTAACAAAAACGCAAACCTCGATTTGCTCATCCAACAATGCAAATCCCGTCTGGATGACGTCCCCTCCACTAAAGACCCCGCCTTCTTTTGCGATGAATGTCAAAGTACCTTGTTCACCTTGATCAAAAATCGTATCACTCGTTACATCGCATTCCCCTATATCTTCCATTAAAAATTGTTGCAGCATCTGCTTAAGCTTCAATATATTCATATAGTTGTCTCCCTTTCACTCGGTTTTTCACATCCGTGCAAGCAAGGATAACCGAATTATCAAGCCATTGGGTGTCATCTTCGCTTGGATAGTCACTGCGGAAATGACCGCCCCTGCTTTCCGTCCTGGTCAATGCGGATTCGGCAATCAGCCACGCCACGATTAAGGCATTGATTTTCGTTATTTCTTGTATCGATAATGCCGTTACTTCCACATGCAGCAATTTTTCGATATTAAACGTTTCAAGATAATCCTTCAGACGAGTTAAACCCGCTTCATTTCGGACGATTCCCGCTTCGTTCATTAATTTTTCCTGCAATGTCGTGAAATCAGGTAAAAATGAAATTTGGCTGGAACACTTGGACTGCTCTTTTTCTTGCGGTATTGACCTTGACGGCACTTTAGCAAGGAAACGGCCTAGCGTATTTCCAAAAACCAGTCCTTCGAGAAGCGAGTTGCTTGCCAATCGGTTTGCACCATGTACACCAGTGCATGCCACTTCACCAACTGCATACAAAGAGGGTACTGAGGTTTGCCCCGATTCATCCACTTCAATCCCTCCCATTAGAAAATGGTTTCCAGGTGCAACTGGAATTTTCCCCAATTCAAGGTCCAGCCCGCTTTTTTCACATAATGAGGTCACTGTCGGAAAACGATTTTTAAAATCCTTGATCATCGAAATATCCAAAAATACCTTTTCACCGCGCTGTATATAAGAAAAGATCGTCTGTGCAACAATATGCCTTGGTGCTAGATCCTTCAAGCTATGGACATCCTCCATGATTGGCTTTCCCGTTTCCGTCACTAATCTCGCACCATCCCCGCGAACCGCTTCTGAAACCAGACCTTTCGCTTTGCCATTTACAAAAAGCAGGGTCGGATGGAACTGTATGAATTCCATGTCACGAACTTTTGCACCAGCCTTGAATGCAAGTGCGATTCCATCACCTGAAACCGTTTGTGAATTTGAAGTGAAATGGTATAGGGAGCCACAGCCGCCTGTTGCCAAAACCGTCTGTTCAGCATGATAGGTTACGAGTTCCCCTGCCTTTTCAAGTGCTTTGACGCCTATGCAAGAATCATCTTTCCCGATGATCAACTCCACTGCAGTAACATCCTCCATCACAGTAATCGATGATTTTTTCAAGCAGCCTATAAGATGTTCCATGATGTACTTTCCGGTAGCATCACCGTGACTATGGAGGATTCTTCGTTCACTGTGGGCGCCCTCCATGCCAAGCAATAGAGTTCCGTCATGATCATGGTCAAATTGCATACCCGATTCTATAAGTTCAGCTATAACCGAAGGTGCCTCTTCGACGAGTTTTTCCACTGCCTTCACTTTGTTATATCTCTGACCAGCCGCCAGCGTATCTTTTTTATGTAAGGATACTCTGTCACGATCAGATATTGCAGCAGCAATCCCGCCCTGAGCTAAATATGAATTACCATGACGGATATTTGATTTTGTGATGAGTATCACATGCTTATGCTCACTTGCTTCCAATGCCGTTTTCAAGGCAGCAATCCCGCTGCCTATCACGATGATTTCCGCTTTTACCATTATTTCATTCCTCCTGTTTATGACAGGTGTCTTGACAACTATATTTACATATTATTAAACTATTATCAAGAGTTTTTTAAGATTAAAGGATGGAAGTGATTTCTTGATTTATTTGGATTACGCCGCTACAACACCGATTGACGAGGAGGCTCTCGACGTATTCAGCCAAGCATCGCGGAAGTTTTTCGGGAATGCGAGCAGTTTGCATGATATTGGCTCTGAAGCGGCACGTTTATTGGATATGTCACGGCAGCAACTCGCAGAAATGCTGAACATAAAAAAGGAAGGAATCATCTTTACGAGCGGCGGATCAGAAAGCAACATGCTTGCGATAGATACATTCATCGCTTCGAAACCATCCTGGCAGAACCACTTGATTGTAAGCCGGACTGAACATGCATCTCTTGCCAATTTCGTCGAAAAGCTTGAACAAGATGGCTTCGAGGTTACTTATTTACGGCATTTGGAAGATGGCCGTGTTGATATTGAACATCTGCAGGAATGCATGTCGGAGAGAACATGCTTGGTCATTGTCCAACATGTGAATTCGGAAATCGGGGTCATTCAACCCATTGAGCAAATAAGTGAAATCGTTCGAAAACACCAGGCTTTTTTTCATGTGGATTGCGTCCAATCATTTGCTAAATTACCGCTTGGCAAGATAGCCGCCTCATGTGATGGACTATCCGTTTCCAGTCATAAAGTTTATGGTCCAAAAGGGACTGGGGCCGTCATTTTCCCGGCCATCCATCAGTTGAAGGCTTCGGTACCGAACATCACTCATGAATATGGTTTCAGACCAGGAACAGTGGACGTCCCCGGGATAGCTTCCTTCGTGACCGCTGCTAAGAAATTGGGCGACATCATGGAAGATGAACGAAAACGGATTTCCGCACTTAGGACGCAATTGATTCAACGGCTGACGGAAAGGAAAATCGACTTTCAAATCATCGAAGCAAAATACGAGCAATTGCCTCACATACTGGCGCTGACCTTCGCTGGATTGCAAGGACAGTACATCATGCTGGAATTAAACCAGAAAGGATTCGCCGTTTCGACGGGAAGCGCCTGTCAAATCGGTAAACAGGATCCTTCAAAAACGATGATGGCCATTGGAAAAAGCGAAGATGAAGCCCATCAATTCGTCCGCTTTTCCTTTGGCAAAAACACGACGGCCGACGACATTCACAAGTTGGCGGACTGCATCGAAGGAATAGCTTCCATTCGATAAAACCCTCCAATCTGTGTTAGAATGTTTGTAATTAAAGAGGTGAATGTTTATGGAAAGAAAGAAATTACTTGGGGAAGAAAGACGGACGAAACTCTTACATTTATTGCAAACAAGCACGGAGCCTGTAACGGGCAGCGAGCTTTCGCAGATAACGAATGTAAGCCGGCAGGTTATCGTTGGTGACATAACCCTCCTGAAAGCGCGGAATGAACCTATCATTGCCACAAGCCAAGGCTATCTGTACCTACAAACGGGGAGCACGCAGAAGCCGGAAAGGATCATCGCTTGCCAGCACGATCCTTCCCGGACCCAAGAAGAACTATATTTACTAGTGGATATCGGCATCACGGTGAAAGATGTCAAAATCGAGCACCCCGTATACGGCGACCTGACCGCTTCCATCATGGTCAGCAGCCGTAAAGAGGTCCAGCAATTCCTTTCAAGGGTGACGGCAACGAATGCATCGTTTTTATCGGAACTAACGAGCGGCATCCATCTCCATACACTGAGCGCATCATCTGAAGAACTGCTCGACGAAGCGGAGAGCGCTTTGAGGGATGCCGGCATTTTAGTCGATTGAATGAACGAAAAATCCTCAAAAGATAGGGCTTTTGAGGATTTTTTTATGGGCCCTCATGCTCACTCATCATTGGAATTGCTTTCATTTGAGCTTCCATCGCCGGAGTTTTCATCTTCGTTACTTCTCAACTGCCCAATAAGGCTAATGACGGAACCGACCGCCTGAACCCAGCCCCCCATCACTTGGATTAATTCTGCATCAGATTGCTTCTCTTCCAAATAAGGATATTGATATTTTTGCTGTTCCTGCTCCTTATCTTGTTCTTCTTTTTCTTCTTGTTCTTGATCCTTATCTTGGTCTTTTTCTAGAATGCTATTTTTAAGTTCGGCAATTCCACCCATCGCTTGCATCGAATTCCCAATCGCCTGCAACAAATTTCCCGTAGCATTGAAGGCCTGTTCCGGTTCATCCGGATTTTCGTATGCCCCCGCCAAAGCGGTTCCTCCGCCCAACGCTTGGATCAGATTGCCTTTGATGATTAATTCCTGTTTCGTTATTTCATCAAAATCAATGACTAAACCTAAGATAACAGTCGAATTCCCGATCGCCTGTATTATATTCCCGAATTTATCTAGAGACCAGGTTTCTTCCGCGTCGGCCAATAAGGCATTTCCTGTTGCTTGAAGTTCATTTCCAATCAAATCCAAGTTCTTACGAAATTCTTCGTCCAAGACATTGGATGGTGTACCAGCAATAGCTGAAATGACGGTTCCTATCGCTTGAGTCCACGAACCGAAAGTTTCTTTGAATTGATTATCCATCTTTGCTGACCACCACCCTCTTTCTGCCATTTTTGATTAAAAAGGCGCATCCACTGAATTAGTTTTCAAAATATGTATTTGCTTGTTCCACATGTGGCCTACCGAGATTTACTTATTGTATTTGCTTTTTGCACAATCGGTGTTTGTTTTGCATCCAGAATCCTGCTGCCTATCTATATATATTTCATACAAAGCTTAACGAATACTCACTAAAAAATGCCCCGGGAAAACTCCCGGGGCATCTTCCTATTCATTGGATAAAACTTAGCTGAGTTTGTACCATTCATCATTTTGAAAAGAAATCTCACAAATGATGAATTATCGTTGCGGTACACCAGTTTGGACTTTAAAGCATGTATAGCTTCCCATGATCGATACCGTACATCCTAAGGCCTCGAGCTCAGAGATCGCTCCTGGGATCAGGACATCGTCAAGGGACATTTCTATGTCGATGATGAAAAAGTAATTGCCTAATCCAGTTTTCATGGGTCTTGATTCAATCTTGGAAAGGTTAAGTTTCCTCCAGGAAAAAGCGGAAAGCACTTGGTGCAGCTGCCCTGAGTGGTCGGCAGGCAGCTGAATCATCAAGGTCGTTTTCTTATCCCCTTCCACGGTCAAATGCCCTTCATAGTCGACTTCACTGTTGGATACGACGATAAACTTGGTGTGATTATGTTCATAATCATGAATATTTTGTTTGGCAATCGTCAAACCGTACTCCTCTGCAGCCATATCATTTGCAATTGCAGCAATATTGATATCGGGATTCTCCATCACCATCTTAGCAGCGGCTGCTGTGGATGTGACATACTCATATGGAATGCCCCTTAGCTCATTATGTAGAAATTTGCGGCATTGAGCGATGGCATGGGAATGCGAATAAACCATGTCAGGTTTGAAACCAGGATATGCATGATCCGGATGCACCATATAATGCTGTTGAATTGGAATCGTCACTTCGCCCTTCATCGGCAATGTGACTTCATGGACTAAGTAATCCATCGTTATATTTACCGAACCCTCCAAAGCATTCTCGATCGGCACGAGCGCGTGATTCACTTCCCCGTCCCGAACAGCATCAAGGCAGTCCGGAATCGTGTTCATCGGTATTTTTATATCATTAGGAAATAGTCGCGATACAGCTAAATCCGTGAACGTTGCTTTTGGTCCAAGAAATGCAATTTTTGCTGTCATATTATAAACTCCTTTTCACGGAAAATCTATTGTTTATGTTATGCCATTTTCTGATTTTTTACAATAGTTAATCGTTAATTTCCTCTTACAAATGAAAACAGCCTGAAGACAAACCCGATAATAAATGAGTTTGTCTTCAGGCTGTTTTAGGTTTTTAAACGTTGACGTTGATTTCCGCTCCAGGACTCGCTTTCCGCGGGCGGTCCGGTAGCCCGTTGGTCTTTAGGTTACGGTTTCCATGATAAATGCCTTACTTCTCAACGTTCGCAAAAATTATGAGCCACGCTTTAAAGATACCGACCTGTTTGAACGGATTTACTATTGCATCTTAATGAAGGCTTCCGGATTATTTCGCGGAGCTACTATCGTCCCCAACATAAATCCATTACGGTCTGCACCGCATGAAACGAATAGGCAAACTTTTTTGTTCAGCATCAGTTGGAAAAGGTTCGGGAAACCTTTTATATACAAACTGACAGCCTGTACATGTGTAATGTACAGGCTGTTATCATGCGCCGTTACCAATGATTTCGACTTTTTCGACGAACTCCATTTTACGCAGTTTAGTGAGCAGTTCATTAATATCCATCGTCATCCCACCCGTATTCAGGGATAGGGTGACATTTGCACGTCCCTGTAAAGGAATCGTTTGGTGGATGGTCATGATGTTGCAACCGGATGAGGCGACGAGCCGTAAAAGCTCCGATAGAGTACCAGAACGATCTTCAAGATAGAAGAACAGTGTAATCAGCTTTTCCTTAACAACTGTATGAAACGGAAAAACCGTGTCACGGTATTTGTAAAAAGCACTCCTGCTTAGGTCCACTCGCTGTACCGCTTCCCAAACTGATTCCGCTTTTCCCCGTTCAATCATTTCTTTTGCATCCAGCGTTTTTTTCATCGCTTCGGGAAGAACATCCTCTCGAACGAGGAAAAATTTCTGATCGGACTTATTCAAACTCCGCACGCCTCCTTTTGCCTGCCATCATGGTCTCCAATCAATCAACAAATTCAAATTCATATTCAAGGATACGGACGATATCGCCATTTGTCGCACCTTTTTGGCGAAGGCCTTCGTCGACTCCGAATGAACGAAGCTGTCTGGCGAAACGACGTATGGACTCTTCACGGGTGAAGTCAGTCATTTTGAATAGACGCTCGATCTTGAATCCTGATACGGCAAAGCTGCCATCGGGTTCGCGTTCAATGTTAAATTCATCCGACTGTGATGTATGTTTATATAGAACCCGGTGGATTCCAGTATTCTCTTCTTCATGTTCAAGAGGGAACTCAGGGGTCTCTTCGATTTTATCAGCGATTGCATAAAGAAGCTCACGGATCCCTTCACGCGTCACGGCAGAAATCGGGAAGACAGGATAGTCTTCTTCCAGCTTTTCTTTGAAAGCAGCTAAGTTATCTTCTGAGTCCGGCATATCCATTTTACTTGCAACAATGATTTGCGGACGTTCAGTCAAGCGCAGGTTATACTCTTCCAATTCTTTATTGATTGTTTGGTAGTCTTCGTATGGATCCCGGCCTTCGAGACCAGACATATCGATTACATGAACGATTACCCTCGTTCTTTCAATATGGCGCAGGAATTGATGTCCAAGTCCCACTCCTTCTGAAGCACCTTCGATCAAACCAGGTAAATCGGCCATGACGAAGCTGCGGTGATCTTCCGTTTCCACCATTCCGAGGTTCGGTACGATCGTTGTAAAATGATATTCGGCAATTTTAGGCCTTGCTGCGGATACGACAGAAAGCAAAGTGGATTTCCCTACACTTGGGAAACCAACCAAACCGACATCAGCCAACAGTTTCAATTCCATGACGATATCGCGTTCTTGGCCGGGTTCGCCATTCTCCGCGATTTCGGGTGCAGGATTGGCAGGCGTGGCAAAACGGGAATTTCCCCGGCCTCCGCGGCCACCTTTGGCGATAACGGCGCGTTGTCCGTGCTCAACTAAATCAGCAATGACTTCCTTCGTTTTATCATCGATGACAACGGTGCCAGGTGGAACCTTGATCACCATATCTTTTGCAGCCGCACCATGCATGTTTTTGGACATGCCATGTTCTCCGCGAGGTGCCTTAAAGTGACGTTGGTAACGGAAATCCATTAATGTACGCAAGCCCTCTTCCACTTCAAATACGACATTGGCCCCATTACCGCCATCTCCGCCAGCTGGTCCGCCTTTAGGTATGAATTTCTCACGACGATAAGCAACTATCCCGTTACCACCGTCTCCGCCTTTTACATAGACTTTCGTTTGATCGACAAACATGCTATCACTTCCTTGTTTTCTGCAAGTCAATTCTTGCTGTATACTTCTCTAAAAGTTAATATCCATCTTAAAAAATATTTCATCCTCATTACATTCAAGAATTTCAATTGATTGCTCGGCCGTTAATGAACTTTCCAAAAACTCGATCACTGGGGATTGATCAATGAACCTGCCTTGCATATGAAATGTACAGTGCATATCGCTCACTTCTTTTTTACACATAGAAACAGCCAGTATATTTTCAAAAAACGGATCCAGGTTTTTATCCAGAATCTTGAAGAAATCGTTTGTCCAGCGATACATCAGCCCGTCCATCTCGGTTGAGCCTTCAAAAACATCAATGATTTCATATTCGCAATAAAATGATCCATTATTCCAATTCGACGTCAACAGCATCTCGGTGAACTTGGGTAAATTCAAACTGGAAAGTCGTGCTTCATTCTGGGTTTCAACAATGATTTCATCAATGATGCCCTTGACACGATCAATTCTGTTCAACTCCAGATTCCCTTTGATGATTTGAATTTTATTCAGCCAGTCATGCCTGGTTTGACGCAGAGTTTCAATAGTCGTCCAATTTTTATCCATTATTAACACCTTCAATTATGATAAAGAAACTTTTTTCAGCTCTATCATGTTGAATACTTCCATTTGTACAGTATATCAAAAAAACAACAAACAGGAAATGAAGCTCGATTCACATGCCTTCACATGAAAGCCCCCGTCCAAAAAATACAGCCGCACACCCTGAGTTCTTTGGACGATGGTAGAGCCATTTGAACTAAAAAAGAGAATGGGCCTTATTTATGCACCAATTGGAGATATTATAGTTGAATTGGAGTGTCTATTTGGTTTAACCAAATCGGATGGATGAATAATCTTGGATTTACCCCCTGAAAGTTTAAGAAAGCCCGCCTATTGGCGAGCCTTTTGTAAGTCAGAGGTTGTTTCCTTATACTAATGACTAAAGTCTCCTGCAAAATGCTGGTTCGTTCCTATAGTATAAATAAAGGGCCGGACCCCTTCATCACTATATAGCATACCATTATTAATAATGACGCGGTATATAGTGTCTTGTAGAAGGAATCAGACCCTTTTGAGTCAGCCTCTGTTCAAAGATGCCAATTATGCTTCTTGTGCAACTGGATATACGCTTACTTTTTTACGGTCACGTCCGAAACGTTCGAATTTAACAACACCGTCTACTTTAGCGTATAGAGTATCGTCTCCACCACGGCCTACGTTCTCACCTGGATAGATTTTTGTTCCGCGTTGACGGTAAAGGATAGAACCACCAGATACGAATTGACCATCTGCACGTTTAGCGCCAAGACGCTTGGAGATTGAGTCACGTCCGTTCTTTGTAGAACCTACTCCTTTTTTCGAAGCGAAGAACTGAAGATCTAATCTTAACATTTGTTCCACCTCCTATTGGTTGAGGATAATTTTCATGTATTTACCATAATCACGTTCGATGGTTTGCAGCGATATGAGCATTCCGTTCAAAAGCAGCTGAACCTTCTCTTCCGATTCCGGCGAAAGATTCCCCGGAATGGCGCAGCGAAGATAGCCGCCTTCTCTCCCTTGCTCAATCTCAGGCTCTACGTCCGTTAAGGACATGATGGCATTGACTGCCCCGAAGGAAACAGCCGATACACCTGCACAAACGATATCAGAACCTTTTTTAGCAAAATTAGCATGTCCGCTTAAGGTGAACGAAGCAATCCGTTCCTGCGGAGCATCAAATACAACTTTGATCATCTAGAATCAGCCCTTACGCGTTGATTGCTTCGATAACAACTTTAGTGTATGGTTGACGATGACCTTGTTTTTTACGATTGTTTTTCTTCGCTTTGTATTTGAAAACAGTGATTTTCTTTTGCTTACCTTGTTTTTCGACAGTACCTGTTACAGTAGCGCCTTCAACTAGTGGAGCACCGACTTTCACGTCTTCGCCACCTACGAATAAAACTTTGTCAAATGTAACAGTTTCGCCTGCTTCTGCGTTTAATTTTTCAATGTAAACCGCTTCGCCAGCTGCTACTTTAATTTGTTTACCGCCAGTTTCGATAATTGCGTACATACTTGCACCTCCTTAAATGTCTCAGACTCGCCAATCACAGGCGTTTTACCAAAAAGGCAAAAGCTTAAAACCTGATGTTGAGCGGTTGTAGCACGGGTGCTACAAACATAACATTAAAATCCTACCATGAAACAGGAAAGGCTGTCAATATATTTATAACAATTCCCGCTCTTCACTCGAAAGCCCGCCCGATTTCCTGAATGCTTCCGAATCGCTTGATGGAATAGGCATTCGTCAAACCTGGGATAAAAGACAGGAATATCTTTTTAGCGATCAATTCCTCCAAGGCCGGCCGATATGATTCCTTTTCACCAAGCAGCACGTCCGCCACCGCTTTACTGACCTCCACCCATACCGCTTCATCATCCGTCTTCCTGTGTTCCAGCAGTTCACGTTCCAACCGGAAGGCCACCGTTTCCGGGCTCTCGATTTTACCGCTTCCACTGCACACAGGGCAAGGCACCGTCGTCATTTCACTTAAAGACGGGGAGGTTCGCTTTCTCGTCATTTGTAAAATGCCCAGTTCCGTAAAACCGATGACCTGGATTCGCTTCTCATCCCTCACCGCTTCCTTTTTGACGATTTCGATGATTTCCTGCTTATGCCGGGTCTGGTCCATATTGATGAAATCTATCAGGATGATCCCGCTGATATTCCTCAATCTCAGTTGACGGGCGACCTCTTTCGCCGCAGCCTGATTAACCGCAAACAATGTTGCTTCCTTCTCCACCTTGCCGGTGAACTTACCTGAATTGACATCGATTACGGTGAAAGCTTCTGTTTCTTCAAAAATTAAATATCCGCCATTATCAAGCCAAACGATTTTCTTGGCCATTTTCTCAACTTGCGCTTCCACATTCCATTCGGAAAAAATATTCCTGGTACCCGATACATGGGATATTTCCCACTCCTTACGGTTTTCCTGTATCCACTTTTTCAACTCGCGATAGGCCTCGAAGTCATCGATGGCAAGTTCCCCGGTCGCCGTTCCCGACATTTCGGAAATGATCATATCAAGGTAAGCGTCCCTCTCATAGAGAAGGGACGGGGCCTTTAGGGATGCAGCCTTGACTTCAAGCTCTTTATGGAGCTCCCGCAATCCAGTTAACCTGTCAAGGAAAACCGATTCACTTTCGTTCTCCATCGAGGTGCGGACAATCAATCCCTCATCAGGATTTTTATGCCGCATGGCCGTTTCCCGCCATTGCTTCTGAAGATCGTCGTTTTTGAATTTCTTTGAAACACCAACATAATCTATTCCATGTATGTATACGAGGGACTCCGTTGAAAACTCGATCAGCCCCGTCAATTTAGCTCCTTTTGTTCCCGTTTCATCCCGGGTCACCTGAACTAGCAGCTTTTCTCCCTGACGGACAAATTGACCGATGGATGCTTTCCCATCACTTTTTTTTGTGAGCTGGAAGGAGGGAATCTCGTCACGGTGTAAAAAACCATTCTTCTCTGCACCATAATCAATGAAGACGGCATCCATTCCCGGCAGCACCTTCGTCACCTTCCCAAGATATATATTACCGACCGTACTGCGCTTTTGAGGCGGCATGATTTCAAGTTTACGTAAAACACCATTCTCAAGGACGGCCACTCTTTTTTCGCGTGAAGCTAGGTTCGCGATCATTTTTTTCATCAAAAAAAATCCTCTCCTCAATTTGAAGAAAGGATAACATATTTAATAAGAATATAATAGGTCGCCGATTTTCCCGTTCGTCATTTTCTCCGAAAAATAGGCGTGGAGGATTTCCGTTTCATCCAATGAGCCGCTCTCTTTCCCGTTTTTCATGATGATGACGGGGTGTTTACAGCCGCGTTGAAACAGTTCCAGCACTTTATAAATCGGTTCTTGTGAATCCACCGATATCGGCTTCAGTTTCGCCAAATCATTCGTATGCCCGTAATGGCGCTGCAGAAGAAAGCGGATGAACGCGTAATACCTCTGCCGCCATTCCATGACGAGTGAGAGACTTATGAAAAAGATGATGAGCCAGATGTTCAAATTGAGCGGATCCAGTATGATCCAGGTCAAAAAAGCCAGGACAGCGAATACTGCAGAAAAGTGAAGGGTATGCTTCTGCGCTTCCAAAAAGGTGCAGTATAGGGAAATACCGATGAATAGCAAGCGTCCCCCGTCCAAGGGCCAAATTGGCAGCAGATTAAAAATCAGCAGCATGAGGTTCATATACAAAAATGGCTGGTACAGCTCATATGGGATAATGGTAAAGAAATAGAGCATAAAAGCTACGCCAATGAGCCAAACATGTTGAAGCGGACCGGCAAGCACCACCGCCAAATCCTCCTTCAAACTCTTGTTTCCATATTCCTCAGTCTCGACAGCCCCGCCAAAAGGAAGAAGCTGGATTGACTTTATCCGCCATTTGAAGTGCTGCGCACAGACGGCATGCCCCATCTCATGTATGAAGACGATGAGCAACAGCATCATCACTTCAACGAAATGGGCTGTGAGGATGGCAATGCCAATGACAAACCACAGTGTCGGGTGCACCCTGATTTTAAACAGTAACTTCCCATATTCACTCAAAGGAAATCACCTTTTTAGGATCGACGAAAGCATCATTTTCTTTTATCGCTAAATAAAATCTGCCCTTGGATCCATCTTCACTTAGTGTAACCTGTCCGACTTCATTGCCCTTTTTAACGAACTCATACAATTTCACATCAATTTCTTTCAGCTGCCCATACCAAGATTCAGTTTTATTGGCATGCTGAATGACTACCGTCTTTCCAATCCCCTCCTTTTCACCGGCAAAAATGACTACCCCTTCATTAACGGCCTCGACCTTTGAGCCTTTGCTCGTTTCCAATATGATTCCCTCACCGTTCGTCTCGAAGTTTTGGGTAATCTTCGCAGAAGCTGGCATTGCATATTCTTCATTCGAATCAACAGTTTCCGTATTGGCTTCATTCGGTAAAAAAGCGATTGGTTTACCAAACGCACTTTCGTACCAATTGGAGATTGAAGCGAACTGAAATTCCTTGTTCATGTTCTCCATGACAAAACTCCTGGCAGGGTCCAGCCGCACAGAAGGGTGTTTGAACATCACCGCGACAATCAGGAACAGGCATACACTGGCAAGGATTTTAAAGAAAAAATATTCTTTCTTGAAGAGCGGATGGTCTTTTTCGGAATACCCGTTATATGAATCAATCCCATATGGTTCCTCATTGTTGATCTCCGTCCAACTACTGCTTCCTGCCGGCTTATCATTAAACTTGCGTCTCTTGGCGATACGATTGCGGATATCTTTCCTGCGATCATCCATTCCAGACTTCCCCCCCTGCTCATGTCAAAGCGCTATATTACAACGTATGAGCAACTTGTCCAGACTATGACGGAGAAAAGATATTCTTTCTGCACATCCTGAAAAATTTTTTTCAATGAAAAATCATCCGGAAACCAATGAATTTCCAAGGTGATTTCTGTATCGATTCAGAAAATCTAATAATTGAGATTGATATTGTTCCCCGAAATTTGTTATAATAAAGTGGTTTTAACATTATTGAGGGGGAACATTTTTTTATGTCAATCGAAATAGGCAGCAAAGTACAAGGTAAAGTAACAGGTATCACTAATTTTGGAGCATTCGTAGAATTACCAGGAGGCTCAACAGGTCTTGTGCATATCAGTGAAGTAGCAGATAGCTATGTAAAAGACGTAAATGACCATCTTAAAGTAGGCGACCAAATTGAAGTAAAAGTGATTAGTGAGAAAGACGGAAAAACTGCCTTGTCCATCAAAAAGGCTATAGATAGACCCGAAGGGCAAACCTCTTCTTATACCAAACGCCCACCACGCCAAGGGGATAGCCGTTCTAAAGATTTTCGTTCAAAAGGTAATTTCCAACCAAAGGAAAATTTCGAAGATAAAATGGTGCGCTTTTTAAAGACTAGCGAAGAAAATTTATCGACTCTTAAACGCAGCACTGAATCAAAACGCGGCGGAAGAGGCGGAAGACGCGGATAACCCGCTGCATTTTAGCATATAGAACAGGCAAGCCGGGATACGGCTTGCCTTTTTTATTTTCATGAAGTTCCGTGCAAAAAAAAAGCGAGGGCAAATGCTCCCCGCTTCTTGACAAAAAGAATATAGATTTACCGCACGCTAAAGAATTTTTTCAACTTGGACATGAAGCCCTTTGGTTCGCTGCCAATTGGAGTCAAGGGCACAGATTCACCAAGGATCCTTCTGGCAATGTTCCGATAGGCAAGCGAGACTCTATTGTCCGGATTATAGGCAATGGGTTCCTTTTTATTAGCTGCCACAATGACCTGGTCATCATCAGGAATGACGCCGATCAAATCAATCTTAAGAAAATCGGCAACTCCATCGATATCCATTTCTTCATCCTCATGAAGCAAATGGCCGCGTATCCGGTTGATGATCAATTGAGGCGGTTCAATATGCTCTTCTTTTTCAAGCAGGCCAATAATACGGTCAGCATCCCTTACAGCCGGTCTCTCTGCCGTCGTAACGATAATTGCCTTGTCTGCCCCAGCTATGGCATTCCTGAAACCCTGTTCGATGCCTGCAGGGCAATCAATGATGACATAATCATAGTCAGGCTTCATATCGCTTATGAGTTTCCTCATCTGCTCTTCATTCACCACTGTTTTATCACTATTTTGCGGAGCAGGAAGCAAATAAAGCAAATCCTCGAAATGTTTATCCTTAATGAGCGCCTGGTGTATCTTGCAGCGCCCTTCGACCACATCGACCAAATCATAGATGATGCGATTCTCCAATCCCATGATCACATCCAAATTCCGAAGACCAATATCCGTATCAATCAAGCAAACCTTCTTGCCTAGAAGAGCTAAAGATGTTCCTAAATTGGCGGAGGTGGTCGTTTTCCCGACACCACCCTTACCGGATGTTATAACTATTGCCTCTCCCACGATTAGAGACCCCCTTCTAATCTATTTAAATTAGGTCTATATTTCTTTAAAACTTGCAGTTTTTCTATAATGATATTTTCTTCTTCATCCATGAAGGCACATTCCAAGTCATGTCCCCATTTTGTATATTGATCAGGAGATAGATTCACTTGTCCGGCAATGCGCAGCTGGGCAGGCTTCATGACAGAGGCAGCTATGATGGCCTCATTATTCCCTTTATATCCGGCATGGGCTATTCCCTTTAGCTGTCCCATGATATATATGTTGCCACCCGCACGAACCGTTCCGTCGGGATTGACATCCCCAATTAACAGTAAGTCACCGGGAACTTCAAAAACCTGTCCCGACCTTATCACCTTGGTCACGGTCGTCACTTGGTTTTCATCTTTCCATCGTTTCGCTTCATCCTTCGTCAGGACATTCGAAATTATCTCATCCACGAAAAGCTTCTTCTTTTTATGGATGACCTCTTTAATCTTTTCTTCTTGTTGTTCATCAAGATAGCGGTTCCCTGTATGTACTTTTACGGAAATGGACGGGTCATTTTCTTGAAACTGATAGTTTGCCGAAAGCTTCACTTCTAACTCTTTCAATAATTCGGAAAATGAGCAAGAATCATCGAGATGAAGCATAAACCCGTCTTTTGTTCCCTTAATCATGACATTTTGCTGAATTCTTTTATTCATGACGTTTGTTTCACCTCAATGAAATATAATTCGACATAGGAAAACAAATTTCCTTTTTCTACGTACACGGAAAAGAGAAAATACATTTCCCACCTGCTTCTTAAGACACAGGAACGTTATTCCGTTTCTCCTTGCAAATCAAGCTTTTCAATGATTCTCTTTAAAGGATAGCAGCTGATGATAATGAATGCGAGATTCAATAATAATGTCGGAATCAATCTCCGTTCCGCAAATTCACCAAATCCCATATCTGCAAACGATAGGATGATATTCATCTGAAAGATGACAACCTCTAAAACTGCCGTGAATAAAAGTGCAGTAAGGCAGGCAATCAAAATATTATTTTGCAGGATTTTCATGCTTTTCGATATCAGATAGGCAAGAAAAGGCAGCAGGAACATGTAAATTCCAAGGATTTCCGTATATACGACATCATAAGTCAACCCTAGAATCGCCCCATAAAGCATACCCATTTTCCTGGACCCGTACATGGTCAGGAAAAAAACGAATATCATCATGAAATGGGGCACGAGGATTTTATCGGCCCCGAATGCATCCCCAGCGAACATCTGGGCGAAGATGCTTTCAAAAACAAAAAAAACCAAGGCTATGAAAGAAAGGATGAAATATCTCACTCAGCTTCATCCTCCCCTTCACTTTCTTTCGGTACACCGTCCACTTCACGCTGAACGACCATTACATTATTAATATCATAAAAATCCGTGGAAGGTTCGATATATGCAGTCTGGTTCAATCCATATTGATCCACTTTGACATCGACAACTTTCCCGATCAGCAGACCTTTCGGAAAGATTCCTCCATAACCGGATGTGATGACCAATGAATTTTTCTTGATCTTTTTATCATATGGAATCCGCTTCATCAGCAAAAGGTTCTTCTTATCATCGAACCCTTCAATCAAGCCATATGCTTTATCATCACCTTGAACGATGGCTGAGACACGGTTGGCTTTATCGATCGAACTTAAAAGTTGAACCGAGGCCGTGAAATCCGTCGCTGATTTCACCTTACCGACTAACCCATTGGACGTGATGACCGCCATGTTTTTTTCTACCCCATTACGCTTCCCTTTATTGATCGTCAGCATTTCATGCCAGCGGTCGGGATTACGTCCGATGACAGTCGCCTGAGTGGGCGAATACTTCCGCAGGTCATCTTCTTTTTTGAGGTTGTCGCGAAGTTCTTCATTTTCTTCCTTTAAATCTTGGACTTGGGTTTTCAATAATACATATTCATCCAAGCGGGCTTTCAATTTTTTGTTTTCATCGTATGTATGTTGAAGGTCTTTTAAGCCCCCTACAAAACCTGTTATACCCGATACTGGCTTATTAAACACATTTCCGACCCAGCCTGTCGTATCTTTCAGGAATTGCTCCGGCCAGGTCAACTCTTCTCTCTCCCTTAATGAAAAACCGATCAATGCCACGAGAACGATAATACTAACGAGCAAGAGAAGGAGCTTTTTATTAAAAAACTGTGGCATGGTGATTACACCTCTATCTAAAATTTACTCTATGGTTTTTAAAATTACACTATGGATTTAATGAAACAGCAAAACATAAGAAAACCGGCTCAAAATTGCACCTTTTGTTGAGCCGGCCCTATTTGAGAAGTAATGCTTATCGCGAATCTCTTGATTTAGTCTTGAATAAATGAATGTGGTCCAGCGCTTTTCCCGTTCCGATCGCAACACAATCCAGCGGATTTTCAGCGATGATCACCGGCATTTGCGTTTCTTCACTGATGACTTTATCCAAATTGCGCAGCAAAGCACCCCCGCCTGTCAGTACTATGCCTCTGTCCATGATGTCAGCGGCTAATTCAGGTGGTGTTTTCTCTAAAGTGTTTTTCACGGAATCCACAATTGCAGAAACGGTGTCGCTTAATGCTTTGGATATTTCCTCAGCTGTAATTTCGATCGTTTTCGGTAATCCAGTCAATAGGTCACGGCCGCGAATTTCCATGTTTTCGACGCCTTCGGTGTCTCCAGCAGAACCAATTTCCATTTTGATCGCTTCAGCAGTACGCTCACCGATCATCAAATTGTAGTTCTTACGGATGTAAACGATAATGGCATCATCCATTTCGTCACCGGCAATACGGATCGATTGGCTTGTAACGATTCCGCCAAGGGAAATGATGGCCACTTCCGTCGTTCCTCCGCCGATATCAACGACCATGCTGCCTGTAGGCTCCCAAACGGGAAGATCCGCACCGATCGCTGCTGCAAACGGTTCTTCGATAGGATATGCGTCACGGGCTCCAGCTTGTCTTGCTGCATCGATGACTGCACGCTGCTCGACTGCCGTAATTCCAGAAGGCACACAAATCATGACATATGGCTTGTTGCCGAATACGCCCTTCTTTTGAGCTTCCTTCATATAGTACTTCATCATGGTAGCCGTCGTTTCATAATCGGCAATTACTCCGTCCTTCATCGGGCGCAGGGCAACCACGTTACCAGGTGTACGGCCGATCATGTTTTTCGCATCGTTTCCGACTGCAACGATTTGCTTTGTATCTGTTTGCACCGCTACAACCGATGGTTCACGTACTGCGATGCCTTTTCCCTTCACATATACAAGCGTATTCGCCGTTCCTAAATCAATCCCTATATCTCTTGCTCCAATTCCAAACATTATGGTATCTCCCTTTCGTAAACAAAAATGCCTTTTTATAAGTTCAAATAATAATTTGTCGTTTTTTGACAATAAGAGTTTTGAAAAAGTTTCCTCTTTTAAAAATCATAAACAATATTATATCGTATCGTCAAAAATTTTGATAGTGTCATAAATAACCTTTTTCCTTCAAGCTAACATATTTATGTTCCCCGATGATGATATGGTCCAATACTTCAATCCCGATTATTTTACCACATTCGACTAACCTTTTCGTCACTTCAATATCTTCTCTGCTGGGAGAGGGGTCTCCGGAGGGGTGGTTATGAAGACATATGATAGAGGCAGCTGACCTTTTGAAAGCCTCTTTAAAGACCTCGCGCGGATGCACGATCGAGGCATTGAGGCTCCCGATGAATACCGTAGTTTTTTGTAGCACTTGATTTTTCGTATTTAAATAGAGACAGACGAAATGTTCCTGTGATAAAAACCGCATTTCCTCCATGCAATAATTAGCTCCATCTTCAGGAGATCGAATCACATAACGGTCTTGGTCATTCAAATTGTTAATTCTCCTGCCAAGTTCGACGGAGGCCAGGATTTGTATCGCTTTTGCTTCACCAATCCCTTTAATCACGGTCAGTTCTTCCACTGAGGCTTCTTTTAACAGGCGCAGGCCCTTGAAGGAATTGATAAGTCTGCCGGATAGTTGCAGGACTGATTCTTCCCTTGATCCTGTCCTCAATAGCAAAGCAAGCAATTCCTGATTGGAAAGACTTTGCGGCCCGTCCTGTAGAAACCTTTCGCGCGGCCTCTCTTCTTTCGGGTAATCCCGTATTAACATTTTTTCGCTCAAAAGATCAACCCTTCCTTAGAAAAGGGAAGATGCCAGAGGAAATCAGATTATCCTAACTCTTCCTGCATCGCTTTAAGTTCCCGGGCCAGCCTTGAGACCGGAAGCCCGACGACTGAGAAATAGTCCCCTTTGATTTGTTTGACAAGAAGAGATCCGTATCCTTGAATCCCATAGCCGCCAGCTTTGTCAAAAGGTTCCCCGCTATCCAGATATCGTTCGATTTCAGCTTCTGGCAGCTCCCAAAATGTCACTTCCGTTTTTTCTGCGAATACTCTGCGATGCTTGCCGAACAGGATGACGACACTTGTGTATACTTCATGTGTCCGTCCTGATAACATTTCCAGCATTCTTTTTCCGTCTGCCCTGCTTACCGGCTTACCCAAGATCTCACCATCAAGGACTACAACGGTATCCGAGCCGATTACCCAGCTATCCTGAAATTTTGCTGCGATGGCTTCCGCTTTACGGGATGCCAGTTCTTTCACCGCTGAATCAGGACACATGTTTTCATCAATACTTTCATCAACATTGGAATTCATGCTTTCAAAGGGGATTTGAAGAAATTGCAGAAGTTCTTTACGACGTGGTGATGAAGAAGCTAAAATCAATGGCTGCATAATATAAAAGTCACCTTTCTTTACATAGGGAGATACATATCTATCCTATCAAATAATGGTGCAATCCACAATTATTGTTTACTAGGAATCGACAAATGCCTGTAAGTATTTCCCGGAAAATAAAAAAGGTGTCACAGAGGGTTTCATATTGGGAGGCTTGTCCCATTAGGCAGCCCCCCTTTTTTTCTTTACTTTTGGTAATTCAATAAAAAATTCAGAAGACTTTCTTGAGCCTGGAATAGCTTTTCTTCATTTTTGGATGTCTCATATTCATCAATCGACTTTGCCGCAGCAGTCAGGTCATCGTTCATCTTTGAAAACGCCGGCGATAATTTCCCCGCCTTCAGTTCATCCATGTTTTTTTTCAGGGTTTCCCCGTTTACCGTCCCTGCCTTTCCGCGAAGCTTTGTTGCGGATGTTTCTGCCAACGAAGCATATACTGCTTTCATCTTGTCGAGGGTTTTTTCATCTTCTTGGCTTGTCCCGGCCGCTTCAAAATTGATTTCCTTCCAATATACATCCACATCATATGACTTTAAGAACAAGGCCAGTTCTTTACTTGCAGCTAGACTCTCTGCCGATCCCAGAAATAGATAATAGCTTTCTTCCAATTTGAAGATTTCAGCAGGAACCTGCTTTTCAATGATTTTCTTTTGAATTTGCCTTGCCGCATCCTCGCTGCTGAATACTCCTCCCTGTACAAGGAATGTCTTCAGCTGGTTTCCCGGTTCAGTCACTGCCGCTTTTTTATCTTCAACGGTGGCTTCAGTTGGAATCGGGGTCTCGACCGAAGATACTTCGGCTTTTTCCTTTGTAATCGTTTTAACGGCGATCAAGCCAAGAATCGACCCAAAAAACACAGCACAAATGACTGCGATCATGAATGTCTTGATCGGTCTTTTATCCGAGCTTTTCAGTGACCCGGTACCAAAACCGATGAGCTTCGGCATTTTCTTCTTTGGCGGTGTGGGTACCAATACAATCTTGCTTTCATTTGAATCCTCAGGGAGTATCCATTCGAAACTCTCATCAGTTTGTTCCTGTTCCTGCTCCTTACTCGCCGCCTCTTGACTTTCAATTTTTTTATCGGCAAATACTTTTTCTTCCCCATTTATTTTAATCGTTACACCCTTGCTTTGTTCCGGCTTGCCCAATTTTTTTCCTCCCCTCCAGATCATTTTTTTCATCCTAACATAGAGGTAAAAAAAAATAACAAGACTTTTGTCGTCTTGTCATTAATAGGTTTCGTCAAATTTCCCTATTCATATATGGGTAACAAAAAAGGAATTCCAGGTACTGGTACTATTGCTTCATGAAACCATTCCATATCACCTCTCACCAATTACATACATCCCTCTATCATTCCATAATCTCTTGCCTCCAAATGGGGATGGTTCCCTACTGAGCCATTGTTCAGGTGATTTTTGACAAATTCCTCTTGGATCAGGATGGTCCTTTAAGCTCATCTTAAAAATGTTACATACCAATATAATAGCGAATCGCCCCAAAAATAAGCAGTCAATGTCCCAAAAACGATATACGGTCCGAAAGGAATAAGGGTTTTCTTTTTTAAGATTCCGGTCAGCAACCCGATGATGCCAAGCAATGCCCCATAAAAGCACGCAAAAAGCAAAGATAACAGCACCATCTTCATTCCCAATACGAAGCCAATCACTGCAAACAGCTTGATATCACCGCCACCCATGCCACCCTTACTCACGACCGCGATTGATAACAGCAGGCTAAAACCAACCGCTGCCCCGACAATTGAATCCCACCAGGGCGTCAGTGGAAATGAGACTCTTAAAACAATAAAAATCACTATAAAGAAAAGCAGTATTTTATCGGGTATAAGCATATAGGCGACATCAGTCACGAAGATGATCATAAATAATGAAATCAATATCCAGCCAACCAACAGTTCGCCCGACCAGCCAAGGAATATCGGAGCAGAGGCAAACAAAACACCGGTCAGCATTTCCACGGCCGGATAAAGGGGGGATATCCTTGCTTTACAGCCCCGGCATTCACCGACTTGCAACATATAAGAAATAACCGGTATCAACTCGAAGAATGTCAATGTACGCCCGCAAGAAGGGCAGGCGGAGCGACGATTCGCGAATGAATGACCAGCTGGAACACTTAAACCGACAACGTTAAAGAATGAGCCTAAAATTAAGCCCAATACGAAGAGATAGATATGGATAGCCATCATTTATACAAAGTGCATGAGGATTCGATTGCCTTTCTTTGAAACCCTGATATAAAAGTCCCTTCCGCTATGTAATTAACCATTGGGTTCTTCATGCTCATCCCTCCCGTCATTTTATTAAACAGATCCTACTATTCAACATTCATATGGAATGCAATATATAAACATATTTTAACAAATAAACTGGGTGATTTGTTATCAATCACTCTATTGGAGTTTTTTCTTTCCAAGAGGCTCTTTAACAAGAGAAAAGGACCTTTGAAAAGATCCTTTTCTCAGACTGGAGACAAACTCGATGAAAATAGAGTTTGTCTTCAGTTTTTTAGGGGTTTGTGCAATTTGAACGTTAATTTCCACTCCAGGCACTCGCTTTCCGCGGGCGGTCCGCCCTCGGCGCCTTTGCGCCTGCGGGGTCTCCCCTGGACTCGCTTTTCCCGCAGGAGTCTCGAACACCCGCTCCAATCAACTTTGTTTTAACTTATAGATAGAACCCCTTTTGCCAGGTGAAGATGATGCTTTCGAAACATTATTCTATTCAGCGAGGCCAACTTGAAATGATTACTTTAGATCAACTGGTGCCGGCGAATCATTTGGTTCGTAAAATGGAGGCTGCCATTGACTTCACTTTCATTTATGATTTGGTGAAAGATATATATTCAGAGATAGGAAGCCCAAGTATTGATCCAGTTATATTAGCCAAACTGACTTTCATTCGATTTACCCTCGGTATTCGTTCAATGCATAAAGCAATTGAAGAATTTGAAACAAATATGGCTTACCGTTGGTTCTTAGGCTTTGGTTTCCATGATAAAGTGCCTCATTACGTTATGCACATTCTTTAAGCATCTTCTCTGATTAGG
Organism: Peribacillus sp. 05N428; assembly: GCF_056397085.1. Lineage (NCBI taxonomy): Bacteria > Bacillati > Bacillota > Bacilli > Caryophanales > Bacillaceae > Peribacillus > Peribacillus sp. 05N428. The sequence continues at coordinate 310,879 of NZ_JBFTMS010000003.1, read as the reverse complement.
AACTCCCTCACAAGTGAAAGGAAATGAAGGGACCCTGTAATGACAAGGATCTCTTTATCCCCCGTTTTCCTTCTGCCTTCCGTTATCGCCGCCTGCCAATCCTTGTTTATACTTTTATTTGGATGACTGCATTTTTCATAAAGCGTTTTCGCATCCGCCGCCCGTTCGTGGTCGAATTCGGTAATGATGATTTCCATCGCCCCCGTTTCCAGTCCATGAAGCATCTCGGAATAGTTTTTATCTTTAAATGAACTGAATACGAATCGGTACTTATAGCCGGGGTAATGCACTTTTAGCGTTCCCTTCAGTACGTCGATTCCAGCAGGATTATGTGCACCATCAATGATCACCAATGGCTCATCCGATATTTTTTCAAAGCGTCCATCCCATTTCGCTGCCCCTATTCCTTCAAGGATGCTTTTTTCATCGATATTATCCATTCCTACTGTGACAGCAGCAATGGCCAGTGCCGCATTCTCCATTTGATGACGGCCCAGCATCTGCATTTCCACATTTTCGATTGACCTGTCGGCAAGCGAAAATGAGAAACTTTGCCCACGTTCACTTCGCTTCATATTGCTAACACGAAATTCTTTACCCAATTGGTAATAAGGTACGCCTATAGCTGACGCTTTTTCTTCAATTACTTTTGCTGGTTCCCCGGCTGTGACTCCGCTGATGACCGGCGCCCCGCTTTTTATGATGCCTGCCTTCTCAAAAGCAATTTCCCCTAGTGTGTTACCCAGGATGTTCGTATGTTCCAAAGAGATCGAGGTAATGATCGAAAGAAACGGCTGGATGACATTCGTTGTATCAAGCCTGCCTCCTAAACCGGTTTCCATCAAAACCAAATCGACTTCCTTTTTGCTAAAATAAGAGAATGCCATGGCAGTCAAAATTTCGAACTGAGTGGGACCATTCCCCTTGCTGTCCATCTCATGGATGATCGGCCAAAGCTTCCGGAAAACATCGATGAATTCCTGATCACTGATTTCATCCTCATTTACCTTCAGCTGTTCATTCATCCGTATTAAATAAGGAGAAGTGAAGGAAGCGACCCGAATTCCTTGGGCAAGCAGAATTTCTTTAATATATTGCAGTGTCGATCCTTTCCCGTTGGACCCTGCAATGTGAATATATTTGAGCTCCTTGTGCGGGTCGCCTAATTCAGTTAACAAAGTTTCCATCCGTGACAGGCCAAAATTCATGCCCAACTGAACTTGGCGCCGTTCAAAAAATTGATTGATTTCTTTCATGGTTGTAACCATTATCGTGGAGCCTCCTCTTTCTTTATACCGCTCTTATGCGTTAAGATTATTTTATCAATATATGAACGATTAACCTAGATGAAAGGCAGTGTTTTACCATGAAACCTTCAGATTTCCACTGTTGGATTGTCGTCAACGGCTATTTACAGCATGATAAGTTTTCCAGTTTAGCTTTGTTCATTAAAGAGGCTGCTGAAAGGAAAGATATCACGGCAACCCTTATCCGCAATTCAGATCTCATGCCCATAATCGAAAAAGGAGTGCCTCTGCTTAAAGGAACCTTTAATAAGCTGCCGGATTTTGTTCTGTTCATGGATAAAGACATTCATTTGGCGCGCCATTTGGAATTGATCGGCATCCCCGTATATAACAGCAGTGCAGCAATCGATATTTGCGACAGCAAAGCAAAAACACATCAAGCCTTAACAGGGCATGGGATACCGATGCCGAAAACCATATTTCCCCCTTTTACGTACGAAGGGATTGAAAGGGTCAATATGGATGCTTTTATCCAAATCGGCAATGAACTCGGGTATCCTCTTATCGTTAAGGAAGCATACGGTTCTTTTGGGGAACAAGTATATTTAATCCAAACAGAGGATGAGTTACTGAAGACGATCCGTGATCTTGGCCACAAACCATTTATCATCCAGGAATTCATCGAGCACAGTAAAGGTCGGGATATTCGCGTGAATGTCGTGGGCAATCAAGTCATAGCAGCGATGCAACGTCATTCCGAGCAGGACTTCCGAGCTAATATGACTGCCGGGGGGCAGGCTGCACCATATATCCCCACCAGTGAAGAAGCACAACTTGCCATTCGATGTGCGCAAATTCTGGGTGCCGACTTCGCTGGCGTCGATTTGCTGTTTGGTGAAGAAGGTCCGCTTTTGTGCGAAGTGAATTCAAATTCGCATTTATTGAACATTTATGAATGTACAGGTATCAACATCGCCGATAGCATGTTCGATTATATCTTGAAAGAATTAGGAAAAGGAAGTGCACCTGATGAAAAAACAAGCAGGCTGGTTGATTTATAACCGTGAGGATGCCTTGAAAAATAAAGGATACATAGATTGGATGCTTGACGAAGCCAGTAAGCTTGATCTTGATTTACACTTTCACTTTCGGGAAGACCTTAGGATCGGTCATCGTTTCAACAAGTTATATGTTGAACATGAGATGCAGCCAATTTCATTGCCGGACTTTGCCATCGTCCGGACCATCGATCCTTTTTTTACAAAGCAACTTGAGCAATTGGGGATTGCTTGCTTTAACTCCTCCTTCGTATCGGAAATCGCGAATGACAAAGCAAAGACGCATCAATATTTGTCCTCGCTGGGGATTCCAATGGCCGATACCGTTTATTGTAACGGAAGGCCGAGTGCCAATGACATGGAGCTCCCTTTCATTGCTAAAGAAACTAGCGGCCGCGGCGGGAAACAAGTATTTCTAATCGAGCATGCCGATGATCTTGCCCAACTGAATGATGGGAATTGGATAGTCCAAAAACCTGGCTTATTCGGTAGGGATATCCGCGTTTTTGTGGTTGGTAATAAAGTGAAGGCTGCTGTACTCAGGGAATCCGCTTCCAGTTTCAAGGCAAATTATACGCTGGGCGGATCGGCTTCGCTATATGAGCTGACTGCATCTGAATTAGCCCTTGTTGAAAGAGTAATGAGATCATTTGATTTCGGCCTGGTCGGTATCGATTTCATATTTGCCGAAGATGGCAGCCTCATGCTGAACGAAATGGAGGATGTCGTCGGGAGCCGGACACTAAGTGCACTAAGTGATATGAATATCGTATGGGAGTACCTTACATTCATAAAAGAAAGCATATCCTCTTCTTAAATAGCCTTTAAACAGAAAAAGGATGAACCGGCTTCAAGCTGGTTCATCCTTTTGTTTTACAGTTGTTTCAGTTCGCTGATCCTGTGGATTACAGAGTCGCGTTTTTCGCTATAGTCTTTTTCCTTGGCACGTTCTTCTTCGATGACGCTTGCCGGCGCCTTTTTAACGAAGCCCTCGTTGCCTAATTTTTTCTGTACACGCTCAACTTCTTTATTAAGTTTGTCGAGTTCTTTTTCAAGACGTTTCACTTCTTCGTCAATATTGATCAGTCCTGTAAGCGGAAGGATTAGTTCTACACCAGTTACGACAGCTGTCATGGCTTGAGCAGGCTCTTCGACTTCGATTCCGATCGTCAATTGTTCAGGATTACAGAAACGCTCGATATAGCTGCTGTTTTTCTGTAATGTCGCTAAGATGGCCTCATCTTTCGCTTTTAAAATCAAATTGATTTTTTTGCTTAGCGGTGTGTTCACCTCAGCACGGATATTACGGACGGAGCGGATGATTTCAACAAGCAGCTTCATTTCCTCGGCTGCAGCTGTATCTGTCAACTCTTCATTCACTTCCGGCCAAGCGGCAACAGTGATGGACTCACCTTGGTGAGGTAGGTTCTGCCAAATTTCTTCGGTAATGAATGGCATGAACGGGTGTAACAATCTCATTGTGTTATCCAGTACATACGCCAAGATCGAGCGCGTCGTTTTCTTAGCCGCTTCGTCTTCTCCATATAGCGGAAGCTTCGCCATTTCAATATACCAGTCACAGAAGTCATCCCAAATGAAGTTGTATAGCACACGGCCCACTTCACCAAACTCATAACGGTCCGCAAGTCTGGTTACGTTGGAAATCGTTTCATTCAAACGCGTCAAGATCCATTTATCGGCAACAGACTTCTCACCGCTTAAATCGATTTCGTCATACGTCATGCCATTCATGTTCATCAAAGCAAAACGTGATGCGTTCCAAATCTTATTGGAGAAATTCCAAACTGCTTCGACTTTTTCCGTACTATAACGGAGGTCCTGGCCTGGCGAGCTGCCCGTAGATAAGAAGTAACGCAGGGAATCGGCACCGTATTGATCGATGACATCCATCGGATCGACACCATTGCCTAGCGATTTACTCATCTTGCGCCCCTGTTCGTCACGAACCAGACCGTGGATCAGCACATCTTCAAATGGTCGTTCACCTGTGAACTCAAGAGCTTGGAAAATCATCCGCGATACCCAGAAGAAAATGATATCATAGCCTGTCACAAGTGCCCCGGTTGGATAGTAACGTTGGAAATCGACACTGTCCTTGTCAGGCCAGCCCATAGTCGAGAATGGCCATAATGCCGAGCTGAACCATGTATCAAGCACATCTGTATCTTGTTCCCAGTTTTCAGCGTCCGCAGGCTCTTCATGACCTACATACACTTCACCTGTTTCTTTATGGTACCAGGCGGGAATGCGGTGACCCCACCAAAGCTGACGGGAAATGCACCAGTCGCGGATATTTTCCATCCAATGCAGGTATGTTTTCTCGAAACGGTCCGGTACGAAATGAACTTTTTCCTCATCGGTTCCTTTTTGAAGCTCAACGGAAGCATCAGCCAGCGGCTGCATCTTAACGAACCATTGCGTCGAAAGATATGGTTCAACAACAGCACCGCTTCTCTCTGAATGGCCTACTGAGTGAAGGTGATCTTCGATTTTGAAGAGTACTCCTTCTTCCTGAAGGTCCTTGACGATTTGCTTACGGCATTCAAAACGGTCCATGCCTTCATATTTACCGGCCTTTTCATTCATCGAGCCATCTTCATGCATGACAAGGATGCGCTCCAAATCGTGACGGTTCCCAATTTCGAAGTCATTCGGGTCATGAGCAGGAGTAATTTTGACCGCGCCTGAACCGAATTCCATATCGACATAATCATCACCGACAATCGGGATTTCCCGGCCTGTAATTGGCAAGCGGACCTTTTTGCCGATCAAGTGTTTATAACGGTCATCTTCAGGGTGTACAGCAACAGCAGTATCGCCAAGCATCGTTTCTGGACGGGTGGTGGCAATTTCAATTTCACCCGATCCGTCAACCAATGGATATTTCATATGGTAAAATGCGCCCTGCACATCTTTGTAAATGACTTCGATATCGGATAACGCCGTTTTCGTTGATGGATCCCAGTTGATGATGTATTCGCCGCGATAAATCAAGCCCTTGTTATAAAGCGAAACGAACACTTCGCGCACTGCTTTTGAAAGCCCTTCATCCAGAGTGAAACGTTCACGTGTATAATCAAGTCCAAGACCTAGCTTTGACCATTGTTCACGGATATGGCTCGCATATTCCTCTTTCCATTTCCATGTCTCTTCCACGAATTTTTCACGCCCAAGGTCATAACGGCTCACGCCATCCGCACGAAGTTTCTGTTCTACTTTCGCTTGAGTGGCGATACCTGCATGGTCCATGCCTGGTAACCATAAAACATCATAGCCCTGCATCCTTTTCATGCGTGTCAATATATCTTGAAGTGTCGTATCCCAAGCGTGTCCAAGATGCAGCTTACCTGTAACGTTAGGCGGCGGGATGACAATCGTATATGGTTCTTTTTTATCGTCACCTGTCGTTTCGAAAAACTTTCCATCAAGCCACCATTTGTAGCGGCCTTTCTCTATCGTCTGCGGATCATATTTAGTCGGCATAGAAATTTGGTTCTCTTCCATATCATTTCCTCCTTTTTGGGCATAAAAAAAACTTCCATCATCACAAAAGGACGAAGGAAGTTGTTCGCGGTGCCACCTTTTTTCCGAAAAAGAAAAAAATCCCTTTCGGCTCTCAAATCGGATAACGGCTCTTCACCGGCCTTCGCTACTAAGAAGTTCACGAAGACTGCTCGCGGACGACTTCGGATGCTGCTGCCTGGAAACCTCGCACCAATTTGGTTTCCTCTCTGAAAAGTGCATTTCATCTTACTATTTCCGGTCTTTGCATTGATTTATATTCATATGTAAAAACATTGAATGCATATAGTATATAGTACAAAAAACATGGGGCTCCAGTCAATCATCTTTTCGCTTACTTTCTCAGGAATCATCCCATTTGATGCATTCATGTTCATTTTCTTTATTTTATCCTCCAGGAACAGTGAATGTGACGGCTGTTTCACCTTTTTCACTGCCCACCCATAGAATATAAGAAGTCCTAAAAAGGAAGGTAATATTATGAAGCGAAGATATACTCCCTATACTTTACCGCCTTGGGTGAAAAAATTCCGCGGTGTCTGCCAGCAGTTCATCGTCCCCTTTATCGTATTCCAAGGATTACGTACGCTGATTTTCCCGACTTTCTTCGATATGCTCCTGCTTATCGCGTTTATTTTCCTGGCCATGTCTTTGTATTTCGAATGGATTTAATTATTCCCTTACAGCAAAAAAATATACATGACTGGAGATGATCCAATCATGTATATTTAGCTTGGGGGTGATTGTTCTTCTTTGGCAGCCTCGGCAGCGGCCTTTTTCTTCTGTTCGATTTCTTCGATTCTCATCACCATATATTCAATATTTTTCAATAGCCAAAATTGCCGCTGCAGTTGCGTGACATTATCAAGCTCTGAACGATGGCCCCTGCCATCGGAATAACCCTTCACTAATTCCAAAGCTGATCCAGGGAATGCCAGATAACTTTGCATGAGCAGCAATTCTTCTTCTTTTAACGGAAAATAACGAAAATAGTTATATAGCCAGTCAACACAGTCATCGCATTGGACAGGATAGGTCCTGGCCGATTTAACGAGAAATGGCAGTAAATCGAAATGCGGCGGAGCCGTATTCGAATTCTCAAAATTGATGAAGTAGCCATATCCCCGCTCATCATAAACGAAATGCTTCAAAGAAACCTTTCCGTGCGTTACCACGGTTCGAACCTTTTCACTATCCTTCGTTTTTTCATACCAGGTTTCAAACTTCTTGATCGAGTACTTCAGAGCCTGTGAAATATCAGTGTAGAAAGAACAAACTGTCAGTTCGAATGGAGACATATACCACTTCTTTTCACAGCTGACAATATACTCTTCTATAAATTCCTTTTCGTTATTCCAGGCATCAAGCGTCCGCTCATAATGGGCTTCCCGTTCCTCAATATCCACTTGTATTTCCTTAACGGAAAGTGTATGCATCCGAGCAAGCTCCCTGAACAATTGCTTATGCTTTTCATCGCGCTCCCCGTCCCTTTCATCATTGAGCCAGGGCATCAGGTAATACAAACGTCCATTATGAAGAACGGCGTAACGCTGATCCATCGTTTGATAAATGGGAACGATTCGATTATAGCCGCGATGGTACAGTTTTTGAACATTTTTGATAAAATCAATGCCGTTATGCGGTAACATGGATTTCAAGGCAAATGTACCGCGATCACTGTATACTTTTTTCACACGCCCGAAGTCCTCAATATATTGTACATACATGGCATATTCCTTCAATACGGTCTCCGTGTCCCGATCCCGATTGACAGGCTGCTGATTCTCGTTTTCCCTCACGAGACTCACTCACTTTCTCTAAAAAACTAAACAATCCGATTCCTCTAACATTTAAAAAACAGGAGCAGAGCATATGCCCTGCTCTCTGTCCCGGTCAATTCTTATACGCAACCGCCTTCGGTATATAAATGACTTGCCCTTCATGGACGTTCTGATTCGACTCCAATTCATTGCTGAAAAGTATCGATTGAACCGTAACATCATATCGCTGAGCCAAGTCATCAAGCGTTTCCCCTTGCTGAACAATGCAAACCTTCATCCTTACCAGTTCTTCTTCTTGTTTCCGTCCGAATAAATCCATGATGGAAAGCTGCTTTTCATCCTGATCGGCCGTTTCTTTTTCATCACGTTCCGCTGCTTGTTTCCTGCCTTTGAAATTCTTACCCTCCTTAGCCGGAGGCGCAGGTCTTTCCCTCTTTTTGAATAGATCGCTTATGGACGAATTGGATTCCTCTTCCTGCTCCACCTTCACACTCTCATTAAGGATAGGACCCGCTGCAACGGCATCGTCTTCCTGCCGGATGACATCCTCGGTTTCTAAATTTGAAACTGGGCTACTTTGATGATTGGTTGCTTGACTTGGTTCTTCTTCTACTTCTTCTATAAATGTCACTCTAGGAATCTCCAAGGAATCCTGCCTGCTTGGTTCTTCCTCCAATTTTGCCTCTCCCATGAAAGGTACCTTTTCCGTGGAGTCAGGCGGATCACCAATCACTTCTTCCTCTACAGCTTCGACTTCTTCCTGTCTATGCACTTCCGTTTCCCATTCCTCCTCTTCAGGATATGGTGAAACGGGAATTTCAAAAACGGGAGCATTATGCTGATCGCTTAAATAAATCGGTTCCTCTTCTTCTTCTTCATTTGCTTCAGAAACCCGTTTTGACTCTGCAGTAAAAGGCGCGTATAACTCTTCTTCCTCCTCATCACGGAAAACGGGCTGAAAATCCGGGATTGGCGGCACTGCCGCTGCATAAGGAATATATGACTCATTTTCCCCATCCGTTTCTTCCTGATCCTCAGTTTCCCCAACTTCCTGCTCAGTATCAAACCGTTCTTCCACATATGAATCATTATAGATTCCGGTTATCAAAAGGTCCGCCTGCAATTTCAAGCAGTTATGCTCTGGCATGGCATAGTCAAAGCTTTGAATCGAGACATCGACCTCATCCAAAGAGGCAATCCGATTATTCGGAATCGTTATATCAACCGGAAAACGGTGTGTGAACTCATTAAGTCCATTGGGATGCCTCTCGACCTTTTGAACCGCCTTTGGCAAAAAGGTCTGCGAAAACTCCTCTTCTTCACCATTTTGCGAGTCTTTGTATTCACCGCTTAAATCTAACGAGCCTCGTATAAAAACATATTGATCACTTTCTTGAATCGACACATTTGGATCAAGGGAAATCGAGTATAGCTCAGCCACTTCCTGTCCCTTCTGGAACCAAACGGATTCCTCTAAAGAAAATCGTAAATACGATTCATTTTCTTGCGACAAGACAACTCCTCCTTTCAGCTTCATGAAACGGTACCTATACCAATATCAATCTATGAAGACAGGAAGCTGTTTATTCCTTAATTTCATTTGCAGCACTCCTTAGATATTCCCTGAACCTTTTAAAAGAAGGAGGTTCAATTTTCAGGCTAAAATAAAGCGGGAATAACATTCAGCTTGAAAAATCCGACTCGACCTACCGCCATATTAATTCCCAACGGCCTATTAATTCTGCTTTCTACCAATTATTTCGACCACCCTCCAATTAATTCGGCCGTGAACGTTAAATTCGGTTCTTACACATACGGATTGAATTCAAAAAAACTGGCTGCCTTTCTCCAAAAGTTTTTGGAAAATGGCAGCCAGTTCAAATTTATCATTATCGAATATCGCGGAAGCTCATGAAGCCTTGAATCATTTTTTTAATTTGGCAAAAGCCTGTTCTGCCGCTGCAATGGTTTTTTCGATATCTTCATCACTATGTGCAGTGGAAAGGAATAACCCTTCAAACTGTGACGGCGGCAAATAGATGCCTTGATTCGCCATTTCCCTATAGTAGGAAGCAAAGAACTCTAAATCGGATGTTTTTGCTGTATCATAGTTTACGACATCTTCATTAGTAAAGAAAAGTCCAATCATGGAGCCGGCACGGTTGAATGTATGGGGAACACCGTACTTATCCGCTGCCGCTCCAATTCCTTTTTCGAGCATATCCCCTTTTCGGGTGAACTCATCATAAGATTCTGGAGTCAATTGGCTCAGCGTTTCAAGGCCGGCCGTCATGGCAAGAGGGTTACCAGACAATGTTCCCGCTTGATAGATTGTCCCACTCGGGGCAATTTGTTCCATGAATTCGCGCTTGCCTCCGAATGCTCCGACAGGCAAGCCGCCGCCAATTACTTTCCCAAGGCAAGTCAGGTCAGGTACGATGCCAAAATAGCCTTGTGCACAATTATAGTCGACACGGAACCCTGTCATGACTTCGTCAAAGATCAATAGAGCTCCGTATTGGGTCGTCACTTCACGTAAGCCTTCGAGGAAACCAGGTTGTGGCGGAACCACGCCCATGTTCCCTGCAACAGGTTCTACGATGATACAGGCAATGTCTTCGCCAAATTGTTCAAACGCATATTTGGTTGCAGCAAGATCATTATATGCTACGGTAATCGTATTTTTTGCAATGCCTTCCGGTACACCAGGGCTATCCGGTAAACCTAATGTTGCAACGCCGGAACCCGCTTTGATCAGCAATGAATCGCCATGGCCATGGTAGGAACCTTCGAATTTCAAGATTTTATCACGGCCTGTAATGCCTCGTGCCAGCCTTAGCGCACTCATCGTCGCTTCGGTTCCTGATGATACCATCCGGATCATTTCAATCGAAGGCACCCGTTCCATGACCAACTTGGCCAGTTCATTCTCAATCAGTGTAGAGGTTCCAAAGCTTGTACCTGACTCCGCTACTTTTTTCAATGATTCCACGACACGGTCATTCGTGTGACCCAGGATGAGCGGTCCCCATGAAAGAACATAATCGATATATTCATTTCCATCGATATCATACATTTTCGAGCCTTTTCCACGCTCCATGAAAATGGGATCCATGTCCACAGATTTGAAGGCACGTACCGGGCTGTTCACGCCGCCTGGCATCAAATTTTTTGCTTCGGCAAAAGCTTTTTTCGATTTTTCATATGACCGCATGATTCAATCCCCTTTTTCCATTACAGGTTATATTTTTTTATCATTGATTATCTTCGTTTATCCAGCGTGCTACCTCTTTTGAAAAATACGTAATGATCAAGTCGGAACCTGCGCGTTTCAAGCCTGTCAGCATTTCCATCACTATCGCTTTTTCATCAATCCAGCCGTTTTGGGCAGCAGCTTTGACCATTGAATATTCACCGCTGACATTATAGGAAACGATCGGAAGATTAAAGTTATTCTTAACGTCCCTGATGATGTCCATGTAGGAAAGGGCTGGTTTCACGATTAGGAAGTCCGCACCTTCAGCAACATCGGATTCAGCTTCACGAAACGCTTCAAGGCGATTGGCGGGATCCATTTGGTAAGTTTTCCTGTCGCCAAATTGTGGCGCACCATTCGCGGCATCACGGAATGGGCCGTAAAAAGCCGAAGCATATTTCACCGCATAGGACATGATCGGAATATCTTCATAACCCGCTTCATCCAGACCTGCACGGATGGCCGCAACGAAACCGTCCATCATATTGGAAGGCGCAATGATGTCTGCGCCGGCCTCAGCCTGGCTGATTGCCGTTTTGGCAAGAAGGTCAAGAGAAGCGTCATTAAGGATTTTTTCCCCTTCAACGACCCCGCAATGGCCATGGCTTGTATACTCGCAAAGGCAGGTATCCGCTATGACAATAACTTCAGGATATTGTTTTTTAATAAAGCGGGTGGCCTCTTGCACAAGTCCGTTGTGATGAAATGCCCCTGTTCCCTGTTCGTCTTTATCATGATCAAAAGGGACACCGAATAAAATGACTGATTTAATGCCCAGACTCACGACTTCATCCATTTCGGCCCCCAAATTATCCATGGAAAGCTGATAGATACCTGGCATGGAATTGATTTCATTTTTCACATTTTCCCCGTCGATGACGAAGATCGGATAAATCAAATCCTCTTTATGCAATTGTGTTTCACGGACTAAAGCCCTCATGCCAGCACTTGCGCGCAAGCGGCGGTGGCGATTGAATGGAATGTTTTTCATTTGAAAGTTCCTCCCTTTTTATTTCTTTTCAAGATGAAGCGTATTAACTCCGCAACCATGGCATCCGTCGTATAAACATCTGGACAGACATCGACGGATAGCCCATGTTTTTCAGCCGTTTTAGCGGCAATCGGCCCGATGCAGGCGATGATGATCCGGTCTATGTATGTATCCAATTCATGGCTTTTCATGATCTGTAAAAAATGATTGACCGTCGATGAACTCGTAAAGGTCATGATGTCGATTTCATGGTTCTTTATAAGCTGCACCAGCTTTTTTTCACTGCTTCGAGGAAGCACTGTATGATAAATAATCACTTCATCACAGATTGCTCCAGCTTCATTGATCGCCTCCGCAATAACCGCCCTTGCGAGATTTCCTTTTGCAAGCAACACGCGGGCCCCCGGATCAAGCAGGGTATTGAACTCCGCCACGAACCCTTCGGCAACAAACTGAGCTGGAACGAAATCCGCCTTATAACCATGCCGTTTCAGGGCCGCTTCTGTTTTGGAGCCGATTACGGCTATTTTCGGAAGCTTCAGAGGCTGGTTTCCAAGAAGCTTAAAGAAGAAATCCACCCCATTTTGACTGGTCAGAATGATCCAGTCATATGTAAGCAACTCTTCAAACCGCTGTTGCACATCTTCCATATGATCTGGAAGAGTGAACTCAAGCAATGGCACAAGAAGCGGCGTTCCGCCATTTTTTTCGATCGACTCTTTTAAACCATCTGCCTGTCCTTTCCCTCTGGTGATTAACACCTGATAATCCTTAAGAGGTTGAACTGGGTTCATTACTGATCAAGCTCTTCTTTAACGCGATCGATCAATTCTTTACCGCCCATTTCGCTAATCTGTTTGGCAGCAGCATGCCCAACTGCCTCTGGATCAGCACCTTCAACCATTTCTTTATATATCACCTTTCCATCCGGAGCAGCGACCAAAGCCGTCAAGGAAACGGACCCATTATCTTTTGCCACCGCAAAACCGGCAATCGGCACCTGGCATCCGCCTTCCATTTTATCCAAAAAGGCACGTTCCGCTTCAACCGTTCTTTTCGTTTTTTCACATGTCAATTTCGCAAGTTCCGCCAGCAGTTCTTTGTCGTCTTCACGGCATTCAATGGAAAGAGCTCCTTGTCCCACTGCCGGAATGCAAATATCTTCATCTAAAAATTCCGTTACGATGTCCTGCTCCCAACCCATTCTTGATAGTCCGGCTGCCGCTAAAATGATAGCATCATAATCTTCCGTTTTCAGCTTATTCAGACGGGTATCGATATTTCCGCGAATCCATTTGATTTCAAGGTCCGGCCTTCTAGCCAAAATTTGCGCGCCACGCCGCAAGCTGCTAGTACCTATGATGGAACCGGGCTTCAGTTCGGAAAGGGTTTCATGGTTCTTTGATATCAAAGCATCCCGATGGTCCTCCCTCGGTGGTATGCAGCCAATCGTCAAACCTGGAGGCAGCACTGCCGGCATATCCTTCATACTATGTACGGCCATATCAATTTCTTTATCCAGCATCGCTTGTTCGATTTCTTTAACGAATAAGCCCTTTCCGCCGACCTTGGAAAGTGTTACATCAAGGATTTGGTCACCCTTTGTGACAATTTCCTTCACTTCGAACTCGTATGGGACCCCAAGTCCTTTAAGTTGATCGATCACCCAGTTCGTTTGGGTGATCGCTAATTTACTACGTCTTGAACCGACAATTATTTTTCTCATAGTTTCCTCCTATGTATTCCAAAAGTGGAATGTTGAAAGGCTTCCGAAAAGGAAAAAGTTAATTAACACAATCATGAAAGATCCAATATTCAGAAAGGCTAGCGTCCTTCCATACATTTGTTTCCGAATTTTCAAGTATAAAAACACACTGTAAGCAATAAGCAAAATAAATGAGCCGATGATCTTCATGTCCAGCCAGGATACCCCAGGGACTTTTATATAAGCCCATTGAATCCCCAGGATGAGGGAGACCACCAATAATGGAACACCTATAACTGCGAGGACATAGGACATATGCTCGAGCTTTGTTAAATCGCCAAGTCGAAGCAGGCGTTTTCCCCACTTCTTCCGTTTCAATAGATCATATTGAATTAAGTATAAAACTGAAAAAACGAAAGAAAGTGTGAATGCCCCATATGATAGGATCGCAAAAGTGATATGTATGAGCAATAGCTCTGAAACCAGGCGCTGTGCAAGCACTTGAGATTCTATCTGAACAGGTGCAAAGGTATGGATGGCCATAACCATGAAACCTAATACATTCGTAAAAAAGACCGTAAAATCGACTCTTAGCAATCGGTTAATGATCAATGATAGCGATATGAGGACCCATGCATAAAAATATAGGCCTTCAAAAATCGTCAATACCGGGAACCTTCCCGTTTTCAACACATACAGAAACAAAAAAATTGTTTGCAGCACCCAAACAATAGAAAGCAACCAGAAGGCGACCCTGTTCGCCTTCTGGTTATTATTAAGGAAATCAATAAAATATAAAAGCATACTGATGGCATACAGCAAAACAGTGGCTTCATGCAATCTTGTCATTAGTAATTCCATATCTACCTCATTACTGGACAGGAACTGGATTCAATAGGGATGACTTGGAGCTGTTCCGTTCTTTTTCATCCGCAACCAGCTGGTCTTCAATCAATTCCTCTAAATGGAAGATTTTCACGAAATTATTTAATTGCTCTTTTGCATTCGGCTCATCTGCCAGCTCTTTTGCATAAAGTATCGGATCCTTCAGCATTTGGTTGATGATGCTTTTCGTATGCTTGTTCAGGACTTTTTTGTCACGTTCGCTCAAATGCGGAAGCTTTCTTTCGATGCTTTCCATCGTTTCCTTTTGTATCGATAGGGATTTTTCCCGTAAAGAGGAAATGACGGGAACCACACCAAGTAAATTAATCCACTGGTTGAAGTCCACGATTTCTGATTCGATCATCATTTCTATTTTCTCGGCAGCTTTTTTACGTTCTTCGATATTGGCTTGCACGATCCCTTCCAGATCGTCAATGTCATACAAGAAAACATTTTCCAGCTCGGCCAATGTTGGATCGAGGTCACGCGGCACTGCGATATCGACCATGAAAATAGGACGGCCCTTACGAAGCTTATTGACGAATGACATCATTTCTTTTGTTACAAGAAGATCTTTTGCACCAGTGGAAGTAATCAGGATATCGGTATCCACTAAAGCGCATTGAAGCTCTTGCAGCTGTTTGGCCGTACCATTGAATCTCTCAGCCAGGTCGACCGCTTTCTGAAAGGTGCGGTTAATGACCGTAATGCTGTCGGCGCCATTGCTATGCAGATTTTGAATGGCCAGCTCACCCATCTTACCGGCCCCAAGAATCAAGACATTCTTGCCGTTCAGGCCTCCGAAGATTTTTTTTGCAAGCTCGACTGCCGCATAGCTGACGGAAACGGCATTGGTATTGATTTCGGTTTCCGAATGAGCTTTTTTAGCTAATGTAAGGGCTTGCTTGAAGAGATGGTTAAAAACGGTACCGATCGTATCTTCCTTCTGCCCTAACAAATAGCTTGAACGTACTTGTCCCAAAATCTGAGTTTCTCCCAGTATCATGGAATTCAAGCCGCAGGTAACTGAAAATAAATGCTCGACAGCCCCATCGCCTTCATAAATGAACAGATATTTAGAAAATTCTTCTTTATCGATGTTAAACCATTCCGAAAGAAATTCCTTGATATAATACCTGCTTGTATGAAGCTGGTCCCCGACCGCATAGATTTCCGTCCTGTTACATGTTGAAATAATAATATTTTCCAAGATGCTTTTTTTATTTTTAAGAGCTTTCATTGCCTCGGCAAGTTCGGCTTCGTTAAACGATAGTTTTTCCCGAATTTCTACAGGGGCAGTTTTGTAATTTATACCAACCGCTAGAATATGCATCCTTTTGTTTTGCACCCCCAAAATTTTTCATGTAAATTAATTATACCATGTACTAAAATGGATTCACGCAAATAATATGAACAGTTTATGAAAACGTATGCTACCATGAAAAGACAGCCAAAACGCCTCAATGCTACAAAAGGTGTCTAAGCGGGATTTGTAAAGTTACATACATATTTCGACATTGTGTACAAAAGTACCATATCAAAAATGGCAAAAAACTTCAAGTAATCGAATTGCATAGGAGGATAAAATGAAAACGCATCGTATTTTCCCAGGAATCGTTTTAATCGGTTTCGGGCTCTATTTTTTTCTTGAACATTCCCAAATTGAAATCTTTCCGGGCTTTTTCAGCTGGCCCACTTTATTATGTATTGTCGGTGCCGCCTTCCTGATTCAGGCATATAGCGGTAATGAATATGAGTCCATCCTGCCAGGCGTCATCCTACTGGGGTTCGGGGCCCACTTCCACATCGCCGAGAACCTGGAGATTTGGCCGGATGATATAGGTATCTTTATTTTAATCATCTCACTGGGATTTATTCTCCGGGCACGTAAAGCAAATTCTGGAATGTTTCACGGGATGGTCATATTCATCGTCTCGATCACATTCTTATTCTATGATAAAATCAAAACCTCTTTCGGGCTTGTTGAAACAACCACCGCGAACATCGAAAGGTTTTGGCCCTTTGCCTTGATGGCGATCGGCATTTATTTTTTGGTTCGAAAAAAGTGAAGATTTTCGATTCCATAAAGAAAAAGGGTATTCCAGATGCGGAATACCCTTTTCTTTTACATATACTTCTTAAGGACGCCCCATGCTTGTTCCTTACCTTCGCCTGTTTCACCAGAGAATAGAAGCAATTCATCTTCTTTTTCCATATTTAACGTTTGGCGCGTGATTTTCAAGTGTTTCTGCCATTTGCCTTTTGGAATTTTATCCGCTTTGGTGGCAATGACGATCCGGGGCAGGTCATAATGCTTCAGGAATTCATACATTGCGATATCATCCTTTGTCGGCGGATGACGCAAATCGACGATCAGAAGCGCAGCGCGGAGCTGGTCACGGGAAGTGAAGTACGTTTCGATCATCTTCCCCCAAGCATCACGCTCCGTCTTGGATACTTTTGCATAACCATAACCCGGTACATCCACAAAATGGAGTGCTTCATTTATGATATAAAAATTCAAGGTCTGCGTCTTACCCGGTTTAGAGGATGTGCGCGCCAAGTTTTTTCGATTGATCATTTTGTTGATGAAACTGGACTTCCCAACGTTGGAACGGCCTGCCAAGGCAAATTCCGGTATTGGTGTATTGGGATATTGTTCAGGCTTCACAGCACTGATGACAATATCTGAACTTGTTACTTTCATTCGTTCACACCTACCAATGCATGCTCAAGGACTTCATCGACGTGTGAAACTGGAACAAATGTTAATGCTTTACGGACACTTTCCGGGATATCATCAATATCCTTTTCGTTATTTTGCGGGATGATGATTTTCGTAAGTCCTGCGCGATGGGCCGCTAAAGATTTTTCTTTAAGCCCGCCGATCGGAAGAACCCGTCCGCGTAATGTAATTTCGCCTGTCATGCCTACCTCTTTTCTGATCGGCCTATTTGTAAGGGCCGATATTAACGCTGTTGCAATCGTGATGCCTGCAGAAGGGCCATCTTTTGGAACCGCACCTTCGGGGACATGAATATGAATATCATATTTTTCATGGAAGTTCTCATCAATCTGGAGTTTCTCGGTTTTTGAACGGACAAAACTGAAAGCAGCCTGGGCTGACTCTTTCATTACATCGCCAAGCTTTCCTGTCAGGATCAGCTTCCCTTTACCTGGTGATAAGGAAACCTCGATTTGCAGCGTATCGCCACCTACCGACGTGTATGCTAAACCATTAGCTACACCGACTTGGTTCTCGACCTCCGCCTGTCCATAATGGAACATGGTTTTCCCTAAAAACTCCTCGACATTCTTTTCAGCAATGACGACCCGCTTTTTATCTCCGGACACGATGATTTTTGCCGTCTTCCGACAGATGCCTGCAAGCTGTCGATCAAGACTCCGAACACCGGCCTCCCGAGTATAGTAACGGATGATTTTTGTAAGAGCTTCCTCACGGACTTGCAATTGTGTCTTCAATAAACCATGGTTTTCAAGCTGTCTAGGCAGCAAGTGATCCTTGGCTATATGAAGTTTCTCTATCTCAGTATAACCTGCAATCGAAATGATTTCCATACGATCACGAAGCGGACCAGGAATCGATCCCAAATTATTTGCCGTTGCGACGAACATGACTTTGGAAAGATCATAGGTTTCTTCAATATAATGATCACTGAAATTATGATTTTGCTCTGGATCGAGCACCTCAAGCATCGCTGCAGATGGATCTCCCCTAAAGTCATTGGACATCTTATCCACTTCGTCCAGTAAAAAGACCGGATTGATCGTACCAGCTTTTTTCATGCCTTGAATGATCCGTCCCGGCATTGCCCCTACATATGTGCGGCGATGTCCGCGGATTTCTGATTCATCACGCACCCCACCTAAAGATATACGGACGAAATTCCTATTCAGGGATGAAGCGATCGATTTAGCCAAGCTCGTTTTCCCGACTCCTGGCGGTCCCACCAAGCAAAGGATCGGTCCCTTCAATGATTTGGTCAATTGCTGTACAGCCAAATACTCAAGCACACGCTCCTTCACCTTTTCCAAACCATGGTGATCCCGGTTCAGGATTTTTTCGGCTTTATGAATATTCAAGTCATCTTTGGTCGCTTTGGTCCAAGGAAGAGAGATCAGCCATTCGATATAGTTGCGGATGACAGAACTTTCGGCTGAGCTCGAAGGAACTTTTTCATAACGGTCCAATTCCTTTAATGCCGTTTCTTTAATATGCTCAGGCATATCCGCTTCTTCTATCTTTTCGTTCAGGACTTCAATTTCCCCTGTTTTTCCTTCTTTATCGCCCAATTCCTTTTGGATCGCTTTCATTTGCTCTCGTAAATAATATTCCTTTTGAGTCCGTTCCATCGAACGTTTAACACGCTGGCCGATCTTTTTCTCGAGAAAAAGAACTTCTTTCTCGTTATTGATGATCTCGATTACACGGCTAAGACGCTCTTTCATATCAATGGTCTCAAGCACTTCTTGCTTCTCCTTCAATTTCAAAGGCAAATGGGAAGCGATTATATCCGCCAATCGCCCAGGCTCTTCAATATCCGAAGTGGACGAAAACGTTTCACCGGTTATTTTCTTGGACATTTTTATGTATTGTTCAAAATAATCCAGTAGTGTGCGCATTAATGCTTGATGTTCAGCATCCTTTTCATCACTGTCTTCATATATTTTAATCTTGGCACCATAATGTGTCTCATAATCGTAAAATTCCATGACTTCTGCGCGGTTCAACCCTTCCACCAACACCCGGATTGTACCATTCGGAAGCTTCAACATCTGTTTTACCTTTGTTAAAGTTCCCATTGTAAATAAATCTTCTTCACCTGGTTCGTCCAACGAAACATCTTGTTGTGTCGTCAAAAATATAAGATGGTCTTCCACCATTGCTTTCTCAAGGGCTTGTACCGATTTATCTCGGCCTACATCTAAATGAAGTACCATTGTTGGATATACAAGCAGTCCTCTAAGCGGCAGGAGGGGGACGATGATTTCTTTATCAGTCATTTCCTGACACCTCCATCTATTTAGTATCGTCGTTGTAAACTATTTACCCATGTTCTCAACCTTTTAACAATTCTATCCTATTTATATAGAAGTGTCTATTCGTTTACCTTAACACGTTTCGACTGCTATTATTATCTCCAATATTAGATAAAAAAGCACGCCTGAATGCGTGTTTATTTTTTACGGCAGGGCGGCCGTGAACACCAATATGGTCCTTAAAATGCCCCGGTTCTATTTTTAGCCGGGGCATATCCTTTATACACTTTCTTTTTTTGATAGGTCCAAGGTTGTGAGGATTTGTTCCGACATCAATTCTTTCTTCAGTGCCTGATCCAGCACTTCTTTCACATTCGAAACAGGAATGATTTCTATATCCTTGATTTCAGATAGAAGCGGCTGCATGTTTTCGGCTGGGATGATTACCTTTTTTGCCCCGGCAAGTTTAGCCGCCTTGATTTTCGGAATGACACCGCCAATCGGTTTAACGCCGCCATGAATGCTTATTTCCCCAGTCATCGCCATAGTATGGTCAACAGGGATTTTATATATGGCCGAGTATATGCCTGTGGCCATTGCAATTCCTGCAGAAGGGCCATCCACTGGACTTCCGCCCGGAAAGTTCACATGGATATCGAATTGATCGGCAGGCACTCCCATCGAACGTAAAACCGTAATGACATTTTCAATCGAACCTTTCGCCATGCTCTTGCGTCGAACCGATTTGCCACTCCCGCCGCCGATACTTTCTTCCTCAACGATACCGGTAATGTTTATCGAACCTTTTTCATCAGAGGCAGCCATGACCGTAACCTCAATTTCCAGCAATGCCCCGCTGTTTGGACCATAGACTGCAAGACCATTGACAAGGCCTATTTTGGAATTCGCTTCTATTTTCCTGTCCATTCTTTGGGTCAGCTGGCTGCTATGGGCCATCCAATCTATATCTTCTTCCCTGATGAAAGTCCTGTTTTCATTAATTGAGATTCCTGCAAGAGTCTGAATCATGTTGACAGCTTCCCTGCCATTTCGGGCATAATCCGAAATCGATTGCAAGCCTTTTTCACTGATGGTGATCCCCACTTTATCTGAGGCATTCTTGGCCACGGCGATTATTTCTTCCCGGTCCAGTTCACGGAAAAACACTTCTATGCATCTTGAACGTATCGCAGGCGCGATTTCATTTGGTGTTCTTGTAGTAGCTCCAATCAACCGAAAGTCAGCGGGCAGTCCATTTTTAAAAATATCATGGATGTGAGTGGGAATATTTTGATTTTCCTCTTGATAATAGGCACTTTCCAGAAAGACCTTACGATCCTCCAATACCTTTAACAGTTTATTCATCTGTATCGGATGGAGCTCCCCTATTTCATCTATGAACAGTACGCCTCCATGTGCATTGCTGACTGCACCCTGCTTTGGCTGCGGAATGCCTGCCTGTCCCATTGCCCCGGCTCCTTGGTAGATTGGATCGTGCACAGAACCGATGAGCGGATCGGCAATCCCTCGTTCATCGAACCTAGCTGTGGTGGCGTCCAATTCAACAAAAACGGCCGAATTCTTAAAAGGGGACTTGCCATTTTTCTTCGCCTCTTCCAAAACAAGTCTGGCAGCTGCCGTTTTCCCTACCCCAGGAGGACCGTAAATTATCACATGCTGGGGATTCGGCCCACATAAAGCAGCTTTTAATGATTTAATCCCATCTTCTTGACCGATGATTTCATTAAATGTGCTTGGTCTAACTTTTTCTGCCAATGGTTCTGTTAACGAAATCGATCTCATCTTCCGTAATTGGTCCATCTCCTTACGTGAATCACGGTCAATGGAAACTTTTTGTGTCCGCTGGCCTTTCAATAAGTTCAAAAAATACAATCCAATAATAATCCCAAAAAACAGCTGGATAAACAACGCCAATCCTGTCCAATTCATCGTATTCCCTCCTGCACTCTCCTAGTTTGTCATTTCTGTTAGTATCTCCTTTGGAAGGGCGAAATTATCCAAGAAATTCGTGTTGAAAAATTGGCGTTTTTATCCTGTACAACAACAATTTGAAAAAAAGGAAAAGAAAAAGACTGCCAGGATGAACTGGCAGTCTCAGACTGTAAACAACTCGAAATTAACTGGTTTTACCCTACTTTTTTGAGGTTTTAACGTTGATTTCCACTACAGGCACTAGCTTCCGCGGGCGGTCCGCCCTCGGCGCTCTGCACCCGCGGGATCTCCCTTGTACGCGTATTCCCGCAGGAGTCTCGTACCTTCCGTTACAATCAACTTTGGTCTATAAACAAAAAGACTACCAGAATTAACTGGCAGCCTTTCTTTTCCTTATAAATCAAGCAGATGTTTTCTTTTCTTGTCCTTTGATGGTTGTTCCGTCTTTAAGGACGAGCTTTGGAGATTCATTTTTCGAAATCGTGCTGCCTGTGATTACACATTTTGCAACATCATCACGTGAAGGCAGATCGAACATCACTTCAAGAATGATGCCTTCGATGATGGAGCGCAGGCCACGTGCACCAGTTTTGCGTTCAATTGCCTTTTTAGCAATTTCACTTAGTGCTTCCTGTTCGAATTCCAATTCAACATCGTCAAGCTCAAGTAATTTTTGATATTGTTTAACAAGGGCATTTTTCGGCTGTGTAAGGATTTCAATCAAAGCCGCTTCATCCAATTGCTCAAGAGTCGCAATTACCGGAAGACGTCCGATGAATTCCGGAATTAATCCGAAACGAAGCAAGTCTTCAGGAAGGACTTTGGAAAGCAATTCTTTTTCTGCAATATCATCCTTTTTCACGTCAGAGCCAAAGCCAATGACTTTTTGACCAAGACGGCGTTTGATGATCGGTTCGATGCCATCAAAGGCACCGCCGCAGATGAACAAAATATTGGTCGTATCGATTTGGATGAATTCCTGATGTGGATGTTTACGTCCACCTTGAGGCGGAACGCTTGCAACCGTTCCTTCAAGAATTTTCAATAAAGCTTGTTGCACACCTTCACCAGACACGTCACGTGTAATAGAAGGATTTTCCGATTTACGGGCAACTTTATCGATTTCATCAATATAAATGATGCCTTTTTCCGCTTTTTCCACATCATAATCAGCTGCTTGGATTAATTTGAGAAGAATGTTTTCAACATCTTCCCCAACATATCCAGCTTCCGTCAAGGAAGTGGCATCAGCAATGGCAAAAGGAACATTCAGTAAACGTGCCAATGTTTGCGCAAGAAGGGTTTTCCCGCTTCCCGTCGGTCCGATTAGGGCGATGTTACTTTTAGAAAGCTCAACATCGTCGACTTTGCTATTGGAATTGATACGTTTATAATGGTTATAAACAGCTACAGCCAAAGATTTCTTTGCCTGTTCTTGTCCAATCACATATTCGTCAAGAATTTCACGGATTTCCATAGGTTTAGGAACATCTCTGAATTCTACTTCTTCATCAGTTCCCAGCTCTTCTTCGACGATCTCCGTACAAAGTTCTATACACTCGTCACAAATATAGACACCTGGACCAGCAACCAGTTTACGGACTTGTTCTTGTGTTTTACCGCAAAAAGAACATTTTAACTGTCCTTTTTCATCATTAAATTTAAACATGTACGTTCACCCCTTTAAATACTCTTCCAACTCTATTACATAGCGGTACCTAATCGTAAATAAAAAAACTAGGTACACATCTGCTTAAACATTCCAAAATCCCTAGTATGTTTTGCATTTTATCATGTTCTTGGAAGTTTAGTAACAAAAATGCTCACGGTCCGAGTTGTTAAATAAGTACAATAATCAATCAATATGTATTTGCCCTTTACCAGCATGCCCAAAACTTCGGATTTTTAAAAGCAGGATTTGCTGTATAAATATGTATATGCGGTATTAGAACTAATCTACACCGAAATCCAAAAAAAATCAATCAGGAAATAACCGATATTTAAAATTTACACTAATTCTCAATATGTATAAAACAAGGCACGATTACTCGCGCCTTGTTTTTTTAAAGGAAATATTTAAATCTACTTATTTATAAAAATTATTTTGCGTCAACTGTTTTGCTGTTTTCTACCAAGAAGTCAATTGCTTTCTTAATTTTAAGATCGCCTTTGATTCCTTCTAAGTTTCCAAGAGCTTGTTTGATCGCGTCAACTTCCATATTGTACATAGTAGCCATTTGTGCAAGTTCAGCTTCTACATCTTCGTCAGTCGCTTCAAGTTTTTCAACTTCTGCGATTGCTTCAAGAGTCAGGCTCGTACGAACTTGTCCTTCAGCTTCTTCTTTCATTTGCGCTTTTAAAGCTTCTTCGTCTTGACCTGAGAATTGGTAGTAAAGTTCCAAATTAAGACCTTGAGATTGGATGCGTTGAGAGAACTCATTCATCATGCGGTCAACTTCGTTTGAAATCATTGCTTCAGGAACGTCGATTTCTGCACCTTCAACAGCTTTACCAATTACAGTGTTTTGAATGAAGTTTTCTTCTTCATGTTTTTTGTCATGCTCTAATTTATGCTTTGTTTTTTCTTTAAGTTCAGCCAAAGTTTCCACTTCGTCGTCGACATCTTTCGCGAACTCATCATCCAACTCAGGAAGTTGTTTTGTTTTGATTTCGTGAATTTTCACTTTGAATACTGCTGGTTTACCTGCAAGTTCAGCAGCATGGTATTCTTCAGGGAATGTAACTTCGATATCTTTTTCAGCGCCAGTTTCAAGACCGACAAGTTGCTCTTCGAATCCTGGAATGAAAGAGTTTGAACCGATTTCCAATGAATGGTTTTCTGAAGCTCCGCCTTCGAATGCTTCACCATCAACGAATCCTTCAAAGTCAAGAACAACCGTATCGCCTTCAGCAACTTGTCCTTCTTCTTTAACGACAAGTTCAGCTTGACGCTCTTGTAAAGTTTTCAATTCGTTTTCAACATCTTCGTCAGTTACTTCAGTATTGAATTTTTCAACTTCAACACCTTTGTAATCTCCCAATTTAACTTCAGGCTTAACTGTTACAGTTGCAGTGAAGATCAGGTTTTCGCCTTTTTCCATTTTCTCGATGTCGATTTCTGGACGATCTACAGGCTGAATTCCAGCTTCTTCGACAGCATTTGCGTAAGCATCTGGAAGAATGATATCAAGCGCATCTTGGTAAAGTGATTCTACGCCGAATTTTTTTTCGAACATTTGACGTGGCATTTTCCCTTTACGGAAGCCAGGTACATTTACTTGTTTCACTACTTTTTTGAAAGCTGCGTCTAAACCTTCGTTTACTTTTGCAGCGTCAACTTCAATTGTTAGTACGCCTTGATTACCTTCTTGTTTTTCCCATTTTACAGACATGTGTTTCCCTCCAAAAATCTATATACTTCAATAATAAGCATTGGATGATTATGCTTTGCAAGTGTTAACAAGTCATCCTTCAAATATACCCCCAAAATAATGGGGAAATCGTCAAAATTAGACGAATTATACATTACAACCACTACATTATACCACAGGATCAATCTGTTACAACAGCAATAGCTTAAATAATAGGATAAGAAATTTCTTCAATTTCTTTTATATAGGAAAGAATATCCGCAACGCTTTCCTCATCTGCCTGGTAAAGGTCCGCTAAGTCCCTCACGGAAACTTCCCCGGTCATGTACTCTTCCGCCAAGGCATGGTAGGCAGCTGCCCACGCAGGCAAGCTTTCAGGTCCTGGTTCAAAAGGAAACAATAAAAAAGAATGACGTTCAATCAAACTATGGACCATTTCATATAAGCTCGGATTATCCTGACTGATTTCCTCTTCGGCCAGTCCGGTTACCTTCTTATAGAAGTCCGTCTCCTTCAAACTTTTCAATTCCCTTGGGATGACCGACTTCGATTGATTGAATTTCCTCACCGTCATTTCCTCGTTATATTCCTGGTCGATAAGGATGTTAAGGAGCATCGTTTTGAAGAAAGGATGTCCCTCATCATTTTGTAGAAATTCTTCGATTTGAGGGATAAATGGTCGAATATTGATATTCGTTAGTTTTGAAATGACCATAAGCATTTCATTATCCGTTTTCCCTTCAAAAAGTTCATCCTCCTGCATTTCCTCTGAAAGCTGTTGATTTTGCCTTTCTTTCTCTTCTTTTTTATCCTCAAGGGCCCTTTTACTGAACTGAAGCATCTTTTCGAAATGTTCCTCTTTATCAAAGGGAATTTGGTTTTCTTCAAATAGCAGTTCGATCGTCGTGACCATTTCCTGGTGCTCGCCTAATTGCAGCAGTACCATCAAATAAATATTGATCAGTTGAAAATAGTCGCCGATGCCTTTATTCAGCATCTCTATACACAACTCTTTTGACTCCTGGTAATACTCAAGTTCAACTAGTGAGACCACAAGTCCCATGCAAACTTCATCATTTTCGGGCTCATACTCCCTGGCTTGGCTAAAAAGCTGTGCAGCCGCTTTAAAGTTCCTGTTACCAAGCTCATCCAGTCCTTTTACTATCAGCCTCTCACCGAGATTTGGAAAGGCGATAATCTTTGTTTCTCCGGCCTTCTTTTGGTTGTTCTCATCATCCATCCTATTTTCCGCCTCACCGTTCGCTTTTTGAGAAACAGTTTAGCATGTAATAGCTGGAAACACAAAAATTTATATGGGCGGATACCTTCTTTCCCCGATAAAAAAAATCCCGCATCCTTTCAATTAAGAAAGGAGAACGGGAAATGACTTTTTTCTTTTAAATACTCGATACTGCCTTTTTTTGAGATTCATAGGCAGAAATCTCTTTATCATATTGAAGCGTTATCGAAATTTCATCCCAGCCTTTGACGAGCATTTCCTTCCAATATGGATGAATTTCAAAGCTCGTTTCAAACCCTTGCCCATCTTTCAATGTCTGATTGGGAAGATCGATCGTCAACTCATAATCAGGTGCCGATACTCTCTCCATTAAATAGTTTACTTCAGTCTGGGTCAAAGCGATGGGGACCATGCCATTTTTCATGCAATTACTTTTAAAGATATCAGCATAAGACGGAGCGATGATGATATCGAACCCGTAGTCTTTCAAAGACCAAGGGGCATGCTCACGGGACGATCCGCAGCCAAAATTTTCACCTGCTATTAATATGGACGTGTTTTGATTATGGGGCTGATTCAACTCAAAATCAGGACGTTTCTTCCCAGTTTCATCAAAACGCCAGTTATAGAATAAAAATTCGCCAAATCCGCTTCGCTCAATCCTTTTTAAAAATTGCTTTGGAATAATTTGGTCCGTATCCACGTTTTTACGGTCAAGTGCCGCCGCTCTTCCTTTATATATAGTAATGGGTTCCATTTTCTGCACCTCCGGTTAATTCGTATTCTTATTGGACTTGTTCAGTTCTATTCAAATTCCTAATATCGACAAATTTCCCATGAATGGCGGCCGCGGCAGCCATAGCCGGACTAACCAGGTGTGTTCTTGCTCCAGCTCCTTGCCTGCCTTCGAAGTTCCGATTGCTTGTGGAGGCACAATGCTCGCCGGCCGGAACCACGTCAGGGTTCATGCTCAGGCACATGCTGCAGCCCGATTCGCGCCATTCAAAGCCTGCAGATTTGAAAATCTCATCCAACCCTTCATCTTCCGCTTGCCTTTTGACGCTTTGTGAACCAGGAACGACCATTGCCCGGACCCCTTTATGAACAGTTTGGCCATCGATCATTTCTGCGGCTTGCCGTAAGTCCTCAATGCGTGAATTGGTACACGACCCTATGAATACATGTTGTACGGGAATTTCCGTGATCGGCATCCCTTCCTCAAGGCCCATATACTCAATGGCTCGATTCAGTTCCTTAGGATCCATGATATCTTCTGCGAAGGTAGGTACTTTTCCGTCCACGCCACTAGCCATTCCAGGATTTGTCCCCCAGCTGACCATTGGTGAAATCAGGCTGCCATCAAGAATGATTTCTTGGTCATAAACAGCATCCTCATCACTGGAAAGTGACTTCCAGTCCTGAACACATTGCTCGAACTCTTCGCCTTTCGGCAAATATTTACGACCTTTCAAATAAGAGAACGTTGTTTCATCAGGAGCTACCAGCCCTGCTCTTGCCCCGCCTTCAATCGACATATTGCAAACCGTCATTCTTTCTTCCATTGACATATCCCGGAAAACTTCCCCGCAATACTCAATGATATGCCCCGTACCGAAATCGACGCCGAATTTAGAAATCACATATAAAATGACATCTTTCGCCATCACGCCATGACCAAGCTTGCCATTAACCTCAAGCTTCAATGTTTTGGGTTTTGTTTGCCATAGGGTTTGTGTGGCCAAAACATGCTCGACCTCACTCGTACCGATTCCAAACGCAATCGAGCCAAACGCCCCATGTGTGGAAGTATGACTGTCTCCGCAGACAATCGTCATCCCTGGCTGTGTAAGCCCTAATTCCGGCCCGATAACGTGAACGATACCTTGATCCGGACTGTCTAAATCAGCAAGGCGGATACCGAACTCCTTACAGTTTTGCTCAAGCGCCTCTAGTTGTTTCCTTGCAATATCATCCTCGATGAAATAGCGATTAACGGTTGGCACATTATGATCCATTGTCGCGAAAGTACGATCGGGTCTCCTGACTTTGCGTCCTTTTAATCTCAATCCTTCAAATGCTTGCGGAGAGGTCACTTCATGAATATATTGAAGGTCTATATAAATTAAATCCGGTTTATTCTCCTCTTCATTTACAATATGGCGATCCCATATTTTCTCTATTATCGACTTACCCATCACTAACCCACCTCGATCAATCTTGTATTTTTTTTAAAAAACACGGCCTAATGTTAGGCCGTGAAAGAAGTTTATGCGTAAGCTCCCATGATGTTGGAAATGGCTTCCTGGTCTAAAAGATTTGCTTTTATTTCTGCAATCATCTCTGAGGTAGACGTAATAGTCGGTTGGCCATTTGCGATATCGCCTGTTCTCAAGCCATATTCAAGGACCGTTTCCACCGCCTGCTCAACTGCTTTCGCCTCATCTTCCAAACCAAAGGATAGACGCAGCATGGAAGCCGCCGATAAAATCGTCCCAATCGGATTAGCCAGGTTTTTGCCTGCGATATCCGGGGCAGAGCCATGAATCGGTTCATATAGATTAGGCCCATTTGTTGATATGGAGGCGGAAGGAAGCATTCCAAGCGAGCCAGTCAATACCGACGCTTCATCGCTTAAAATATCACCGAACATATTCTCCGTCACGATAATATCAAATTGTTTCGGGTTTTTGATCAATTGCATGGCTGCATTATCAACAAGCATATGCTCAAGGGTTACATCCGGATAGTCCTTGGAAATTTCTTCAGCCGTCTCACGCCACATCCTGCTGGATTCAAGAACATTCGCTTTATCCACGGATGTTACTTTTTTCTTGCGCTCCGATGCTAATGAAAAAGCAAGTTCAATGATGCGCTTCATTTCGCTTTTCTGATAGAAAAGTGTATCGACGACCGCCTCTTTCCCTTCTTTTTCAACGCGCTCACTTGGCTTTCCGAAATAAAGGCCGCCAGTTAGTTCCCTGACAATTACGAAATCCACATCTTCGATGAATTCCTTTTTAAGAGGAGAAGATTCCGACAAGCTGGAATAATAGCTGATTGGACGGATGTTAGCATAAAGATTCAAATCTTTTCGGATTTTCAACAAACCTCGTTCCGGTCTTAGGTGCGCAGGCTGGTCATCCCACTTAGGTCCTCCAACGGCCCCTAATAATACCGCATCGCTGTTTTTACAAATCTCCACTGTTTCATCCGGCAGGGGTGAACCTGTGCTATCGATGGCCCCTCCGCCAATCTCACCATATTGAAATTCAAAATCGTGTCCATATCTTTGGGCAACGGCTTCGAGGATTTCTACAGCGCCTCTTGTTACTTCTTTCCCGATGCCATCTCCTTGAAGCACCGCAATATTCCTTTTCATCGAAATCTCCCCTTCCTATTGTAATACTGCTTTTTCTTCCAGTTCCTTCATGATGATCACACGGTTAACAGCGTTCAAATACGCTTTGGCGGATGCTTCCAAGACGTCCTGATCAAGACCCCTGCCGCTTGTTTCCACACCGTTATAATCAATTTTCACAAAAACCTGTGCGAGGGCATCCATTCCGCCACCCACCGATTGAATTCGATAGTCCAGCAAGTTGATCTCTTTGCCCAAACATCTTTCAAGCGTGTTATATAGGGCTTCTACACTTCCTGCACCTGTAGCCGCTTCCTGAATCTCTTCATTATCGCCTTTTTTCAGTGTGACCGTCGCAGTCGCCGTTTGATGGGTGCCATGTGAAATCTGTAAGGAAATCATGTCATAGAAACTGATATCCGTCGCTTTCTCTTCAAGCACCAGCGCAACGATATCTTCATCCGTCATGGTCTTTTTATTATCGGCCAATTCCTTGAACTGGACGAATAATGAGTTCATTTCCTCATCCGTTACCGTAAAATTCAACTCTTGTAATCTTTCTTTGAAAGCATGGCGTCCTGAATGCTTTCCTAAAACGAGTGAATTGGACGAAACCCCGACTAGTTCAGGTGATATGATTTCGTAAGTCGTTTTTTCTTTTAATACGCCATCCTGGTGAATGCCGGATTCATGTGCGTATGCATTGGCACCAATAATGGCTTTATTAGCAGGAACCTGCATACCTGTAAGTCGGCTGACCAAATCACTGGTCCTTTTAATTTCATTCAATACAAGACCCGTTTCCGCTTGATAGAAATCTTTACGGATGTAGAGTGCCATGGCCACTTCTTCAAGTGCCACGTTTCCGGCACGTTCACCAATTCCGTTGATTGTGCCTTCGACTTGCGTAGCCCCGCCTTCGATGGCCGCCAATGAATTGGCCGTCGCCATTCCAAGATCGTCATGACAGTGTGCAGATAAACTAACTTTATCAATAGAAGGAACATGTTCACGAAGGTATCTGAAAATGTTGCCATATTCGATTGGAGCTGCATATCCTACTGTATCAGGGATGTTAATGACCTTGGCACCAGCCTGAATGACCGCTTCAACGATTTCAGCCAAATAGTCAAGTTCCGTACGGCTTGCATCTTCTGCAGACCATTGTACGATCGGAAAACGCGCTGCTCCGTACTTAACCATTTCAACCGACCTTTCAATCACTTGCTGCTTAGACATTTTCAACTTATATTCACGATGAATGGGCGAAGTGGCGATGAACGTATGCAATCTTGGTTCTGCGCCGCCCCTTAATGAATCCCAAGCTGCATCGATATCTCCTTTTACAGCACGCGCCAGCCCTGTGACAGAGCTGTTTTTGATTTTGCGCGCGATTTCCTGTACGGAGTTGAAATCCCCTTTGGATGCTGCCGGAAAACCGGCTTCGATTATATCAACACCCAATCTTTCAAGCTGATAAGCAATTTCAAGTTTTTCGGTAAAATTCAAATTTACACCGGCGGATTGCTCCCCATCACGAAGTGTGGTTTCAAATATATTAATTTTTCGCAACGGCTACCACTTCTTTCTCTTTTTGTTGTGGTTTTACGAATGGCATCATTTTTCTTAATTCACGGCCGACCACTTCGATTTGATGTTGGTTTTCACGATTATTGATCGCATTGAAGACTGGACGATTCGCTTGGTTTTCCAAGATCCATCCTTTAGCGAACTCACCGTCTTGGATGTCTTTCAAGATCGCTTTCATTGCCTCTTTCGTAGTTTCCGTCACAACGCGTGGTCCAGAAACGAAATCTCCCCATTGAGCTGTGTCAGAGATGGAATAGCGCATGTTTTCCATACCGCCTTCATACATAAGGTCGATAATTAACTTAAGTTCATGCAAACACTCGAAATATGCTACTTCCGGTTGATATCCAGCTTCTGTCAAGGTTTCGAATCCAGCTTTCACAAGGGCAGTCAATCCGCCGCAAAGTACAGCTTGCTCTCCAAATAGATCTGTTTCCGTTTCTTCTTGGAAAGTAGTTTCCAAACCGCCAGCTCTTAAAGAACCGATTCCCCGAGCGTATGCAAGTGCCAATTCTCTTGCTTCACCCGTAACATTTTGATAGATGGCGAACAATGCCGGCACTCCTGCACCTTGTTCATATGTACGGCGAACAAGATGTCCCGGACCTTTTGGAGCGACTAATAAAACATCTACGTCTGCCGGAGGAACGATTTGATTGAAATGGACGTTGAATCCGTGTGCGAACATTAACGCTTGACCTGCACGCAATACCGGTTTGATTTCTTCTTGGTATACTTTCGGCTGAGTTTCATCCGGTAATAGGTTCATGATCACGTCTGCCTGTTCAGCTGCTTCCTTCACTGTGTAAACATTAAAGCCGTCTTCCACCGCTTTATCGAAGGATTTACCTTTTCTGATTCCGATGATTACATCTACACCGCTGTCACGTAGGTTTTGAGCGTGTGCGTGTCCTTGTGAACCATATCCGATGACCGCTACCTTTTTATTGTTGAAGAAATTCTCGTTTGCTTCTGCGTTATAATATACTTTTGCCATAATAATTACATCTCCCTTTTCATCATTGTTTTTGTTTGTTTTTGGTTTTTGGTTTTTGGTTTTTTGTTTTTTGTTTTTTGTTTTTTGTTTTTTGTTTTTTGTTTTTTGTTTTTTGTTTTTTGTTTTTTGTTTTTTGTTTTTTGTTTTATACGATTGTCGCACTCTTAGCGTGTGCAATTTGCATTCCACGCGGGATTGCGGCAGTCCCTGTCCTTGCCAATTCCTTGATGCCATATGGCTTGATCAGTTCAATGAAGGCTTCGATTTTATCCGATTCCCCTGTGATTTGGACTGTCACGCTATCTTTACTGACATCAATAACTGAAGCTCGGAAGGGTTCGATGACTGAATAAATCTCGGCTCGGGTTTGTGTAGTCACCAATATTTTAATGAGTGCAAGTTCCCTCGCCACAATCGATTGATTCGTAATATCATATACTTTCAAAACATCGATCTGCTTATTCAGCTGCTTGGTGATCTGTTCAATGACAGTTTCGTCATCGACATCGACCACAAAGGTCATCCTTGAAATGCCATCCTGTTCGGAAGGTCCGACAGTCATGCCTTCAATGTTATAATTTCTTTTCGTGAACAGGTTCGTAATCCGATTAAGGACGCCTGGCCGGTTGTTCACGGTGAGGCTAAGAATTCCCTTCATTGATTAAACTCCTTCCATTTCATCTAGCCCTTTTCCTTGTGCTACCATCGGAAAGACATTTTCGTTTTGTTTTACCCGGAAATCAATCAACACGGGACCATCAGTCTTTAACGCTACATCCAGGCAGTTGCTTGCTTCTTCCTCCGTCGTCACCTTGTATCCCGGAATTCCATAAGCATCGGCCAATTTCACGAAATCCGGATGCGATTGAAAAATACTGTGTGAGAAACGGTTATCATGAAAGAGTTCCTGCCACTGTCTTACCATCCCTAGTGCACCGTTATTGACGATGATGATTTTGATTGGCAGATTCATTTCGGCAATGACCGAGAGTTCCTGCAGGCACATCTGGAATCCACCATCCCCCGATATGGAAAGCACCGTCGCTTTCGGATTCGCCAGCTGCGCTCCGAGAGCCGAAGGTAAGCCAAAGCCCATCGTCCCCAATCCACCGGAAGTGACCCATGAATTCGGTTTGTTAAATGGATAGTATTGCGCTGCCCACATTTGATGCTGTCCAACATCCGTCGTAACAATGGCATCGCCATTCGTTTTTTCATGAAGCATCTGGATGACCCGCTGAGGTTTCAATACGCCTTCTTCATGGGTATAACGCAATGGGAACTCTTCATTCCATGCAGTAAGCTGTGTTGTCCATTCATCAATTTCCGGTTTTTTGCCATTTTGCGCAATCAATTCCGAGAGTGCTTCTTTGGCACTTCCGACGACTGGAATTTTTGTCGGCACATTTTTACCGATTTCCGCTGGATCAATATCGATATGGGCAACCGTTGCTTGCTGTGCGAATTTCGCTAGATTCCCAGTCAATCGATCATCGAACCTTGCACCGATATTGATTAACAGATCACATTTCGCTAACGCCATGTTCGCTGCATAGCAGCCATGCATACCACCCATTCCGATAAAGAGTGGATGTTCCGCCGGAAAGCCACCAAGACCCAATAAAGTGTGAACGACGGGAATGCCTTGCTGCTCGACATATTCCTTTAATAGATGGGAGGCCTTTGCATGCAGGACACCTGCCCCTGCAAGAATGACCGGTCTTTTCGCCCCGCTTACGGCTTCAACAAGCTTTCTGATCTGTAAGTAATTCGGCTTGGTCGTTGGCTGATAGCCAGGGAGATTCATTTCTGGCTCCTCATCCGTCGATACACCTTCCAAAATGGCCATATCCTTAGGTATATCGATCAATACTGGACCGGGCCGGCCGCTGGAAGCGATGTAAAACGCTTCTTTTATAATGCGCGGAAGGTCTTCCGGCTTCCTTACCTGATAGTTATGTTTTGTGATCGGGGTAGTAATCCCCAGTACATCAGCTTCCTGGAAAGCATCCGAGCCAATTACACTGGTAGCTACCTGACCCGAAATTACAACTAGCGGTAAAGAGTCGATCATTGCATCGGCCAAACCAGTGACGATGTTCGTTGCCCCTGGACCGGATGTGACGATGACCACCCCCGGCTTGCCGGTAATCCTGGCGTATCCTTCCGCTGCATGAATCGCACCTTGTTCGTGCCTTGTCAAAATATGAAAAAGTTCTGAACTGTAAAGCTTGTCATAAATCGGCAATACAGAACCTCCTGGATAACCAAAGATGACTTCAACATTTTCCTTTTTCAATGCTTCCAGCAGAAATTCGGCACCACTATAATGTGTCTTTCCACTTTTCCGATCAGCAACAACTGACTTTTGTGTCATTTCGTAAAAAACCTCCTTCGCTTTCCTAATCGAATGTTTTCTCAAGATTCAGAATTTTCAGCTTTTTGAGCATACAAAAAAGCCTTTTCACCCCAAATGTACTTGCACTCGGCAAGTTAAAGGGGTGAAAAGGCTTGATGAGCCACTCCACGGTACCACCCTTTTTCGCATGAAACTCCATGCGCACTTTGAATAGACTACACTATTCTCTGTTTTGGTAACGGGTACTGGTACGCACCCGTTCAGCTCTACTAGTCTGACGTTCAAGCTGAAACTCCAAGGTGAGTTCATCTTTCGGGACAATACCGGCTCTCAGCTACCCGGCTCTCTGTGACTGCCTTTTTAAAAGACTACTTATCCTCTTCAATGCTTTTCGCATTATTCATATTTTTCGAAACGCTTATGTTTGATGTCTTGTATTTGTGATTATCTTACGTGTATTTCAGGTAGTAGTCAACAGGTTTTTTTAAATTTTTTGATAATTCTAAATTGAAAGATTTGTTGTATCCGCTTACATACCTATCATGGCCACATTTTATAAAAAAAGTTTTTTCAATTTTTAATTTTTAAAAACATAGGATATCCCCATTAAATGATTATTGTCACGCATCATCCACATGATGTCAGTCACTAGTATCGGATTCCTAAAAAAAAGAATCATCCATTTTCCCTTTCAGCTTCATTTCACTGATTGCTGACGCCACTCTTGATACAAGATTCGGCCGCCATCCCTTTTGAAGATCTCTCGTTGATAAACCACCTGACATTCCAAGGTGCGGAAAATCACGGAACAATTCAAAATCCCCTCCCCAAACAAATCCCAGGGATTTTGCTATGGCTGCCACCCTTGTCCACTTTTCGCCCTCTGTCCACAATGTCCGCTTGCCGTCATCACCAACGATGACAAAATCGACGGCAAGGCCATAGTTATGCAAGGATTGCCCCCCTCTGGCATAAGTCACGATTGGCTTGGATTTATTCGTTCTGCCCCGTTCATACAGTTCATTTTGTTCTCGGAAACTTCGATAACCAGCCGTTATTTGAACAAAAATCCCCGCTTCATAAGCTAATTTCACCACTTCGAGTATCGTCTCGTTCACGACCGGGTTCATACCGCTTCCCATATTTTCCTTTGCGCGATTCAATAGGGTTTGTAATTTGATGGCCATCCTAGCACCTCCCCTATATTAAATGCGAACATAACTGGAGGAGGAAAGGCTTTACCATTATTTTATTGGGGGTGTAAAGATTATCTGAAAAATGAAAAAGGGCTGAACATAGGTGATATTAATCATCCCCTAAGTCAGCCCTCCGGTTCATTTAGCCAATACATCCTCGTATTCTGCATTTTTTTCAAATTGTTTTTGAACGAACGAACATACCGGAACAATTTTCAGGTTTTCCTCCCTTGCGAATCCTATGACCTTTTCAACAAGGGCGTTTCCTACCTTTTGCCCGCGAAGCTTGTCAGAAACAACGGTATGATCGACCGTGATCTCATCATCACCTGATTTAAAGAATGTAATTTCCGCTAGTTTCTCACCAGATTCTTCGACAAAAAAAGAACTTTCACCTTTTTTGATATCCACCATCACGATGACCTCCTTTTAGTTCCTCTTTATCATATCTCACAAAAAGGAAATTAAACAAATATTTAAAACGTGATGAAATTGAATAAAGCAAGTACGTTCAAGGGTTATAAAGTTAGCATTGCCCATGTGAAGTTTATTTACAAACCGATGATGGTTTATTTTTTTTAAGGAAGCCAAAAGACAAAATTCGATCGATCTTTTCCTTACTTCTTATATACCCTTCCGGTTTCAAATTTCACCATGTTTAACTTGGACAACATTGTATTTAATAATATAAAAAGGTTTTAATTGTTTCAGTTTGTCGACAGAAGGTGTTCGGAAAATGTATCTTTCATCAAATGATGCTCACGAAAACAACGGACCTAAAGTAGCAATACCTTCAACTCCTGTAGTATGATTTATATCTGATTTTCACAACGAAGTTGATTGTAGAGGAAGGTGCGAGACTCCGCAGGCGCACCCAGGCCGCCCTCGGAAAGCGAGTGCCTGGATCGGAAATCTACGCCCAAATTTTAACTGTCGTAAAATTACAGGCAAACTCGTTTTTTTCGAATTTTTCTAAGTCTGAATGATTCTTTCATAACCTGAAATACAGTGTTTTTCAAGCTTTCGTTTTTTGATGGCATTAAATCAATGGAAGAAATCTTTCCGTAACGATGTAAGAATAAGTATATAATAGCAGAAACTGAAAAAACCGTCCTACTCAGGTTAGGACAGTTTTAAATGAAAACAAAATATAAAATGATCATCGATAATAATATGACCATAAAAACAGCGATTAGAATTACGTGCGCACTTGAAGGCTGGAAAGTCCCTTCATTGATTTGCCGTTTCTTCTGAAGATAACCGATTGTCGCCAGAACGGTAATCACAAGTCCCAATGCACACGCAAACATCCCCAGCACGATGCTGATCAAGTCAATCCGGGCATCCCGATGCACACCAATCGTAAAATGCAGGCTTGTCGCAAGAAAACCAACTCCCACTATTGCAATCACCGTTCTTATCCACGCCAAGAAGGTGCGTTCATTAGCCAGATGCTGCTGGGCATATTTCAATTGGTTTTTCTCCATGTCATCACCTTAATCGAGCGTTTTTATCAAACGTAAAAATCAGTCATCTTTTCAGGAGCGAAAAGGCCCTGAACATTGACCCGACAAACATTAGCCCTGCACCGCCGAGCAATAAATATATACATAGAGTTTTATCAATAACATTCAAAGGATAAAGCAAGGCCCCCAGCGCCAGGATTGCCCCTATCCCCGTTATGGTCCATCCTAATTTTTTCATTCGCAACTCCTAAGATTAATTATTATTTAGTGAAGGTCCTCCAAGGGTTTCCCCCTTTTTCATATAGGTCCCTCATTACTAGCTTAAACCATTTAAAACCTTACAACAAGTGAGATCCACCGATTATTTTCCCACAAAAAAAGAGCCACAAATGACTCCCTGTTTTGAACACGCCCAAATTCAGCCGTTCTTTTTATCCTTTTCCATATATTCTTTTATTTTTCTTTCTTCCCACTCAGACCCGAAGTTTCCTTGTGCAAGAATGGTAATACCGTGTATCAGAACACCAATCCCCCACCCTCCAAGGGGATAAAGGAACCACCAATAACCGGGATCCGTCAATAGGTTAATCGCAATCAACATGACATTCACCAATACATACACCATTAAATGAATGTAGAATGCCTTAAGGTTTTCAACCCTTTTTTTCGCCCGTAGATATCCATCTCCATTTTCCATCCCAGCACCTCCTAATCATAAATACTAATATATATATTACCATCAGTTTCCATAATACCTTATTTTTCATAAAGAAATAAGAATGAAATGCATCAAAGGTAAATCGGGAGCTGGGAATCAAGGAGAATCTCTAAAGGCCACTTACAAGTCAGCGGGCTTCATTCTATTGTATCCCCGTTCTTCGTAAGGCTGTATTTTTTCCATCCACTTTTCTTCAAGTTTTTTCAATTCCCTTTTAGCATCAAAAAATCCTGTTTCTTTTGGCTTCAATACCTCCAGTACCTCAAAAGAAAAAGCATCTTTCCCATATTGGTTCCACTCACTTTGCAGCTCTTTATTGGTGTTTGTCCCGACTTCCAATTCAAATTGTTTGCCCTTCAACGTCTTTAAATTCCTGGTGCTTCCGATAAAGACCTTATTATTTACCGTATTTCTGATTTGGTATACCCCTGCTTCAACCTTCGTTTCTTTATACAATTGCTTCAATTCTTTTTTACGATCCATCTTTCTTGCCCCCAGTCATCATTTCTTCAGCCAATATTGGCTCCCATCAGGCTTTCTATCCAAGAATCCATATTCTATTAAGTATCTTCTCAAAAGAACATGATCATGATAAACGGCACCCAATATTTGATTGATTTCTTTTTCTTCGTATTTCCGCTCATTTTCAAAACGGTTCATAATTTCTTGGAGAATGATCAGCCTTTGTTTTTCCTTTGGCGGAAAAGACTTTAATGCATCCTGACTGCCTTTAGGGAAGTATTTTTTAAGTACAGTCACCTTTTCATCCTCAGTAACGTTATAACGATCATCGACCATCCTTGCTTTTTGATGGAGCGGGATAAATGCCGGCGCGTGTTCATCTTTATCTTTCAAAAGTTCCATCAGGGCTAAAAACAACTTAGCCTGACGCTCTTTCTCTTTCAACACAAAACGATGGTTCCGAATGGTGGAAGGACTGCCAATTCCCATTTCCTCCTGAACCTCAGCATCATTCTTCCCTTGGTAAAAAAGGCGAAGAAGACGGTTTTGATGGTCCGTGAGACCTGTAAGTTTTTTATCGAGATCAATCAAATATTCAAAAACCGAGCTGTGTGCATGTTCAATATGAATGCGCATATACCTCTTCGCTTCATAAAGAACTCCATCTTTCGGGTATACTATCCCCTTTTCAACTGCATTTCCACACAGCAAACAAACATATTGATTCTCACCTTCGATGTACCCTTGTTTAAGCTCATCCTGAGATGCGCTCCAAAACATTTCCGCGTCCTTCATTAAACAAACACTTCCCTATAAAGTTTATAATATAATAAACATAATATTGATTTGTTTGTATCATGTCAATGTTTTTTCTGTTTTTTTATTACTCCAGCAAATTATGGCCATCTTAGTCAGAGGGCTTCATAACATAAAGCTGACAAGGGATTCCACCTTCCATTTTACGGTTCCCATGGCACTAAGCAGATATGGTATCCTGAATAATAAGCCGAATTTCCCCAATAATATGCTTTATAAACGTGAATAAGCTTTAGAGGAGGATATCTTATTGAAAGAGGAAAACGAGGCGATTCCACCGATCCATAACACCGATTTACACAAAGCATTACAACATGTATCCGAACAATTCAAGGTCTCACTGCCAGAATTACGCGATACGATTGAATCACTTATACAAAAACAATCGATGCAGCTGAGTGAAGCGGATGAAAAAAGTTCACCCATCGAAGAATTGAATACGGCAATAATCAAAAACCGTGAAATCATTAAAAAAAATCTCCAAACCTTAAATAGAATTTGATATCAAAAAAAAGACATCCAAGTATGGATGCCTCAGCTGTAGACAAAATTCGATGTAAGTCGATTTTACCTACAGTTTTTTAGCTTGTACAAATTGAACGTTGCCCCAGGCACTCGCTTTCCGCGGGCAGTCCGCCCTCGGCGCACTTGCGCCTGTGGGGTCTCCCTTAGACTCGCTATTCCCACAGGAGTCTCGCACACCCGCCCAATCAACTATGTTTAAAAATTCAGATAGAACTCTTTTTGCCTACAGTTTTTATTTGAGAAAGCGGGAGTTGATTTCAGATATCCGCTCCTGTCTGCCAAGTCGCATCAAAGCAAGCATTTTTGGTGTTTCGGCTGCCAGTTTCGGCAGGAGCGCTGCAAATTTTCTTCAATCCAGTGAGGATTACAGTCAAAACCATGAAGACCGGAGCAGTTTATCGACCTAAACCACACAATATTCGACCGTTCATGCATTTTTTCAACCTTCACCTCACTGTTCAGACTACGATTCCCATTTTGTCGCAAAGGATGTGTTATGAAATTCCTTTTAAAAATCCTTCGCAGAGCTCATTAAGTATTAGCTAGGCACAAACTTAAGTATTCCCTCCAGATAAACACCTTTTTCTTTTCGTTTACATTCCCTCAACTTGATTCTTCCTTCTTTTTCTAACTCTTTGGCTAATTGGACCACTTTTGTTCCATCTTCGGTTATTTCGACTGAGAAGAAATTGCCCCGAGTGGAAGTTTGAATGAACTTGAATAATCTATCTTTATTCATTTAAACATCTCCTTATTTATTACAAGTTCGACATAAATGGTCATCCACCTGCGATAAATATGAAATAAAAAATTTCATGGTTAAAAGGATTCAAATCGAAATGACCCTCGTTAGCTTAAACGACCCAAAAAAGTAAAAAAGCCAAAACCTTTAGAAGGTTTTGGCTTTTTAAGTTAGTGTCCCAGGAGAGATTCGAACTCCCGACCGACGCCTTAGAAGGGCGTTGCTCTATCCAGCTGAGCTACTGAGACGTTTATGATATAAGTTGCGGTAAAACTTATGTATTACCTTAACTGTTCCCTTAGGACACTTCTTATTATAGTAGGATATCAAAAGGAAGTCAACGGTTTTTCAAAAAAAGTTTTTTCTTTTTTTAAAGAACCAGGAAGCGGGGAAAAACGCTTCCTGTTCATTATACATGAAGTCATTCCATTTGATAAGCATTTCTTAGATCCTCAACGATTTTTCCTTCAAGGTCATAATAGATGATTTCAAGTTGGTCATTTCCAATCTCCAAAATGGCATAGGTTTTCTCTTTTCGTCCCCGCGGCTGCCGTATGCTTCCCGGGTTGATGAAGAGCTTGCCGTCAATCCACTCTGAGCCTGCAGCATGGGAGTGACCAAAGCAAATAATATCCGCCCCTGTCTCTTCACTTTTATAAGATAGGTTCATCAAGGTCATATTTATGTTATAGAGGTGTCCATGCGTTACGAAGAAACGCTTGCCTGAGATATTCTCCACAATGTCATCCGGATATGCCGAATCATAGTCGCAATTCCCGCCAACGGCCAAAAACTCCGACATGTGAGGGTCATTTCTCTCCAACTCTGAATCACCGCAATGGATCATGGCGGCGACCTCTTGTTTATGACGGTCGGCAATCATGCTGATTTCATGAGTTAAGCCATGACTGTCACTCATTATTAGCACTTTCATCGTCACATTCCTTCTTCCCTTTTTAGAAATAGATCAAGTTTTTCATCTAGGGCCCTCAATGCGTTGGCACGGTGGCTGATTTGGTTTTTTTCCTCTTTTGTCAATTCAGCGTTTGTTTTGCCCTGTTCCTCTACAAAAAAGATGGGATCATAACCAAATCCATTCGTTCCTGAAGGCTGTTCCGTGATCAAGCCTTCCATCGTTCCCGATACCGTAATCGTTTCCTGGTTGGGCGACGCTAGTGCCAAGGCGCAATAAAATCTCGCCGTCCTAGCCTCTTTTGGCACGCCTTCCAGTTCGCGGAGGACTTTTTCCGTGTTTGCTTCATCACTCTTGGCCTCTCCAGCGTAGCGGGCAGAATATACGCCTGGACGGCCCTCCAATGCATCTACAATCAATCCGGAATCATCAGCAATGACAAAGTGGCCTAGCTGATGGGCAATGGCCTCTGCCTTCAGGATCGCATTTTCTTCAAAGGTCGTGCCTGTTTCCTCCACATCCGGGGCATCCGGTACATCGAGAAGTGTTTTGACTTCATAACCTTTAGCAGAAAATAAGCTTTCGAACTCCTTGGCTTTCCCTTTATTTTTCGTTGCAATGATTACTGTCTTCATTTTTCATTTCACCCTTTTTCATTTTATCGGCACGGGAGTTCTTTTGGGGCTGAGAAAGAATTTGCTGTCATCCGTCATATGTAAAAGCCGCTTCTTCTCCAGTGCCAACGGACGGATTCAACTCTGCCTATCATGTTCAACAACAGCCGCTGAATTTTCCAGATAAGTTAAGTCTAACACAACTCCCTCATCTGCAATAACCTGAAACTTATAAACTAACGTTTGTAATTTTCACTATGTTCAATATGGATATTAACTTTTATGTTATTTATTGAAGTCTTATCAAAGGAATTAATAATTTTATTATCCCACTTATTGACATGGTATCTGTATGCCTTTTCACTTATGTTAAAAAGGTCTGTATTGATTTTCTCCCCCGTCTCCAATGTCCTCAAAATATCTTGCTTGATTTTTATTTCTACCTTTTTTTCGATTTTTTCCATATCCAAGTTGTCTATATTTTGTTTCAATATCCCATTTGCTTTAACTTCTAAATCATATAAGGGTTTCTTCTGTTGTTCCAATACTTTGATGTTTGTTTTGGGGTCCATGATTTCAACACTTACCTTTTGTTTATTCAGGGAAAAAAACATGACAGTCGCCTTATTTCCAACCCATTTCATACCAGTCAAATCTTGTTTACTTACGAACCCTTTATACTGTTGTTTTGATAAAACATAACCGCCATTCAACGTTGGTATCTTTTTTTCTTTACCCCTGTCTGTGTAATGACGCTCATTTATTACCATAGAGGGAATTAAAATGGAACCAACCGGTTGATAAAATTTCGAAACCAGTTCACTGAATTTTAACGGGGAAATGAAATAGTTTTCATTAATAACGGTCTCTGGCCTTTGAATGATCGTGAATAAGTTAGGAAGATTAAAGAAACTATCACCGTTAAACACCTTTTTAATATCCTCGTTTGTAACAAACAGCCATGAATTGTATCGCAATAAGGGCTCTTTCCCTACATATTCAATGAAATCCTTCATTTTCTTATTGATTACATCCTCACTTAAAATGAAGGAGTTAACATGCCCGATATAAAGTGGCAATGCTGCATTTTGTTCTAATTCAGTAAATGCTTCTTCGATACTTTCCCCTTTACCTTTCCCAATGACAACACCAGTTTTTTCTTGTAATGCTGTGGCCCCCTCTTGTTTTGCTATATCCGCAAAATTCAATGCTTGAAAGTATAAGATGAATTCACCCTCTTTATAATCGATCCCTAGAGCGGATCCATATGTTTGAGCTTGAATTTCCTTCATTCCCCAGCAGCCTGTCGTCAATAAAAGTTGACAGCCAATTACCATGACTGCAATTAGCTTTCTCATTTGTCCGACCCCTTTTGCGATTCATTATCACTGGATTGTAGAGCTTGATTCCGCTGCCTTAACATCCCATACGGAAGCTTGAATAAGACTTTTAAAATGTCCGATTTATTTGGTTTGGAAAATGGATTCACAAAAGGCTGTCCGAAACTTT
Organism: Peribacillus sp. 05N428; assembly: GCF_056397085.1. NCBI lineage: Bacteria > Bacillati > Bacillota > Bacilli > Caryophanales > Bacillaceae > Peribacillus > Peribacillus sp. 05N428. The sequence goes on along the minus strand of NZ_JBFTMS010000003.1, from coordinate 267,583 downwards.
CCAAGGAAACTACAACAATCAAGATAAGAAATATTCCCATGAAGAATCCAAACAAGCCTAGAAATGCTGAACATGCAAATATGAATAACCTTATAAGAACAATATTCCCAGCGATATTCTGATTGATTAGGGTATAGCTTGAGAGAACTGTAACAGCTATTACTACGAGCATGGAGGGTGAAGTCAGCCCTGCCCGAATCGCTGCATCACCTATAATCAATCCACCCAATACAGAAACCGTCGGACCAACAGCTTTTGGCAGGCGAAGACCGGCTTCCTTAAATAGTTCAAATAATATGATCATTACGAATGCCTCCAAAGAAGCAGGTATGGGTAATCCCTGTCTCGTGATTGAAATCGTCGCAAGAAGCGAAAAGGGAATTTGATCGAATTGATAGGTAACCAACGCTATAAAAAATCCCGGTAACGTAACCGTTACAAATAATGAGACTACACGAATGATGCGCATAAAACTAATGTAAAAAAAGCTTGCATGTGCGTCATCGGCAGCATAAAGTAACTGATTAATACTCGTTGGTCCGATCAAGCTTGTGGGATTCCCGTCTACCAGGATGGCAAAGCGCCCTTGATTCAAGGATTCAACAACATAATCCGGTCGACCGATATACTCCATTAAGGGGAAAATGGAAAATTGAGTATCATATAAGAGTTCTTCAACTTGGTAACTGCTGACTATGATATCAGCCTTTAATGAATCCAATCGTTTTTTAACATCCAAAAGAATCGAGGGATTGATAATGTCATCAATATATAGCAGCAATATTTTAGTTTTACTTCGTTTCCCGATTGTATATTCTATACATTTAAGTGATGCCGTTTTTAACCTCTGGCGAATTAAAGACATGTTATCCGCTATATTCTCAACGAATCCATCCCTAGGTCCCCGAATGGAAGATTCTATATTGGATTCTTCCGGACTGCGCTTAGGGGAATTAGCTAATGGGGTATAGTAAATTTCGTTGGAAGATTCATTAATAATGATCAGGTCTCCTGAAAAAAGATTGCTTTCTACTCCGCCTTTTAAATCGGAGCCCTTTTTAAGCGTACTGATCTCCATGATATTGCTTAATTGATCAATTGTTAATTCGCCATTTTCTTGAACCGCTTTAGATATTGTAGGCAGAATCACTTCATTGATGAATGGCATATCCACTAAGTTTGGCGCATATAAAAATCCCAACAAATAACGACCTTCATTATCAAAAGTTTTTGTTCTTAAAACAACATCGGAAGAATGTTCGAACCATTTTCGGATTTGGTCAATACAAGAAGGAGTACCATTCAAATTTCCCTTCTTCATAATGTTTCACCTTTTCCTTTTCCCTTTTTAAAAATAATAAATAACAGTATAATTGCAGAACTAAAAAGAAACAGACTGCTTATTGGAAAGAAATATTTGTATATAAAATTAAAAAATGAAGTAGCATCCCAATGGATTAGCGTTCCAATAACAATTAACAAATATAGTGAAAGCAGGATCCACTTCTGATGTTTTGAATTCGAGATTAACTTATAGCCTATAAATAAACATAAACTTATTCGGATCATGGCACCTGAAAGCCATTGGAAAATGGAAAGGAAATCGAGTCGAGTAATATAATAGCCAAATCTTAGCAACTTCCACTGTTCGTAAGCCGGATTCCTCATTTTCACAGCTTCCACAGAACCAAATTCTGCCATCGCTCCCATGAGGGGGCCTAACGTCAGCATCATGAGGATAATACCAACCAGTAAAAGCCACTTGGCTTTTAGCTTGTTTTTCAAGTAAGGAGTTAAAAATAAAAAAACGATGATTTCTAAATATCCTGCACTCGTATACAGCATTCCATTTAGTGTATGGCGATACCCGCTTTCAAATATCGGGAACAATAATTCGTAATTCTTATTACTCGTGTTCCCCAGCCCCACAAATATCCCCAAAATAGTGACGACCGGAAGAAATAGGAGAGCCAAAGTACTTATGGTGCGTATTCCTTTATAACTTGCAAAAATACAAATAAAAGTGAATAGACTGACGACTACGATGTTTGGTATGTCATGAGTATAATTAGCTTTTGCCCAAATCAATGTAAATTTAATGGTAATGAATGCGTTAATTATAAAGTACAAGCCAAATGCTATCGTGAAAATATATGTAACAAAAGGTGTAGACCATTTTTTCAGAAAAGAGATTATATCTTCTTTATCTAGTTTTTTATAAATATAAAAAATAAATAGTGTCCAAACGATACATGGAACAACACTTATTATGACACTTATCCATCCGTCGCGTTGAGATGCGGATAAGATATTGGGAAGGAGCAGGACATGTACCATGAACCCTGTATTCATGATGATTAAAACATAGATGTGTAAAGCCTGAATGACCTTTTGATCCATAATACCCCCCCATTAATTACATGTTTAAAAGTAATTTCCCCTTTTAAAAATTTATTTATGTAAAAACTTTCCCACAACACGGGAAATTGCTTCGGGGCTGTATAGCTTTCAACTCTCTAACAGCGTGGTCATTCAATGGCGGAGGCAAAAAAATAAGAGGCAGCTGCAAGCTGCCTCATTGTTTTATTTCTACATATATTTAAAAACTGCCTGTGTTGACTTTCTCTGGACGGACGACTGGTTCGGATAATTTCTTACCTTCTTCATTAAGAACATCTGCGCTGCCCTGCACTTGCACTTCAACGCTTTCAATTCCTTTCTGTTCCGTCAAGGAAAGGACCAAGGCATCAAGGACCTCCTGTGATACCTTTTTCTCTTTAAAGCTTCCAAGGATATTTTCGTTAAAATTCAGGCTGACCTTACCTTCTGCCACTTTAGGCTCGTCAAGTAAAGCTACATCACTCATGAACCCTGTTTGCAGGTTAGAACCTGAAGGACTCTTCGTTAATTCCTGAATGACTGCTGTTACATTATCAGACACCGTTTCGCTGATCCTGCGCGTCACCGGAACATAATAAGTGTACTCCTCATCACCGCCTACATAATAAACGGTCAGTGCTTTGGTATTGGAAATGTCGACTACGTCACTCGTATCGATATTGATTCCTGACGACCTTGAGATATTTTCATCTATCGGTGTACCATTGACCGGCATTTCGGAAATATCTTCCCCATTGATTCTCATTTGGATTTTATCGACCGAGTCGAATTGTGTCAGGGTCCATGTGATGGCTTGAAGGATTTTAAGTTCATCCTCTTTCTGATAGTTTTTGAATTCCGGCGAAAAGTCCGCCACAGCCACCCCGTCTTTAATGTTCACGCTTATTTGGGTATCGGCAGGAATGACGGCCCTGAACCCATTCGGAAGTTTATCCGTGACTGGTCCGTTATTGACAAGGTAATCAAGGGCTTGTTTAGCGACAGCTTCCGATTTAGGAAGTTCCAATGTCTGTGGAACCACATACCCGCTTTTATCAATTAAATATAACTCCGTCTTCACCGTTTTCGATTCCACAGCGCCTTCTTCTCCCTCAGTCGCTGGCTTTTCCTCACCATTCGTTTCTGTTTCTTTTAATGAAGATTCATCCTCGACTAATGAAACATCCTTCGGGGGATCAATTTCCTTTTTCTCTTCACCGCCAAATAATCCGCAGCCTGAAAGCCAAAAAGAAGATGCCAGAATGGTCACAGCCATTGTTACTTTTGATTTATTGGACATAAAATCACTCCTAGGACAGTTTGTACTCCTATTTATACGAGCCCTAGGGGAAAATAGACCAATTATTTTTCCCTCCGATAATGGAGCTGGGCAATTTGCCTGTACTGATGCATCTTTTTTAGCTTCATTAGGATTTGGGGAGATTTCCTCAATGGAACAATCGACTCCCATCCCCAAGTATAATCGGAATGATGGATAGGGTCATTTCATCCACCTGCGGGGAAAACGAGTGCCTGACGCTCCAATCAACGGCCAAATGTACAAGCAAAAAAAACTGCAGACAAACTCCATTTTCATCGAGTATGTCTACAGTCTGAAACTTCCTAATGGAAGTCTTATAAGTGATCGATTTTAATTGTTTCGATGGTATTGGCATGAATACCGAGCCAGCTCGATGCGATGGAACCAAACATATCTCTTGAACCGGTTGTATAAAAGCGATGAACTGGACGGAGCTTGCTTTTATTGATTAATTTATAGTAATCCAAAATGACACTTGCCTCCCGGGCCGTCTCTTCGCCAGAGGAAATGACTTGTACTTCATCCCCCATATAAGAAGAGATTACAGGCCCCAGCAGTGGATAATGGGTACAGCCAAGGATCAGTGTATCGATCTTCGTTTTCTTCAACGGGTTCAAGGTTTGTGCCACGACCCGATTGACGATCCCCCCTTGAAACTCCCCGCTTTCTACGATCGGGACAAATTTCGGGCATGCTAAACTATCTACTTTCACATCGGAATTGATGGAAGCAAGTGCATCGTCATAAGCTTTGCTTTTTACCGTGCCTTCCGTACCGATAACTCCAATATGCAAGGAATCAGAAACTTTCAATGCCGCCCTTGCCCCTGGGTGTATGACACCCAACACAGGAATCGGAAGTATAGCCCTGATTTCATCCAATACAGCTGCAGTTGCTGTATTGCAAGCGATGATCAGCATTTTTATATCCTTCTTCATCAAAAATCTCGTCATTTGCCATGTGAAGGTTTGGACATCTTTTTTTGTCCTCGGCCCATATGGGCATCTTGCTGTATCACCTAAGTAAATTATATTTTCATTTGGAAGCTGACGCATGACTTCTTTAGCTACTGTCAAGCCGCCTACTCCTGAATCAATGATGCCTATCGGTTGTTTCAAAAAACTCGCCTCATTTTTCTTTCATTTCTTGATGTAGTTTTACTAGAATCCCTTTGAGGGACATGATGTCAGATTCGTTAAAATTGACTAACACGCCACTCAAGTACTGCCTCCGTTTATTAATCACTTCTTCGATTATCCGTTCGCCTTCTTCAAGAAGGTGAATTCGAACCACACGCCGATCCTTTTCATCCCTGACACGCTGGACAAGCTGATGTTTCTCCATGCGGTCAATCAGGTCCGTCGTTGTACTGAAAGCGAGAAACATCTTCGTGGACAATTCGCCAATCGTCATGTCCCCTGATTCAAAAAGCCATTGCAAAGCCACGAATTGAGGAATGGTAATTTTATAATCATGGAGAATTTCTCTTCCCCTTTGCTTAAGCCATGACGATACATAGCGCAATTCCTTCTCGATATCGGCTACATATGCCGCCTGCTTCTCTTCATCCATAAACACAGCTCCCCACTTCATGAAACTTATCATACTACCATTTTGGATGAAAGTGAAATGATTTTCAAGATTGATTGACTGGAATCATAATGAAACCCCGCCATAAAAATAAGCAGCATCCAAAGAAGTCAAAACAACCAAATTGTTTTGCCCTTCCTTATATGCTGCCAATGAACGGGAGAGAAATTATTTATAAGGCTTACGTATTAAGAGTTAACACATTAAAGCTTAAGTTCTCCCATACGAAGGAGTTCTATGACTGCCTGCGAACGTCCTTTAACTCCAAGCTTCTGCATCGCATTCGAAATATGGTTTCGAACTGTTTTTTCGCTAATAAACAATTCACCTGCGATTTCTTTTGTTGTTTTGTCTTGTACTAGTAACTCAAATACTTCTTTTTCTCTTTTGGTGAGTAATGGCTTATGAGTGAATTCGTTCTCCTTCAAGTAATGTTACCCTCCTTGCCTTCACCAGCATAAAACCCGGAGTGGGTGTCTATTTAGTCAAGATATAGTATGTCGGCTGGGGCAATGGAGTGACTCTTTTACTTGTCTAAATGGAAATATTTTTAGGAATGTTCCAGCACAGTATACAGCATAGAACGCTTCATGTCTTCCGTCCAAGGTACCGGCTTCCCAGTGGCCTTGGACACTTGCACAATCGTCCCCCTGCCCGTTAAACAAATGGAACCATCTTGTTTAGTCCCCATATAGTGTAGGTCCACTGAAGAATTCCCGATATGGTCAGCTTTCACATGGATTGTCAATTGATCATTGAAAAACATCTGCTTAAGGTAATCACACTGTAAATTGGCAACAACCGGCATCTCACCGCATTCAGCCGAGGTCCAATCCTTCATGAACCCCATACTGTTGAAATACTCAATCCGAGCTTCCTCAAAATAAGTAAAAGGAATCGTGTTATTCAAGTGCCCAAACATATCAGTTTCCGAAAAGCGGATCTTAATCTCATGTTTAAAAGAAAAATCATTGATCCACTCCGTAATATTATCGATATATGATATTTTGCCCAACTTGTGCACACCCTTTCTGAATTGAATGACTATTCACTCATTTTATAAGAAAACAACGATAATGAAAAGGATTTTCTATTGAAAGCAGGGTAAATTATCAAGCTCACTTCACAAATCCTTCACAGTTGGCCTGGTGCTGGATTTACACTTCAACCCCAGTTATCAATCGTTTATGATTCTCTCGATTCCCAACCAAGTCTGTGTATGTAAAACAATGAAAAAAAGAACCCATATCATAAGATACAGGTTCTTTCATGTTCATGATTAAACTTCATCACTGCCGAAGAAGTTACGGAATTGTTGGATCGTAGTATCACGGTTCAACGCAGCAATCGAAGTCGTTAATGGAATGCCTTTAGGGCAAGACTGCACGCAGTTTTGTGAGTTACCGCAGTTTGCAAGTCCTCCATCACCCATGATCGTATTTAAACGTTCAGCTTTGTTCATTGCACCAGTTGGATGTGCGTTGAATAAACGAACTTGTGATAATGGTTGTGGCCCCATGAAGTCTGAATTGCTGTTTACGTTCGGACAAGCTTCCAAACATACACCGCAAGTCATACATTTAGATAACTCGTAAGCCCATTGACGTTTCTTTTCTGGCATACGCGGTCCTGGTCCAAGGTTGTACGTTCCATCGATTGGAATCCATGCTTTTACCTTTTTCAATGAGTCGAACATACGGCTGCGATCGACTTGCAGGTCACGAACAACAGGGAATGTACGCATTGGTGCTAGACGAACCGGCTGCTCCAATTGATCGATAAGAGCTGTACATGATTGTCTTGGTTTACCATTGATAACCATTGAACAAGCACCACATACCTCTTCAAGACAGTTCATGTCCCATGCGATTGCTGTAGTGTGCTTGCCTTGTACCGTTACTGGATTACGACGAATTTCCATTAGGGCGGAAATTACGTTCATATTCGGACGGTACGCTAATTCGAATTCCTCATCATAAGGAGCTGAATCCGGTGTATCTTGACGAGTGATTATAAAACGGACTGTTTTAGTCTCAGATTTAGTTTCAACCATTTTTTTGCTCCCCCTCTTTAGTGTTTCGTAGTGTAGTCACGTTTACGCGGTGCGATCAGTGATACATCTATGTCTTCATAATGGAATTCAGGTGCTTGATCCAAGCCTTTGAATGTTGCCATAGTAGTTTTCATGAATTCCTCATCATTACGTTCTGGGAAATCAGGTTTGTAATGCGCTCCGCGGCTTTCGTCACGGTTTAATGCACCAATTGTGATTACACGAGCCAATTGCATCATGTTTTGCAGCTGTCTAGTGAATGCAGCTCCTTGGTTACTCCATTTAGCCGTGTCATTGATGTTAATTTTCTTGTAACGTTCCATCAGCTCAAGAATCTTGTTATCCGTTTCTTTCAGCTTGTCATTGTAACGAACTACAGTAACATGCTGTGTCATCCACTCACCAAGTTCTTTGTGAAGGACGTACGCATTTTCGTTACCATCAAGAGACATGACTTCATTCCATTTCTCTTGTTCTTGTTTTTCGTACCCTTCATACAATGAAGAAGGAATGGATTCTGAAGTTTTAGCAAGGCCTTCAATATATTTAACGGCGTTCGGTCCAGCGACTGAACCACCATAGATTGCGGAAAGAAGTGAGTTGGCACCAAGACGGTTACCGCCATGTTGTGAATAATCGCACTCACCTGCAGCGAATAAACCTTTGATGTTAGTCATTTGGTCATAATCAACCCAAAGTCCGCCCATAGAATAGTGAACGGCAGGGAAAATTTTCATTGGAACTTTACGAGGATCTTCACCCATGAATTTCTCGTAGATTTCAATGATTCCGCCAAGTTTAATATCAAGTAATTTAGGATCTTTATGTGATAGATCCAGGTAAACCATGTTTTCACCATTAATGCCAAGCTTCATGTTCATACATACGTCGAAGATTTCACGAGTCGCGATATCACGAGGTACTAGATTACCATAAGCAGGGTATTTTTCTTCAAGGAAATACCAAGGTTTCCCGTCTTTATATGTCCAGATACGTCCACCTTCACCACGAGCGGATTCACTCATTAGACGAAGTTTGTCATCGCCAGGGATTGCTGTCGGGTGAATTTGAATGAACTCACCATTAGCATAATTAACACCTTGCTGATAAACGATGGAAGCTGCTGAGCCTGTATTGATCATTGAGTTCGTTGATTTACCGAAAATGATTCCAGGGCCGCCGCTCGCCATGATGACTGCGTCTCCAGGGAATGATTTGATTTCCATTGAAGTCAGGTTTTGTGCTACGATACCGCGTGCTGTTTGCTCATCATCGATAACAGCTCCAAGGAATTCCCAGCCTTCATATTTCGTTACAAGGCCTTCAACTTCATAACGGCGAACCTGCTCGTCCAATGCGTAAAGTAATTGCTGACCAGTTGTTGCACCAGCGAATGCTGTACGGCTATGTTGAGTACCACCGAAACGACGGAAATCAAGAAGACCTTCCGGAGTACGGTTGAACATAACACCCATACGGTCAAACATATGAATGATCGATGGTGCTGCTTCGCACATCGCTTTAACCGGCGGTTGGTTAGCCAAGAAATCTCCGCCATAAACTGTATCGTCGAAGTGGATATATGGAGAATCCCCTTCACCTTTTGTATTTACTGCCCCGTTGATTCCGCCTTGGGCACAAACTGAGTGAGAGCGTTTAACAGGCACTAAAGAAAATAAATCAACCTGTTGTCCCAGCTCTGCTGCTTTGATCGTAGCCATTAATCCAGCTAGACCTCCACCAACGATAACTATTTTACCTTTACCCAATTCTGTCACTCCCTTATTTCCATTAGCCAAGCTATGTTTTTCCTAATTCTTATAAATGAACTCTATCTTCTTATACGAATGCGAAAATTGCGCTGATTCCGATATAAGAAAGAAGAACGAAAACGATCAATGTAAAGTAAGTCATGATTCTTTGCGATCTTGGTGAAACTGTAAGACCCCAGCTCACAGCAAATGACCATAATCCATTAGCAAAGTGGAAGATTGCCGAGATAATACCAACAATATAGAACACAATCATGAATGGACTAGAGAAAATCTCTGCCATCATGTCAAAGTTAACTTCAGCACCCATAGCTGCTTGAATTCTAGTTGCCCATATATGCCAAACAAGGAAAATCAACGTTATGATTCCAGTTAGGCGTTGCAGCATGAACATCCAGTTACGGAAGAAACTAAATCTGCCTAAATTGTTTTTTGCTGTAAAGGCAATATAAATTCCGTACACAGCATGGAAAATGAGCGGTAGATAGATGACGACCCATTCTACCAAAATCTTCACGGGCGTATACTCAATTAAATGAACTGCCCCATTAAAAGTTTCTTCTCCTTTTGTTGCCATAAAGTTTACCGATAAATGAAAAATTAGGAATAGACCAATTGGAATTACTCCTAGAAGTGAATGAAGCCTGCGATTCCCAAACTCACGATTTTTTGCCACTAAGTGCCCCCCCTTAATTTGTGAAAAATCATGCAAAGATAAACTGGTGGCTACCTTTTATCTCCGCGTGAAAATACAGTATAGAGTCAAAAAACTCCTCTATACTTCCTTTACAATTATGTGACATGTCCATTTTACTCCTGACTTCTATGTGCGTCAAGAAAACGGATACAAGAAATCTCTTTTTCAGAATAGATTTTATTGGATTATATTGGCTATTTTTTGTTTGTCAAGATGATATTTTGAAGAAATTTCTAATTTAACTATTAATATCCCGGTATAATTTCTCATTTTTTTCCAATTGTGATTTAAATAAATAAAAAACAGTATAATTTGCAAAAGAAATACGTTTATAATAGATTTACAGAAAGAGGCGATAAATTATGAAAAAAAATATTGCTGCTGCGATAGAAGAAGAGATTCAAACTGAAGAAATTCAAACAACTGAAGAATTCCAAGTTCCAGCTTTCGGATACGAATTAATCAGAGAAGTTCTATTGAACGATATTCTCGGAAAAGACTCTAATCAAATCCTCTATTGGGCAGGTAAACAATTAGCAAGAAAATTCCCATTGAATGGCGATCAGGAAGTGATTGAATTCTTCCAAAACGCTGGATGGGGCAATCTGGAAATCTTGAAATATACGAAACACGAGATGGAATTATCCCTGACAGGTGAAATAATCAGCCGCCGTTTGGATTTACACCCTGATTGTCACTTCCAACTTGAAGCCGGTTTCCTTGCCGAGCAGTTTACACTGCAAAAAAAATTCCTCAGCGAATCAACGGAAGAAATCAAACGCCGCGCAAAAAAAGTGATATTCACCATCCAATGGGATCCCAGAGATCCAATCTAATGAGCCCTGAAAACAGACTTACCCTTTTTACCGGAAGTCTGTTTTTTATTGGACTCCTGACACTTAAGCTAGCACATTTGCATGCTGACCAAGTTTAAATGCTTCATGAAGGGATTCAACCGCCTTCACCATTTCCTTTTCATTGACGACGGTCGAAACTTTAATTTCCGATGTGCTGACCATTTTCACCTGGATGCCTGTATTGGCCATCACTTCAAACATTTCGGCAGCCACTCCCGGATTGGATACCATACCAGAACCGACGATGGACACTTTGGCCAACCCGCTCTCCGTTTCGACTCGGTCGAACCCCAATTGTTCTTTATTATTTTCCAGCACGATCAAGGCCGCTTCCGTATCTTCACTTTTTGTGGAAAAAGATAGATTCGTCGTATCCTCGGCAGTCATGCTTTGAATGATGATGTCCACATTGATCCGGTTTTTCGCAAGCGTCGTGAAGATTGTGGATAATGCACCAAGTGATTGGGGCAAACCATATATTGTGACCCTCGTAATACTGTCTTCAAAAGCAATGCCGCGTACAATTAAGTTTTCTTCCATAGTTGCTTCCTCCTCTATGATCGTACCTGATTCTCTCTCCATGCTTGAACGGACTTCAAGCGGAATTTGATAATTTTTTGCATATTCGACAGCCCTTGGGTGAAGGACCCCCGCCCCCAGGTTGGCAAGTTCCAGCATTTCATCGTAAGAAATGGATTGGAGTTTTCGCGCGCCTTTTATGGAGCGTGGGTCCGTTGTGAAAACACCCGTTACATCCGTATAAATATCGCATCTATCCGCATTCAGCGCTGCAGCGATGGCAACCGCCGTCGTATCGGATCCTCCTCGCCCTAAGGTAGTGATTTCCCCATTTGCATCGTTACCCTGGAAACCGGCTACCACCACTATTTTCTTCTCCTGAAGCTGAGCTTGGATCCTCGTGGCATCGATGTTTAAAATCCGGGCATTCCCATGAACGGATTCCGTTTGCATGCCAGCCTGCCAGCCAGTATACGAAATGGCTTCATGTCCTTCTTCAATCAATGCCATCGTTAACAGGGAAATCGTTACTTGTTCCCCAGTCGTCAATAGCATATCCATTTCCCTCTTGCTCGGGGATCCGGAAATATCACGCGCCATGGAAACCAATTGGTCCGTTGTTTTCCCCATAGCTGAAACAACGACGACCACCTCATTTCCATTCTCCGCTTCCTCGATTACCCGATTGGCAACATTTTTGATTTTTTCTACGCTACCGACGGATGTTCCGCCGAATTTTTGAACGATTAATGCCATCCTCATGCACCCTCTCTACTTTTTAGGCAATAAAAAAAGCAATGAGAAATATCTCATTGCTGTGGTCACATATCTAATACTGTAAACACAGTGAGATAGCTCTCCAGGGTATAAACCCTGACAATCCGCCATTTCTTAAATGTCGGACCAGGAGGACAAGGTATGAGTCTTGTCTTCCTTCGGCGGCGTCCCCTTTCAAAACCTTTCATGGAAGCTCATACTTCTCCAGGTTTTTACTCTTGAATTCCGCACCTCTATCAGCACTTTTAAGTTGTCTAGTTAAAAATTCCTTTTAATCATAGCATAGAGATTTATCGGTAGCAAGATTATTCTTGTAATTTTCTAACGATTCCCTCGGCTACCCCTTTTGGCATGCCAGCTTCCATGATTTCCTCGGCCGTCGCCTCTTTGATTTTCTTCAATGATCCAAAATGCCTTAATAATTGCTTCCTTCGCTTTTCCCCGACTCCTGGAATATCATCAAGCTGGGAGTGAACCGCATTTTTCCCGCGTAGCTGGCGATGAAACGTAATCGCGAACCGATGCACTTCATCCTGAATTCTTTGCAATAGGTAAAATTCCTGGCTCCTTGAATCAAGAGGTACAAGTTCAAGCGGATTTCCGATCATCAATTGCGAGGTTCTATGCTTTTCATCCTTAATGAGGCCTGAAAGTGGAATATCCAAGCCTAATTCATTTTCCAGAATATCCCTTACCGCTTCGACATGTCCCTTTCCGCCATCAATGATGATCAAGTCCGGAAGCGGCAGCCCTTCTTTCAATACTCGTGAATATCTTCTTCTGACCACTTCACGCATCGATTCATAATCATCAGGTCCCTGGACCGTCTTGATCTTATATTTGCGGTACTCTCTTTTTTCCGGCTTCCCATCAATGAACACGACTAAAGCGGAAACGGGGTCACTTCCCTGGATATTGGAGTTATCAAAAGCTTCAATTCGATGCGGGGTGTAGATACCCAGTTGTTTCCCGAGGTTTTCCACCGCATTGATCGTTCTTTCTTCATCCCTTTCAATCAAAGAGAATTTTTCCTGAAGGGCGATGGAGGCATTTTTATTCGCCAATTTAAGCATGTCTTTTTTCGCTCCCCGTTTCGGGTGAATCGTTTTGACACCAAGCAGCCCTTCGGCCATTTCGGCATCCACAGATTCTGGCAGCAAGATTTCCTTTGGTTTAAAGTGGTTCGTAATCTCGTAAAACTGACCGAGGAATGTAAGAAGTTCCTGTTCCGGTTCATCGTAGACCGGAAAAAGCGAAACATCCCTTTCTATCAATTTACCCTGCCGGACAAAAAATACCTGAACGCACATCCAGCCTTTATCATAGGCAAAGCCAAATACATCCCTGTCGATGAAATCGGTCGTCATCATTTTCTGCTTTTCCATCGTAATATCGATGTGGGCAATCTTGTCACGGAACTCCTTGGCCCTCTCGAAATCGAGCTCTTCCGATGCCTCCAGCATTTTTTCAGTCAGTTCTTTTTTTATTTCAGTATGCCCGCCGTTCAAGAACCGGTTGATATCATCGACCATTTTTTTATATTCCTGTTCCTCTACATCATATACACATGGGGCAAGGCACTGGCCAAGGTGATAGTAGAGACAAACGCGATCCGGTAACGTATTGCATTTTCTTAGGGGATAGATGCGGTCGAGCAATTTTTTCGTTTCGTTAGCTGCAAATGCATTCGGATAAGGACCAAAATATTTCCCTTTGTCTTTTTTGACCTTTCGCGTAATGATTAGACGCGGGTGGCGTTCCGCAGTCAGCTTGATGAAAGGATACGTCTTATCATCCTTTAGCATGACATTATATTTTGGGTCATGTTTTTTGATTAAGTTCAACTCTAAAATAAGAGCCTCGATATTGGAAGAGGTGACGATGTATTCGAAATCCTCAATCTCGTTCACGAGTCGAAATGTTTTCCCATCATGAGATCCCGTAAAATAAGAACGGACACGATTTTTCAACACTTTCGCTTTGCCTACATATATGATCGTTCCCTGACGATCTTTCATTAAATAACAACCAGGTTGATCGGGAAGAAGGGCAAGTTTATTCTTTATTTGTTGATTCATGCATTCAGCCTCCTGTTCTCCCATTTTTACAATCATTATATATCAAGATAGCGAAAAAAGCTTCAAGTCCGCAGACTTGAAGCTTTTTTTAGCTAACTTACTATTACGCGTGTTTTGCAATAAGTTCAGCAAGTGCTTCTTTAGGTTGGAAACCAACAACCTTATCGACCACTTCACCGTCTTTAAGGACGATTAATGTCGGGATGCTCATCACACCGAATTTTCCAGCTGTTTCTTGGTTTTCATCTACATCCACTTTTACGATTTTTGCTGTATCGCCAATTTCAGTATCAAGCTCTTGAAGAACAGGAGCGATCATTTTACAAGGTCCACACCATGGAGCCCAAAAGTCTACAAGAACGACACCTTCGCTAGTATCTGTTGTGAAAGTTTGGTCAGTTGCATTTACAATAGCCATATATATTTCCTCCTCAAATTTACTCAAATAACTAAAAACAGTATACCACTGTTGCTCAAATCGATGCTAATATTTTGCTTCAGTGGTAGGATGTCCAAAAAAAGAGTGATTATGCAGGCCAAAAACCCTCCCCAGTAGCGCAAATAAAGGGGCAAGACATGTATCGGCTTATGCCGAATGTCTTGCCCCTCATCTGTATTATTTCTTTTACGCGTTAACTTTAAGTTTTTTGAATTCTTCCGTAAGCAATGGAACGACTTCGAAAAGATCTCCGACAATTCCATAATCAGCCACATTGAATATGTTAGCTTCCGGGTCTTTATTGATGGCAACGATAACCTTGGAGTTGGACATTCCCGCTAAATGCTGGATTGCACCGGAAATTCCGCAGGCGATATAAAGGTCAGGTGTTACGACTTTACCCGTTTGCCCGATTTGTAATGAGTAATCGCAATAGTCTGCATCACATGCTCCTCGGGAAGCTCCTACCGCTCCGCCAAGAACCTGTGCCAGTTCCTTTAATGGTTCAAAACCATCTTCACTTTTCACGCCACGGCCACCCGCGATGATTACTTTCGCTTCTGAAAGGTCGACCCCTTCACTGGCTTTTCTAACAACATCCTTAATGATTGTCCGTAAGTCCTTAATATCCACACTTAATGTAGAAACATCACCAGAACGGGACTCATCTTTCGCTAATGGTTCGATATTGTTCGGACGGATTGTCGCGAAAATCACGCCAGCTGTAACAATTTTCTTTTCAAACGCTTTACCAGAATATATCGGGCGGGTGAAAACGATATTTCCGCCTTCTTCTTCAATGGATGTAACGTCGGAAATCAATCCTGATTCAAGTTTTCCAGCCAATTTAGGTGCAAGATCTTTTCCTAAGGCCGTATGTCCAAAGAAAATCCCTTCCGGCTTTTCCTGCCCGATGACGGCAAGCAAGCTTTGCGCATATCCATCTGAAGTATATTGTTTCAATTGATCATTTTCGACTGCAATAACCCGGTCTGCACCATACTGGATCAATTCATTACCGAAATTCTGAACGCTGTCACCAACTAAAACACCAACGATTTCCCCGCCATCCGCAGCAAGCTTAGCCGCACCGATAGCTTCAAATGATACATTTCTTAGTGAACCATCACGAACTTCGCCCAATACAAGAAACTTTCTAGCCATTTATAAAAACCTCCTGTGCTCTATTTTTCTTTTTGTCGTGTGTTGTTGTTTTGAAAAGTACCGTTTCGATTAAATCACTTTTGCTTCACTGCGTAATAATTGAACAAGCTCGGTAACTTGAGCACTGATTTCCCCGTCCAAAACTTTTCCAGCTTCTTTTTTAGCAGGAAGGTAAATTTCAATCGTTTTTGTTTTGGCCTCAACATCGTCTTCTTCCAAATCCAGGTCATCCAATTCCAATTCTTCAAGCGGTTTTTTCTTTGCCTTCATGATTCCTGGCAATGAAGGATAACGTGGCTCATTTAGCCCTTGTTGCGCTGTCACCAATAATGGAAGAGAGGCTTCGATCGTTTCAGAGTCACCTTCGACATCACGGATAACGCTTACATTTCCATTTTCTATGTCCAATTTAGTAATGGTTGTAATATAAGGAATCTCCAAAATTTCGGCAACGCGTGGTCCCACTTGACCGGAGCCGCCATCGATTGCAACGTTCCCTGCAATGATTAGATCGGCGTTTTTATCTTTTAAGTATTCGCCAATAATTTTGGCAGTCGTGAATTGGTCGCCATTTTCTATGTCGTCTTCTATATTTATCAATACAGCTTTGTCAGCACCCATTGCCAGCGCTGTGCGTAATTGCTTTTCAGCCTCTTCCGTTCCGACAGAAATAACCGTTACTTCGCCGCCTTGTGCATCACGCACCTGGATTGCTTCTTCAACTGCATACTCATCGTATGGATTAATGATGAATTCTGCTCCATCCTCATTGATTTTCCCGTTGGATAGTGTAATTTTTTCTTCTGTATCAAATGTTCTTTTCAGCAGTACATAAATGTTCACGATAATACCTCCCGAATAATTTGAGTTTTGAAGATTATGAATTTTATTGATATATAGTAATGTTCTACAGATTTCACCAAAATCCTGCATGATATATAAAAATAGTTATTTAAACCGAAACATCATTTCCCTTTGAATACAGCTTCCCTTTTTTCAATGAAAGCGGCGATTCCTTCTTGTGCATCAGCAGTATCGAAAGCCTGGCCAAAGAGGGCAGCTTCCCTTTCCACACCTTTATGGTAGGAATCATGCTTGGAATAATTCAATAACTCAATGGCCGACTTTAATGCCAGTGGGCTCTTCTTGGCAATTTTATTGGCTAGATCCTTAGCTTTTGGAATCAGTTCTTCATCCGTGAAGGCATGATTCGCCAATCCGCATTGCACAGCTTGGGTGCCTGAAATCGGTTCACTTGTAAACAGCATTTCAGCTGCCTTTGCCATGCCTACGTAACGAGGAAGACGTTGGGTCCCAGCAAACCCGGGGATTAAGCCCAACTGCAGCTCAGGCAAACCAAGTTTAGCCCTTTCGGTGACCAAACGGATGTGGCAGGCCATAGCCAGCTCCAATCCTCCGCCAAGCGCCGCTCCATGGATGGCTGCAATGACCGGTTTTGGAAAAGATTCGATTTTCTCAAATACAGATTGACCATTCTTGGTCAGCTTCTCGAAGGCTTTCCCGTTTTTCACTTCCGTAAACTCTTTAATGTCCGCTCCTGCAGAGAAGAATCTTCCTTCACCATGAAGAAGGACAACCCGTACGGCTTCGTCTTTCTCAATTTGATCGAATGCCTGTGAAAGCTCTCCGATGATAGCCGAAGAAAGTGCATTTGCTGGTGCATGATCAATCGTTATAAAAGCCACATGATTTTCGACAGAAAGCTTAAGATATTCCATATCAATCCCTCCAGGCATACTAGTCAAACTTTTTTGAAAATTCTATATGTATCACTTCCAGTTAAAGCTAGAAGCAGAATTAACCGATTCTTTCGAGGATGGCTTGCCATCCTCTATTTAAATCGTTAACTTTTCAGGCCACAGCCGCCAATCAGCAGGCGGTGAACGTCTGGTGCAAGGTCAGGAAGCGAATACTTTTGCTCATTCATGACCCAAGTCGTCACAGTTTCATCAATCGTTCCAAAAATCATCTGCCTGGCAAGTAAATTATTTAAATCAGGCAGGAATTCGCCGTTCTCTTTTCCTTCTATAATGATCTGATCGATTAAATTTAAATACCCTCTTAACACATCATTAATCCTAAGGCGCAATTCTTTATTCGACTGTCTTAATTCCAACTGAGTGACAATTGCTAAATTCACGTCTTCTGAAAGGTTTTTAAAATGTTTTTGGATGAGCACATGCAGTTTTTCCGAAGCAGTGCTCTTTCCTTTTATCTCTTCTTCGATCTGTTCCACAAAATAGCCCATCTTTTCATGGAATAATGATATTAAGATATCTTCTTTATTTTTAAAATAAAGATATATGGTGCCATCCGCTACGCCTGCCTGCTTGGCGATTTTGGATACTTGGGCTTGATAGTAACCGTTTTGGGCAATGACAATAACGGCCGCATCAATAATTTGATTATACTTTGGTCTGTTGCTTTTCACTGGATGTCCCCTTTCAGAAAAATGAATGAACCATCATTCATATTTCTATCATAAAATGATGACCCTTTACTGTCAAGCAAAAACTTATTTAAGGATCCCTACATTCCACTTCTGTTCATTGTACAGTCACCATCCATAGCTTGTCCAGCTGTTCTGCAAAACGGAGCCTTCTTCCGCTGCTCCGTTAAAAGGGGGTGCTTGATTAAGCTTCTTTTCTTTCCTCGGATATTTTTTTCTTTTCCTCCTCGATAAGGACTCTTCTCAGGATCTTTCCTATCGTCGTTTTAGGAAGTTCATCCCTGAATTCATAGCTTCGCGGTACCTTATACGAAGCCAGGTTCTTTCTGGCAAATTCATTCAATTCCTCTTCAGTGACCTTGGCATTTTTTTTCAGGACGACAAAGGCCTTGACGGTCTCTCCTCGATAAGGGTCAGGGATGCCTGCCACAACTACTTCCTGTATGGCCTCATGCTCGTATAGCACCTCTTCCACCTCACGTGGATATATATTGAAACCGCCGGCAATGATTGTATCCTTTTTCCTCTCGACGACATAAAAGAACCCCTGCTCATCCATATAACCCAGATCGCCAGTAAGCAGCCAGCCATTTTTAAAGGTTTTTTCCGTTTCATCCGGACGGTTCCAATAACCTTTCATTACCTGTGGTCCTTTTATGGCAATCTCGCCTATTTCATTCGGAGGAAGCTCTTCATAGGACTCCAGGGACAGGATCGCCGAGTCAGTGTCCGGCCACGGCAGTCCAACGCTTCCTTTTACACGCGGCTGATCCCAAATGAAATTTGCATGTGTCACAGGTGAGGTTTCAGAAAGTCCATAGCCTTCAACAAGCTTCCCGCCGGTAATTTTCTCAAACTGCTCTTGAACCTCTAAGGGCAATGATGCAGAACCGCTAATACAGGCATTGATGGAAGAAAGATCATATTTAGCGATATCCGGATGGTTCAAGAGGCCGATATACATCGTTGGCGCTCCTGGAAACATGGTCGGTTTCTGTTTTTGGATGGTTTTAAGCGTCGCTTCGACATCAAACTTTGGCATGATGATCATGGTGTTCCCTTCCATGACCGAAAGAACCAAGACCGTAGTCATACCGTACACATGGAAGAAAGGCAGAATCGCAAGGATCCTTTCCTCACCGCGCTTATTTTTATAAAGCCATGCATTACACATTTTCGTATTTGCCAGCAAGTTCTTATGGGTAAGCATGACTCCTTTGGGAAAGCCTGTAGTCCCACCTGTATATTGTAAAAGGGCAAGATCATTATCCACATCGATCGGCACAGTGACTTCTTCAGTGATCTTTCTTTTCATGATTTCGGAAAATAAATGATGATTCCCTTCATGCTCCACATTGATGACAATGCCGTATTGCTTTTTTTGAATAAAAGGATAGATAAGATTTTTCGGGAATGGCAAATATTCCTTGATAGCGGTTACAATTATATGTTCAATATCCGTTCTTGATGCCACTGCAGAAACACGGGGAAATAAAATATCCATCGCCAAAATCATTTTCGCTCCGGAATCTTTCATTTGATATTCTAATTCACGTTCAGTATAGGTTGGGTTCGTTTGAACCACGACTCCTCCGGCCATCAATATCCCAAAAAAGCTTATGACACCTTGAGGGCAGTTAGGAAGCATGACAGCAACGCGTTCACCTTTTTGAAGCCCGATACTTTTTAAATAGGCTGCAAACTTTAAAGCAGATTCATGCACTTCCCGGAAAGTTAATTCTTTTCCCTGGAAATGAATCGATACTTTATCAGGGAATTCTTCGGCTGATTCCTTCAAAAAAGAATAAAGAGGTTTATCTTCATACGACAAAACAGCGGGTATTTGTTCCGGATAAATAGCTTGCCATGGCTTATTGCTCATTTGCCCCCTCCTTCTGAATATTCTCAATACTCTTAATCATTATAATACAATCGGGATTTTCTTACAATTGCCGAATTTCAGAGTATAAAGACCTTACGATGAGAAGCAGGATAGTAAATATATCCTATACCAACCACAGGGAATATTGGATGAAACATATAAAAGGGAAACAAAACTCATTTCAGAATGTAGACAACCCTTTTACCCTCATTTTTTCTTTTAAAAAAGTTCCAGCTGATTTCAGAAATCCGCTCCCTTTCCGCCGACTGTCTGCCAAGCCTCATCAAAGCAAGCGCCTTTGGGGTCTCGGCTTGCCATTTATTCGGCAGGAGTGTCGCACATTTCTTCCATCCTTTAAGGAATACTGTAAAAAACTATGAAGGATAATCTAGTTTACTTTTAAAATTTTGGTTCGGGCGAGAGCAATTCGGAACTCCTTTTGCCGGAAAATTGATGGAACCGCAAGACTGTAGACGAGTTAGAGAAGAAGAGCCAGTTTCCCTACAATATTTCTATTTAAAAAAGTTCCATTTGATTTCAGAAATCCGTTCCCTTTCCGCCGACTGTCTGCCAAGCCTCCTCGACGCAAGCGTCTGCGGTGTCTCGTCTAGCCAGTTATCCGGAAGGAGTGTCGCAAATTTCTTCAATCGATTGAGGATTATAGTTAAAAAAACATGAAGGATAAACTAGTCTTAAACATGGTTTAGAAGAGCCTGGCCTGCAGTTTTTTCTTTTAAAACACAAAGTTGATTGGAACGTAAGGTACGAGACTCCTGCGGGAAAAGCGTGTCTAGGGGAGACCCCGCAGGCGCAAAGCCGAGGAGGCTCCCCGACCGCCCGCGGAAAGCGAGTGCCTGGAGTGGAAATCAACGTTCCCATTTTACAAAACCAGAAAAAAACTGTCGGCAAACAATTATTATCTAGTTTTGAACAAAAGGGTTCTATCTAAATAAAACAAAGTTGATTGGAACGGAAGGTATGAGACTCCTGCGGGAAAAGCGTGTCTAGGGGAGACCCCGCAGTCGCAAGCCGAGGAGGCTCCCCGACCGCCCGCGGAAAGCGAGTGCCTGGAGTGGAAATCAACGCTCAAATTTTACACCCCCTCAAGTAAAGGGTTTTCAAATTTTCTTTAAGTCACAGATCGGGGTGAGAGCATTCCGATCCTCTTTTGTCGTCTACTGAAAAGAGGCGTTCTACTTCTTGGTTTTAATTCTATACCAATACTTATATTTTTCTTCAAACCCCAATTTTCCGTACAAGCTTAAAGCAGTTGCGTTCGTTTCTATCACCTGAAGATAAGCATTTTTTGCTCCATTTTCTTTACCCCAATGCAATAGATTACGAATGAGAATTGCACCATTGCCTTGGTTTCGAAAGTTTTCATGGGTAATGATATTGTACAGGCCTATGTATTCGTCTTCCAAAACACCCAGTCCACTTGCTGTCACGGTTCCGCCTTCATCAGTCAACAACATAAAGCATGTTTTTGGAATGATATTCCCTAACATCTTTTTCAGGATGGTTTGATCATGATCATCAATATTACTTAGCAGGCAGAAATCGTGAAACCATTCATCATGTAAATGATCATACTTTATGACATTGGTTTCATTCGGTGACTCTGTATCTGCCAAATTCAATACCTGGACACTTGTTGTTCCTTCAAGGGCATACCCAGACTCTTCCAGTACACGATCCAAGTTGATAGGGTTTGCCTGTGGAGTCACTTTGTACATGGCCTTATCATTCCTTGCAAAATATAATTGTTCACAATTCGAAATTTTCTTTTTCACATTTTCATTCGATGTATAGATGGGGCTGATGGAATTCGCCCGTTTCGTATATCCATCCGCAAATCGGATAACCCATCCATCATAGATTTGCGTTTGCATGGCGGGTAAAGCATTCAGCGATAATTCTTCAATCTTCTGTATCCATTTGGACTGATCCATATTCCTCCTCCTCTCCAAAAGTCTATTTGACCATTATTATTATACATGCCGCCCCATTTTTTTTAATAGAACAAATAAAAGAAGCGGCACAATGGCCGCTTCAGTTGAACAATGTCATATAAATGATTCCAAACAGAAAAAAGATACCGCAACAAACTATTAAGACTTTTGCAAGTTTCTCCACAGCTTACTCCCTCTCATGAAGGGCATTAAGAAATTCCGGCTCCGATGACAAAAGATAATGCGATTGATATGATCATCGATAGGAATCCAACTGCCCGATTATCTTTTTGTATTTCTTCATCTATTTTAAATCCAGGAGTCATAAATTCAAAAATGAAATAACCGATCAACAGCAGGACAAAACCGTAGACGCCCCAGCCAATCATGGTAAGAAGCGAATTCTGATGGAGAATGGACTGTTGGAATACATAGGCGATCCCAAAAATTTTACCACCTGTTGCCAACGCGACAGAAAGGTTTCCCTGTTTGATTTCCTCCCAGTTCTTGTACTTTGTGACAAGTTCAAAAATGGCTAAAAAAACAATCATGCACAGAATAACGACACTGTAACGAGCAGCTATATATACATATTCATTTTCCCACATGTTCTCCATGGTCCAACTCCCGAATGGTAACTAGCCACCCGGCTTGGCTGAATTGCCGGAATGACCGCTTTCCTTTATTTAAATTCCACCACCGTAACACCTGTTCCGCCTTCACCGGCTTCGCCGAAGCGAATCCTTTTGACAGAGCGGTGATTTTTCAAGTATTCCTGGACCCCGGACCGAAGAGCACCCGTCCCTTTACCATGAATGATGGAGACACTCGAATAACCGGCCAAAAGAGCATCATCAACGTATTTTTCCACTCTTGATATGGCATTTTCAAAGCGTTCTCCACGAAGGTCAAGTTCGACGCTAACGTGATAATCGCGGCCTTTGATCGTGGTAAGCGGCTTTGTTTCTTTTACTTTTGTGCTCTTGATGAATTCCAGGTCAGACTCCTTCACCTTCATTTTCATGATGCCGATCTGAACCTGCCATTCATTATTTGAGACCTTCTCAATCAAGTGACCTTTTTGACCAAAGCTTACGACCTTTACTTCATCTCCAGGTTTCAAGCTTTTATCCAGCGGCTTCGCCGCTTTATTTGTTGTTTTCTTCACTTTAGGCGCTGCTTCTTCAAGCCGTTTTTTGGCATCGATCAGTTCATGCTCTTTAACATCGGCATGCTTTTCAAGTCGCAGTTTACGTAAGTCGGCAATGATCGCTTCCGCTTCCCTTTGTGCATTTTCAACGATTGCCGCTGCCTCTTTTGCTGCCTTTTCAACCATCGCATCCCGTTCTTGATGGTACTCATCAATTTGCTTTTGAAGGTCTTTATGAAGAATTTCCGCCTGTTTCAGGTGATTCTTGGCTTCCAGTTCCTCTTCTTCAGCCTTCTTGCGGCTGTCTTCAAGGGACGCTATCATATTTTCAACTTTATTCGTATCCTCACCAATATGGCTGCGGGCGTTGCTGATCACGTTTTCTTCCAAACCAAGGCGATTGGAAATTTCAAACGCATTACTCCGCCCTGGTACACCGATTAAAAGTTTATAGGTGGGACTCAAGGTTTCCACATTAAATTCGACGCTTGCATTAATGACGCCTTCCCGATCATATCCATACGCTTTTAATTCCGGGTAATGTGTCGTTGCAATCACACGCGCTCCGCGCTTATACACTTCATCCAAAATGGAAATGGCCAAAGCTGCACCTTCCTGTGGGTCAGTTCCCGCTCCAAGCTCATCGAATAAAACAAGACTGTCATAATCGACATGCTTAAGGATATCGACAATATTGACCATATGCGAAGAGAATGTACTTAAGCTTTGTTCAATCGACTGTTCATCGCCAATATCGGCATAAACAGAGGAAAACACAGCCGTTTCGGAACCATCCAGCGCAGGGATCTGCAGACCGGACTGGGCCATTAACGTACAGAGGCCAATCGTTTTCAGGGTTACCGTCTTACCACCTGTATTCGGACCGGTGATGACGATTGTCGTAAATTCATCACCAAGAAAAATATCATTGGCCACGACGACATCATTCGGAATGAGCGGGTGTTTCGCTTTGAATAATTTTACGCGCCCCTCATTATTCAGAATCGGCTTGGACCCTTTTATCGCTTTTGCATATTTTGCCTTGGCGACAAGGAAATCGATTTGTGCCAGCACTTTGACATTATGAAGCAATTCAGGGGTGAACGCACCGACTTTTTCCGATAGTTCGACCAATATCCGTTCTATTTCCTGCGTTTCCTTCACTCGGGTTTCCTGCAGGACATTATTCAGCTGAACGATTGCTTGCGGTTCAATGAACAGCGTCTGCCCTGATGATGATTGATCATGAATGATCCCGCCATACACACTCCGGTATTCCTGTTTTACCGGGATGACGAATCGGTCATTCCGGATGGTGATGATGGCATCGGATAACATGGTTGATGCATTGGAAGAACGGATCATACTTTCCAGTTTTTCCCTTACACGACTTTCGTTCGTCCGAATTTGGTTTCTTAGGGTACGAAGCTTGTCGCTGGCCGAATCCATCACTTCGCCATGTTCGCTTACTGCATACGTAATTTCCTGCTGCAAATCAATCAATGGATGAAGGGAATCGATATATTCGGCTAAAAGCGGAACATCAATTTCCTGCTCTGCGATTTCTTCGAAGAAACGGCTTAAGATCCTGCCGGCACGAATCGTACTCGCAAGTTCCATCAGTTCCATCGGTGAGAGCATACCGCCAATCTGTGCCCTTTTTGCATGTGGACGGATATCGAAAATTCCGCCCAATGGCAAGTTACCTTTCAACCTTACGATTTTGGCAGCCTCATCTGTTTCTTCCTGCCATCTCGACACTTCTTCAAAATCCGTGGAAGGCATCAATTGCTCTGCCTTTTCTTTTCCAATGGATGAGGATGCGTGTGAGATTAATTGTTCTTTTATTTTATGAAATTCCAATGTCTTTAAAGCTTTATTATGCATGGAGTTAAAGCTCCTCCTTATTTATGGGCAAATAGTTAATCATTTCTCTTTAAAAACGCCAATAAGCCATCCGTATCCCTTGCATTAAGAACCGTGGATTCTTTAATCCAGCCCTTTTTGGCTGATGAGACCCCCACAGGCATATGTTCAAGCATGTCGATGCTATGGGCATCCGTATTGATCACGATCGGAACGCCTGCTTCCTGAGCCTTGCGCAGATGCGGAGGTGCCAAATCCAACCGGTTCGGATTCGCATTCAATTCCAAGGCCGTATTCGTTTCACGGGCCAGTTCGATCAGCATTTCTATATCCACATCATATCCGGTGCGTCGGCCGATGATCCTTCCCGTTGGATGGGCGATGATATCGACATGCGGATTATTCAGAGCCGTTTTTAAGCGCTCCATGATCGTTTCCCGAGGCTGTGAAAAGCTTGAGTGAATCGATGCGATCACCAAATCCATCTCTGCAAGCAGCTCATCGTCATAATCAAGTGTCCCATCAGGAAGTATATCCATCTCTATCCCGGAAAGAACGGTAAAGTCAGTGTATTTTTCATTAAGTTCATGGATGATCCGTTTTTGTTCACGTAAACGTTCAGCGGTCAAGCCGTTCGCCACTTTCAGATATTGCGAATGATCGGTGATGGCCATATATCGATACCCTTTTGCACGGCATGCTTCAATCATTTCTTCAATCGTATGAGCTCCATCACTCCATGTGGTATGCATATGCAGATCACCTTTAATGGCCTCTAAAGATATGAGAGGTTCATTAGCATCATAATGCTCCACTTCCGTTCCGTCTTCACGTATTTCTGGCGGAATGAAAGGAAGGCCAAAATGATTATAAAATTGTTCTTCCGTTTCAAACGTCAATACATCACCGGTTTCAGTCACTTCCACCCCATATTCGCTGATTTTCTCTCCGCGATCTTTAGCAAGCTGGCGCATCCGCACATTGTGATCCTTCGAACCTGTAAAATGATGAAGTGTCGTGATGAATTCCTTATCCTTGACGATTCGGAAATCGACAGAAATGTCATATTCATAATCAAGCACGACCGATACTTTTGTATCACCGGCCGCAATCACCTGTTTTATCCCTTTTATTGCAAGCAGTTGATTCTTAACCTCTTCGGGATGATCTGTCGAAATGATGAAATCGAGGTCCTTGATCGTTTCCCTCATACGCCGGATGCTGCCCGCCCTGGAAGAACGGATGATGTAATCCATGTTAGCAAGGGCCGTTTCAATATCAGCCGCAATCGGCCTCATGAAGGCTAGGGGCAGCCGATCGGGCCTTGAACCAGCCTCGGCAATTGCAGACAGGATCTTCTCTTCCGTTTTTTTGCCGAAACCGGCAAGCGCCGCGACCCTGCCTTCCTCACAGGCGATTTTAAGATCATTCACGTCTTTGACATGCAGCTCTTTATGAAGCTTGGCAATTTTCTTACCGCCCAAACCTTGAAGCTGCAGAAGCGGAATCAATCCTTTTGGCACCTGCTCCTGAAGCTCTTCAAGTACAGTCGATTTCCCTTCATTTATATACTCTTCGATTACGGATGCCGTTCCTTTCCCGATTCCATTCAAAGCGGTAAAATCTTCGATCTCCGTCAGGCTCCGGTCATCCGTTTCCAAGGCGCCCGCTGCCTTTCGGAAAGCTGAAACCTTAAACGGGTTCTCTCCTTTTAGTTCCATATATATTGCAATTTTTTCTAATAGTTTAATGATATCTTTTTTATTAATTGTCACTTAATTCACCGCCGAAAAAATTAGTAGGGTGTCCCATGTTCACTTTCTTAAAGATACCTTTCTTGGAGGTAAAGTACAAGCAGTCAGATTCTTAACCTTCGAATCAAATAGAAGGAAGCTACATGCCGCTACATAAAAAGGGGCCTCCCCCGTGTTCAAAGTATAGGAATCCAGGACTTTGAGAAAGGGAGGCAGGCCCTCTTATACTGACATTAAGATTGTTTTACATCATGAAACCAAAGTTCCTTCACTTGCTCGGAAAGGAACGGTGTATGTTTCACGATCGATTCTGCCAGAAATGAGCCAGTTAATGGTTTCTGGATGGAATTCATTGGCAGCATGGCAGCTATATATAATATAATAAACATGATAAGATAGACTTCGAGAAAACCCAATATCCCTCCGCCCCAGCGATTCAGCTGCTTTAATATCGGTAGATGGGTAATGAAATTAAGCATGGATCCTATCATTTGCCAAAGAATTTTGGCAGCAAAGAAAATGATTGCAAAGGCAATTGCATTGTAATACGCCGTATCAAGCCCGACTGTATCGAAAAACATATTAAGGGTCGAGGAATCACCCATCGTTGGGAACGGAATCCATAATTTCAAATTGGGAGCTAGATCTCCGTAAAATACATAGGCGACGATGAAGGCTACAATGAACCCAGTCATATGAACCGTTTGTAAAATGAAGCCACGCTTTAAACCGATTAATAAACCGATTAAAAGAATGGCCAGAATTGCTAAATCAAGCATGTACTCAGTCCTTCTCTCTCTTTAATTCCAGTTGAAGCTGGTCTAGTTCATCTTTTAATTTAATATATTCATGGATGGTATTCACGGCCGTTAGCACCGCTAGCTTGCTTGTATCCAAGTATGGATTTTTCATCCTGATCTCTCTCATTTTTTCGTCAACCATCGAAGCGACCAGGCGCATATGACTTGCGCTTTCTGTGCCGACGATTGTATATGGCTGTCCGTATATATCAACTGTTGTTTTATTTCGTTTATCGTCTGACAAAATGATGCCCCCAATCTAAACAATCCTAATTCTATCATATCATGAAGTTTTTCGTCACGAAAGAGAGTACATCGTCATTTCTTGCATAAAAATTTCAATAATTTGTCAAACGATATCGAATTTAGGAAGAAGATTACCTATTAAACAAAATGAAGTTAGGAGCTAACCCATTATGTCCCATGTTGTTTTACTTATCAGTCCTGAACAAATAAAGGCGATGAAGTCCCATTATTCTTCATCCTTGGCCGCCAAGCAGCCGCCGGGGAGCATCTTTTCCGCCAAACCGCCGCTATGTACGGTGACGGCCTATAAATCCGGGAAGGTCCTTTTTCAAGGTAAGAATGCCGAAATAGAAGCGGTAAAATGGCAAAAAGGTACCACTGCTGCGGCTCCAAAGAAAAAAACGGCATCCTCTGCATCGGTCAACGTCCATCGATATTCGCCGCCTGTAAATATCGGAACCATGTCAGTGATTGGTTCAGACGAGGTCGGAACAGGAGACTATTTCGGCCCGATGACCGTCGTAGCCGTATATGCCAAGAAGGAGCAACTCGCTCTATTAAAGGAGCTTGGTGTCCAGGATTCCAAAAATCTGAAAGACCCACAGATCATCGACATTGCCAAACAGATTAAGGATGTAGTGCCCTTCAGCCTGCTCACATGCGACAACCCGAAATATAATGCGCTGCAGGCAAAGGGAATGTCACAAGGAAAAATGAAGGCACTCCTCCATAACCAAGCAATCAAGCACCTCATGCAAAAAATCCAGCCAGAACAAGCGGAAGCCGTCCTTATTGATCAATTCGCTCAGCCAGAGGTGTTTTTCAATTACCTAAAAGGCCAAGAACTATTCCAAGCTAATGCCACCTATCTATGCACAAAAGCGGAAGGCATTCACCTTGGAGTGGCAGCCGCATCCATCCTGGCCCGATATGCATTCGTCAAACGCTTTGACTTGCTGAGTGAAAAAGCTGGATTCAAAATCCCTAAAGGTGCCGGATTTGCAGTCGATGAAGCGGCCGCAAGATTAATTCACGAAAAAGGAATCGATTCATTACACGAATTCACGAAAACCCATTTTGCCAACACAGAAAAAGCGAAGCGACTCTATCAACAGAAATATCATAAATAGAAGAAAGCGGCTGATCTTCCTGAACAGCCGCCTTTTTCTCGTGAGTTTGTGCGGTTTACTCGTGAGTTTGCGCCATTTACTCGTGAATTTGCGCGGTTTACTCGTGAGTTTGCGCGGTTTACTCGTGAATTCACTATTTACTCGTGAGTTGGCTCTATTTACTCGTGAATCTGTGCGTTTTACTCGTGAATTCACTATTTACTCGTGAGTTTGCTCTATTTACTCGTGAGTTTGCGCGGTTTACTCGTGAGTTTGCGCCTTTTACTCGTGAGTTTGCGCGGTTTACTCGTGAATTCACTATTTACTCGTGAGTTTGCTCTATTTACTCGTGAATCTGTGCGTTTTACTCGTCGCCTTTTACTCGTAAAATAAAAAAAGACAGCTCCCCATGATTCAGGGAGCTGTCTTTTTGGTTTTATCCTCTTAGCTCTGCGCCGGCTTTTTCTTTAACGGCTTCAAGCACTTTATCATGTGCTTTTGTAATGTCCTCGTCCGTCAGTGTACGTTCCGGGTCGTAGTATTTCAGTGAGTAGGCAATGGATTTCTTGCCTTCCTCCATTCTTTCACCTTCGTATAAGTCGAAGATGCTTACTTCTTTCAGCAGTTTGCCGCCGGCTTCTTCAATAATATCCTGAATGTCCCCGGCTTTCGTAGCTTGATCCACAACGAGCGCGATATCGCGTGTGGTTGATGGATAGCGCGGAATCGTTTGGTATGCTATCGGCGCGACTTCTGCTTCGGCCAATGCTTTTAAGGAAAGTTCGAAAATGTATGTTTCTTTAATATCCAAGTCTTTTTGGACAGTTGGGTGCACTTGACCGATAAAGCCAATTACTTCACCATTCAATAGTACTTCCGCTGTCCGTCCTGGATGCATGTCGTTGATTTCCGCTTGGCGGTAACTGATTTGATCAGCTAATCCAAGTGTGTCGAATAATGCTTCGATCACGCCTTTGGCTACAAAGAAATCCACTGGTTTCTTTTCACCCTGCCATAGATGTGACTCCCATAGGCCGGTGATTGCTCCAGCAACATGTTCTTTTTCTTCAGGCAGTTCTTGTTCGTCACGCTTAAAGAATACCGAACCGATTTCATACAGTGCCAGTGAATCAATTTGGCGGGCATTGTTATATTTCACGACTTCCAGCAATTGAGGCACGATGCTTAAACGCAGCTGGCTTCTTTCTTCACTTATTGGCATTGCCAATCGAATGGATTCTCTTGCTTCCAATGCGAATTGGGACGCTTTTTCCTGGCTTGTCAGTGAATAGGTCACTGCTTGATAAAGGCCTGCGCCTTCAAGTGTACGGCGTGCCTTCCGCCGTTTAATTTGATAGTCTGTCAATTGTCCTGGGTTAGCAGAACCGATCGGCAGTGTAACGGGGATGTTATCATATCCATATAAACGTGCAGCCTCTTCGACTAAATCGGCTTCAATCGTAATATCACCACGGCGCGTCGGGACAGTGATCGTGAATGTTTCATTGTCAAGTTCCACGCCGAATTGCAGACGTTTGAAGATTGACTCCACAACTGATACGTTCATGCTTGTTCCAAGGAGTGTGTTGATTTTTTCAAGCGTGATGCTAATGACTGCAGGTTCCATTGACAATTCGTCAACTTCTGCTGCTCCTTGTAAGACTGTTCCGCCTGCATATTGTGCAATCAATTGTGCAGCACGTTCCCCTGCTTCACGAACACGTGCCGGGTCGACGCCTTTTTCAAAGCGGGCACTGGCTTCACTGCGTAATCCATGGTCCTTTGAAGCTTTGCGAACTACTGTACCTGCAAAATATGCACTTTCAATAATGATGTTCGTCGTATCATTTTTGACTTCGGAATCCGCTCCGCCCATCACACCAGCAATCGCAACAGGCTCACTGCCATTCGTGATCACTAAATGGTCAGGTGTCAAAGTGCGTTCCGCTTCATCCAATGTTACGATTTTTTCAGCATCCTTCGCTCTGCGGATGACGATTTCCTTTGAACCAAAGCGGTCATAATCAAAGGCATGGAGCGGTTGGCCGTATTCAAGTAAAATGTAGTTCGTGATATCCACCACATTATTATGAGGTCGGATACCTGCAGACATCAACCTAGTCTGCATCCAAAGCGGTGAGGGTCCGATCTTAACATCCTTGATGATTTTAGCCATGTATATCGGGTTATCTTCTTTCGCTTCCACTTTGACACTGATATAATCAGTTGCTTTTTCAGCTGCCTCTTCTTTCTCGACTACCGGCCATTTCACTTCCCGGCCTAGAATGGCTCCCACTTCGTATGCAACACCCAGCATACTCAAAGCGTCGGAGCGGTTTGGAGTCAGCCCAAGTTCCAGCACTTCATCACTTAAACCAAGTTCCTCCAATGCATCTTTCCCTACTTCCACATCATTAGGGAAGACGAAGATTCCTGTAGCATAATCTTTGGAAACAAGCTTGGATTCGAAGCCCAATTCTTGAAGCGAGCAAATCATTCCGTGCGATTCTTCTCCGCGAAGTTTCGCTTTCTTGATTTTGAAATTACCTGGAAGGACTGCGCCAACTGTAGCGACTGCGACTTTTTGGCCCTTATCGACATTCGGTGCCCCGCAGATGATCTGAACGGGATTTTCTGCCCCGATATCAACTTGGCATTTATTCAATTTATCCGCATTTGGATGCTGTTCACGTTCTAAGACATGCCCGATGACGACCCCTTTTAGCCCTTCACTTTTCTTTTCCACCCCTTCAACCTCAATGCCGCTTTTCGTGATTTTGTCAGCTAGCTCCGTCGCATTGATGCCTGAAAGGTCAACATAATCTTGTAACCATTTATATGACACAAACATGGTAGGTCCTCCTTTTTAAAATAAAAATTTATGCTTCGTGATGGTTGAATTGTTTTAAGAATCGAACATCATTCGTATAGAAATGACGGATATCGTCCACACCGTACTTCAACATGGCAATCCGTTCCACGCCCATTCCAAATGCAAATCCAGAGTATTTCTTGGAATCGAAGCCAGCCATCTCAAGGACGTTCGGATGAACGATCCCAGCGCCAAGCACTTCGATCCAGCCTGTTTTTTTACATACGCTGCAGCCTTTACCGCTGCAGATTTTACAAGAAATATCCACTTCGACGGAGGGCTCAGTAAATGGGAAGAAACTCGGACGAAGACGGATTTCACGGTCTTGACCGAATACTTTTTTCGCAAATACGTCTAGCGTTCCTTTCAGGTCGCTCATGCTGATGTTCTCATCGATGACCAAGCCTTCAATTTGCTGGAATTGATGGGAGTGTGTCGCATCATCGTTATCCCGGCGATATACTTTTCCTGGGCAAATGATTTTAACAGGGCCTTGACCTTTATGTTTTTCCATCGTTCTGGCTTGAACAGGTGAAGTGTGCGTGCGCATCAGGATTTCATCCGTGATGTAGAAGGAGTCCTGCATATCACGTGCCGGATGGCTTTTTGGCAAGTTAAGTGCCTCGAAGTTGTAGTAGTCGCTCTCGACTTCAGGACCTTCCGCAACCGTATAACCCATCCCGATGAATAAGTCTTCGATTTCCTCCACGATTCGTGTTAATGGGTGAAGATTCCCCTTGTTTACCGGACGTCCTGGAAGTGTGACGTCAATCGTTTCAGTTGCTAGCTTTGCATTGACTGCCGCGGTTTCAAGCGCTTTTTGTTTCTCCTCGATCTTTGTTGCGATCGCTTCACGTACTTCATTGGCTAGTGCCCCGATTTTCGGGCGTTCTTCGGCAGATAATTTACCCATGCCGCGCAATACCTCAGTGATTGGCCCTTTTTTCCCTAAATAAGCAACACGGACTTCATTCAGTTCTTTTAATTCGGAAGCGGCGGCAACTTTTTGCAACGCTTCTTCCTGCAGTTCTAGTAAACGTTCCTGCATCATGTCTTCCTCCTTTATTTTCCTTTTGTAAAAATGAACACAAAAAAACCCCGATCCCTAAAGGGACGAGGTTTATGTATCGCGGTACCACCCTTATTAGTGCACAAACAAAAAAACTTCTGCACTCACTTCATTAAAAATAACGGCTCTTCACCGGAACATTTTTCGGACATTCTGTCTTCCCAATGCCAACTCGAAAGGTGAATTCACTTAAGCAGTGCCATAAAAATGCTTTCAGTCAAGGCATTTTCTCCCTGGATATGGTTAACTTAAAGCTACTACTCTTTGTCATCGTTGTTTTCATTATAAAATTCTGTTTTATTATATTATAATTCTTCGGCCGTTTCAAATCGATTTTCGTAAATGGTACATTAAAATCCCGGCAGCGATCCCCACATTCAAAGATTCACTTTTTCCGTAGATGGGAATATAGAGGTTTTTAGTCGTTTTCTCCAGTAATTCCTTCGATACTCCTTGGCCTTCATTACCGACCAGCAGGGCAAATCGGGAAGACTTTTCCACTTCTTCAAATGGCGATGCCCCTTCTAATGCCGTGCCATAAACCGGTGTGCCACTTTGCTTCAGCCCATCGATGATTTCGGATAGGTTCCCTTTAATGACAGGCATATGGAAGAGGCTCCCTTGCGTCGAACGGACCACTTTGGGATTATACAAGTCAGCACACCCTTCCCCAAGGATGACCGCATCGATTCCCGCTGCATCCGCTGTCCTGATCATCGTTCCAATATTCCCAGGATCTTGGACGGCATCGATCAACAATAATTTCTCCGGATTGATGGACTCCATGCTCGTTGATTTCTGTTCACAAACCGCAGCAATTCCCTGCGGGGCTTCGGTATCGCAAATCGCCTTCATAATATCATTTTTCACATAAATGAGTTCTGTGCCTTCCACCTTAAAATGGGCAGGCATTTCAGTTTCTTCATTGATGATCACTTCCAAGACGATTTCTTCCTTTAAAGCTTCTTCAACTAGGTGAAAACCCTCAACTAAATATTTACCTGTTTTATCTCGTTCTTTTTTCGTCAAAAGTTTTTTCCATTGCTTAACTTGCGGGTTTTTTACGGATTCGATATATTTCAAGGGTAAACGCTCCTTTAACTTCACACTGATTTTCCTATTATAACGCAATTCACATACATATTGCATGCGAGTTTGTGAAATGCTATTAATGTCAGTCATTATGTGTTAGAGGAGGAATAATTATGAATTTAAACTTACGTAATGCGATCATTCAAAATGTATCTGGAAATACGCAAGAGCAGCTGGAAGACACGATTGTCGATGCCATACAAAATGGCGAGGAAAAAATGCTTCCTGGATTGGGAGTATTATTCGAGGTCATCTGGCAAAATTCATCTGAGCAGGAAAAACAGGAAATGATCACTGCCCTCGAAGCAGGATTAAAAAAATAACAGCCTTCAAAGGCTGTTATTTTTTTAATCTCGCCTCGCCAGCCTTCAGTTCTTCGATGGAGACTTCTTCATCAAGCAGCAAGATGAATTTCTTTGCTTTCACTTCTTCAAGCATCGCTTTTGTCTCAGCAAAAGAGTAGCCGTATTTCGTGAAAAAGCTGCGTAAATCTCCAGATCCTTCATCTGTGAAGTAATGGAAGATTTTTAAAAAAAGAGTGTCCTCCTTATCCTGATTGGCGATGATCAGTATATCCGTATGTTCATTTCCAAGCTGCACATAATTTTTTATATCAGCTGCCACTGTCATTTGGGTGCCAGATACGCCTTTTGCTTTTAAGTTTGAAATTGCAG
The DNA here is from genome assembly GCF_056397085.1 of Peribacillus sp. 05N428. NCBI lineage: Bacteria > Bacillati > Bacillota > Bacilli > Caryophanales > Bacillaceae > Peribacillus > Peribacillus sp. 05N428. Next base: position 233,001 of record NZ_JBFTMS010000003.1, on the reverse strand, counting down.
CAAGTAGTTCCGGATTAGAGTCAAAAACACCATATACGTTTTTTTCCATGTTTCTCCCCCTCCTTGTTACTCTACTTAAAATAAAATTCCTTTGTCATTATACCTTGCAGCTTTATCAATAAACAAGCAAATAGTCTATGGAGACGAACAAGGGAACCCTCAGCCTAAAGGGTTTTTATAAAAATAACAGCCTGTAGCAAACTCTGCAGTTTTATAAAAAAATGTTGCAGTTGATTTCAGAATCCGCTCCCTTTCCGCCAACTGTCTGCCAAGCCACATCAAAAAGCGGCTGCGGTGGCTCGGCTAGCCAGTAATTCGGCAGGAGTGCCGCACATTTATTCAATCCAATAACGAATACAGAAAAAACAAACAAAAACAGCCTTATGCAGGCTGTTCTTGTTGCGTATCACAGATTGTCGGTATTGATTCGATTTTTAATGTATTCATCTTGTAAGCCTTCCTCTTGCTGTCCGCTGGCTGTCGGGCCCGCGGTCCGATCCAGTGATCCTTGAGCGTCCAGGTTTTTGTCAGCATCGTCTGCAAACGGGTCGCTTGCCAGTGTTCCTTCATGAATCCCTGGTTTTTGCTTCTTGAATTTTTCTGTGGAATTCCCCCAGATTTCCCTTTCTTGAGCTCGCTTCATATCCAGCTCTTCATTTTCATAGATATTGGCGGAATTTCCGTGAAGCTCTTCGCTTCTTCCTGGCTGTGCTTCCATTTCCCTTGTTTGATAGGCATTCGCGGTTGTTTCYGGAAAAAGGTTCGGGTCCGGATTGTTCACCACCCCTGTTTTAAGCGGATTCTCTGCAGGTGCGTCCGTATCCTCGATGCGATTGGAAGTTATGTTCTCTCGTGCTGTTACGGTTTCCGATTCATCTAAAAGAATGAGGAATTTTCCGGCCTCCACTTCATTTATATAAGCGGTTGCTTCACTATCGGCAAGCCCTAACTCACCTAGACGGTTCCTTAAATCTTCAGAACCCTCGTTCAGGAAAAAGTGTTTCATTTTATCAATGAAGGATTCCTCGTTAGAGTTAGTAACGACTTCGACATCCGGATCATGCTTTTCATTAACGAAATCCAAATCTTCTTTCTTATCAGCCATTACCGTTATTTCCCCTTCATGAACCCCCTTTTCCTTGAGGGATTGTATAGCCTGGATCATTTCTCTTTCCGTATTAAAAACACCATATAATGTTTTTCCCATGCATCTTCCTCCTCCTTTTTCCGATATTTCTTCTTATGTGTATTTATACCCTGATGGGTGCCAATTAAACAAAAAGGTTTGCCTTCCCTAAGCTCGAACCTTTAATCAGCCTTTAAAAACCAAAAAGAAACCTGCAGTTTTTAAAACTGCAGGCCCTTTCCTTCACTCTTAGAAGCGGTCGGTTCTACGTTCAGTTGCCTTTTTCTCATTCACGATCGATTCATCTGTACTATCAAGCTGGATATCTTCCTTTTTAAGAGTATCCTGAACTTGTTCCGTTTCTTGTACAGCATGTTTCTTGATGACAATTTCATCGGTGACAACCGGTTTTTTCGAAACTTCCAGTTTTTCTTCAACAACCGGGATTCGTAATGTTTCCCCATCTTCAATGGTTCCGGTTTCCCGATTCGCTTCACGTCCTGAAACTGATCTATGCTCAACTGTCACTTCTTCGTGTTCAACAGGGACATTGATCGTTTTATGCTGTTCATTGACTTCTTTATTAATGACGACTTCTCCTGTCTGAACTCTTTCTTTGTCAATGTTCAGCTGTTCTTCCCGAAGTGTAAGTGTCCTTTCATCTTCTGGCAATTCACGGCCTTGTCCGTTGACTCCATAAACATCTTCTTTATTTAAAGCATCGGTTTTTTCCGTGCCATTATATAGTGGGTTGGTGGAGTTGGTATCAAGCCTTGTACCAGCAGTGTCCATTGTTCCGGTCGTGAATTTATCTCTTGCCGTTCCAAGATGGCCTTCACCTTCTTCAACCAGAACCAGGACTTTTCCATTTTCTACATCAAAGACATGTTCAGCCGCATCACTATTCGAAAGACCTGCATTCGCCAATCTTGTTGAAAGGTCTGCCGTATCTTCCGGCATGAAGAAACGTGCCACCTTGTCCATAAACGATTCGTCGTTAGGAACATTCGTCATTGTGTGAACATCCGTTTCACGTTGATGGTTCGTGAAATCCAATGTTTCTTCCTTATCTGCGACGACCGTAATATCGTCCCCTTCAAAGCCCTTTGCCTTTAGTGCATTAATTGCTTGGATCACTTCTGCATTTGATTCATATACTCCATACACTGTTTTATTCATTTTACATTCCTCCTTAGGTTTTGTTGTTTCGTTTAGTGGATGCTATATATAAACAATACCCGCCATGTTCCTAAGTAAACGAGGAATCCATATTTCATTTTTGTTATATCATTTACAATTCGTTCTCAGCACAGAACGCATTTTTAATTGAAATCCAAGCTTTACAAGGGTTTCCCCCTTTATAAAAATGTAATGTTTAACCAAATCCTGCCATTTCATTTTTTCATAAACTGCTTGTGATCTTTTTTCTTCTATTATAAAGCCACAGCCTTTATTAGCAGGTCCGCAATATGCACCGCTTTTGTGCATTCCCCCAAGTTTTCCCTCTCGATCCCTAATTGCATTTGCATCAGGCAGCCAGGGTTTGCCGTGACAACAATATCTGCCTGTGTCGATTTAGTGTGCTCCATTTTAGAGTCGAGAATGTTCATGGACATCTCTGATTCAACAATATTATATATCCCAGCTGAGCCGCAGCAGCGATCGGCATCCTTCATTTCCCTGAAATCGATTCCTTCTATTGATTGAAGGAGAATTCGCGGAGCCGAGGAGGTGTTCATCACATTCCGTAAGTGACAGGAATCCTGGAAAGTTACGGATTGAGCTGGCAGTTTCAGGCGAACTTTTTCCTGAAAACGCAAATCAACAAGGATCTGGCTGATATCTTTCAACTTATTTTTAAATGAGATTGCACGGTCGTGCCATTCCGGTTCATCTTGGAGGAGATGATCATAATCTATGAGAAAAGCGCCGCAGCCGCCGGCATTCGTAATGATATAATCAACTTCCTCCGTTTCAAAGGCTTCAATATTACGCTTGGCCAGTTGCTTTGCACCTGCTTTTTCACCACTGTGACCATGCAGCGCCCCGCAACAGGCCTGGGATTTCGGAATCACGATTTCACATCCGGCCAGCTGAAGAAGCTTTAGTGTGGCCTTGTTCGTTTCCAAAAACATCGTATCCATCAAGCAGCCGGAAAAGAAAGCCACCTTTTTGAGGGGGGTTCCGATAGAAGGCAGTTCGGTTGGCCGATTTTTCATTTCTGATTTTTTCGGGACTTTCGGCAGCACTTTTTCCATGGCTGCCAAATTATCCGGAAGCATGTTGAGGACTCCCGTTTTACGGGCCATGTATTGAAGGCCTGATTTCTGATAGAAGCCAAGCAAACTTGTCATGGTCTGCATTCGCTCCTGGTGCGGGAATAGTCCACTAAAAACGGCCTTGCGGATCGTTTTTACAGGGAAGCTGTGTTTTTTATTCTGATGGATGATATCCCTTGCTTCTTCAAGAAGATGGCCGTATTTCACACCTGAAGGGCACACAGGTTCACAAGCCCTGCAGCCGAGGCAAAGACTCAACGACCGTTCTACATCCCTATCTGGCTCAATCACGCCATCGGCCACCGCTTTCATAAGTGCAATCCGGCCCCTTGGTGAATGGGATTCCTTCAGCCCCGATTCTATGTATGTCGGGCAATGGGGTAAGCAAAAGCCGCAGCGCATACAATTCAACAATTCATCTTCATTCATTTTTTCCGCGAATTGAATGGCAATGGTTTCCCTTTCCTGAACTGTCGTCATGTAGAAACCACCACCCTTTTCCTGGTTTCCTTGGCAAATACTTTGCCGGGATTCATGATGTTATTGGGATCGAAAGCCTGTTTAATCGCCCTCATGGCATCAATCCCTTCTTTCTTCAGCTTCCATTCAAGATACGGGGCCTTCATCGCTCCTACACCATGTTCACCGGTTATCGTCCCGCCAAGGTCGATAGCCGCTGCAAAAATGTCGGCAAAAGCGAGCTCCACCCTCTCCATTTCCTCATGATCACGAGCGTCGGTAATGCATGTCGGATGGAGGTTCCCATCCCCAGCATGACCGAACGTGCAAATGTCCACGTTATGCTTGTCAGCGATCTCATTAATCGCTCTAACCATTTTGGCAATTTCCGAGCGAGGAACGGTAGCATCTTCCAAAATGGTCGTCGGCTTGAGGCGTGCCAATGCGGAAAGTGCTGTCCGTCTTGCCGTTTTCAAGGCGACAGCGTCAGATTCAGTTTCGGCAATTTCCACGGAAACCGCCTTTTCCTCTAGACAGATATCGGCCATTCTTTTCATATCACGTTCCACCACTTCAGGCGGTCCATCCTGTTCAATCAGCAGGACGGCTTCCACATTGGTAGGTAAACCGATTTTCGCAAAGTCCTCAACCACGATCAACGTCGGCCGATCCAGAAATTCCAATGTCACAGGAATGATCTTATTTGAAATGATCTTGGCCACTGACTGGGCTGCAGCATCCAGATCTTGATATAAGGCAAGCATCGTCTTAGTCGTTTCCGGCATTGGAATCAGCTTTAAGGTCGCTTCCGTAACGATGCCCAAGGTCCCTTCCGATCCGACAAAAAGTTTCGTTAAATCATATCCGGCTACATCTTTGGCAAGCTTGCCCCCTGTTCGAATGATGTCCCCATTTGGAAGGACCACTTCAAGCCCGATGACATAATCACGGGTGACTCCATACTTTAAGCCTCGCAGTCCACCAGAATTCTCATTAATATTGCCGCCAATCGTGGAGATTTTCATCGAACTTGGATCCGGCGGATAAAACAATCCCTTCTCTTCAACTGCTGAAATCAAGTCCAAAGTGATGAGCCCAGGCTGTACGGTCGCCGTTAAGTTCTCCTCATCTATTTCAAGTAATGAATTCATTCGATTGAATAAAAGGACAAGCCCCCCCTCTGTCGGGCATGTGCCTCCGCTTAAATTCGTCCCAGACCCGCGTGGAACGATCGGAACATTGTATTCGTTGCAAACTTTGACGATGGCTGCGACTTCAGCTGTGCTGCCCGGTTTGATGACTGCATCCGGCATCGCTTGAAACCCAGGCGTTGCATCATATGAATAGACTAGACATTCCACATTCGAGTCATCGTAATTCTCCTGACCGACGATGGTAAGAAGTAGCTGCTTAACCTGCTTTGTTAACATGTACATCCCCCTCATATAAACATAGGAAATTCTAGATTTTTTATATGATGTAAGTATAAGAAAAAAAACACTCGGCCTTCTATGTATGAACATATAAAGTTTTGAGCTTTACATAGAATTAATTTGTATGTTTATCCAATACACTTACTGCTAAATACATCGTGACTAAATCGGCTAGCTTCCTAGGATTCAGCCGGGTCAAATCCTCTATGCGCTTGAGCCTGTAATGGAGGGTATTGATATGGATATGCAGGGCTCTAGCCGTCTCTTTTAAAGATAGATCACATGCAAAATACATGGTAAGGGTTTTAAGCAGCTCCTCATTAGGAAGCAACTCCTGAATCGTCCGGGATAAATATTCCTGTCTTGTTTCAGCGGTAACTTCATCAAGCAGGACCTCAAGTTTCAAGTCCTCGTCAAATATGATACCTGATGAAGAAGAAGCGATTTTCAAGGAACGTTCCGCTTTAAAAAACGCTGGCCTGAAAGTGGATCCTGATGCACGCGAACTAACTCCTGCACACACTTTATAACCCGAACTCTCTTCCAGCTTTTTTTGCAGTTTACTTAGTTTCATATATTGCTGGTTTTTTGAACCGATGAAATCGACCATTGAAAGAATGACGAATCGGTTCCTTCCCCAACGTACTGCGATGTCATTGGGATGCTGCTGTCTTATGAATATCTGAAGCGTTCTCCATACATGAGGTTCAATGATTTCCTCCGTCTTGAATTCACCAAGGGTGATGATCCGGTCCGCATGAACATCGACCCCAAGTAACTTGGCCTTCTGAAGGAAGTGCTCATTGAACGTCTGCAGCTGATGCCATTCAAACACAAAGAATTCCATCAGACGTGATTGGGATTCTGCTTGTTCAATATGATAGCTTTCCTGAATGAACATCTCCGTCATCTTTTTTAATAGTTCCGCATAAGGGGAAACATGTTTGGGGTCACCTGTAATTCCAATGACACAAACGGCTTCCTGATTAAAGAAAATAGGCAGGTTTATCCCTGCCTTCACTCCTTTCCAATTTCGTTCATCCTGTTTATTGATGATCAATTTCTCACGATTGTTGAAAGCGTGGATGGCCCCTTCATGAAAAGATCCAATACGGCTGCCATCGGTGCTGGCGATAATCATGCCAGCATGATCAATAATGATGATCTCCTCATCAATCAGTTTTCGAACCTCATGCACCAATTTTCCTGCAACAGCTGCCAATTGCATGATATGTCCTCCTTTTTTGAATGGACTTGAAAATATTTCGAGGCTCCCCGATGAAAAGGGAGCCTCATTCTACTTATGGAATCATCCAGGAAAGGACGCCATTTTGCAAGAAGGTAATCACACAAACAAGCAGCAATAAAAATAAGCTATGTTTAAGCGTGAATCTCAATAATTCCGATTCCCTGCCCGCCAATCCTACGGCAGCACAAGCTATCGCTATCGATTGGGGGGAAATCATCTTTCCGGTGACCCCTCCGGAAGAGTTCGCCGCCAGTGCCAGGACCGGTTCCATCCCCACTTTAAGCGCAGTCACTTTCTGCAGACTGCCAAATAAGAGGTTGGCTGATGTATCCGATCCGGTAATGAACACACCCAGCCAGCCGAGAACAGGTGCGAAGAACGGAAATAAATCACCCGATTTTGCCAGGGTCATCCCTAATGTTGTCGACATGCCTGAAGCATTCGTCACATAAGCAAAAGCGACCACGGTAGAAATCATCAAGATTGGTTTGGCCAACTCTTTCATCGCTTCAACAAAGGTGCCATAAAAGTCCTTTGCAGACATGTGTGCGATGAACTTCGTTACGATGGCAGCCAGTAAAATGGCCGTCCCGGCTGCTCCGAGCAGTTCTATTTTATAGAAAGCCGCAATCGGCAATCCATTACTTCCGATTATCTCATTATGCAGACCTGGCACTTCGATTTGGAAGGTTAATAGTTTCCCGATTTCATTGATTCCGCCAAGCAGCACATTGTTGCCTTCATAATGTCCGGATAGTGCCGGCTTTATTGGGTTCATTCCCCATATTGTGATGAAAAGCGTTAACAGAAGGAATGGTGACCAAGCATGGAATATCTGCCATTTCGTGTATTTTGTTTCCGTTTCGGCTGTATATAATGGTTCGACAGCAGCTGCCGTTTCCTCTGATGCAAAGCGAAAGATCGTTTTAGGTTTCCAGAATTTAAGGAAAATCGCCAATGCAAACAGTGACACTAACGCGGATAGGATGTCGGGTAATTCGGGCCCAAGAAAATTCGAACTTAAGTATTGTGTGATGGCAAAGGAAATTCCGGAAACCAAAATTGCCGGCAAGACCTCAAGCGACCTCTTCCACCCAGTCATGATTAAAATGAGATAAAGCGGAATGAAAGCCGAAAGGAATGGCAATTGGCGGCCGACCATTTTGGAAATCTCCATGGCGGCTATGCCAGTAGGGCCTTCCATGGCGATGATCGGTATTCCAACCGCCCCGAATGCTACCGGAGCGGTATTCGCGATCAAGCAAATCCCGGCTGCATATAGCGGGTTAAAGCCGAGACCGACTAAAAGTGCGGCTGAAATGGCGACCGGTGCTCCAAATCCCGCAGCACCTTCTAAAAAGGCCCCGAAAGAAAATGCCACCAATAATGCCTGGAGGCGCCGGTCTTCCGTAAGCGAAAGCACAGAAGAACGAATGATATTGAATTGTCCGCTTTTAACAGTCATCTTGTACAAAAATACGGAAGTGATGATTATCCATCCGATTGGGAGCAGCCCATATACGCCTCCTTGTGAAGCGGACATCACTGCTTTTCCTGCAGGCATCCCATATATCAATACAGCCACTGCAAGAGCTACAAGCAACGTGGTTATACCTGCCATGTAACCTTTCATGCGTTTGATGGTAAGCGCCCAGAAAAAGTAAAGAATTGGAATGAGTGCGGCAAGAGATGATAAAACTAAATTATCGGTAATCGGCGTAAAGTTTTGTGTCCATGTCATTCATTTCGACTCCTTTTTCAATAAATTTTTTAAAAAATTCAGAAATTAAACGCTAATTGAAACCCCTTACATATTCAAATATTCAAAGTCATCAGATGACTTGATGAGTACTCATTTAAATTAAATGATTGAAAATATAAAATCAAGATTTTTTTTATTTTTTGTTGATTTTTTAACGCTTCTGGAAGTGTCAAAGATCATTTGTGTTATATAATATTAACTAGAGAAACTCATAGAAAATAGAGGTGCTACTACTTGGTATATAAAAAAATAAAGCCGAAAAAAATTTATGAAGAAGTCAGCGATGAACTTTATGAAATGATTCGGTCAGGCAGCCTGAAACCAGGTGAACAATTGGATTCCATTCAGCAGCTTGCGGAAAATTTCCAAGTCGGGCGCCCGGCCATCCGCGAAGCATTAAGTGCATTGAGTTCAATGGGTCTTATTGAAATAAAACAAGGTGAAGGAACATTCGTCAAAACCTTCGACCCTGCCATCATGAACCACCCATTGTCTACCGCCCTTTTGATGGATCAAGACAATATCAAGCATTTACTGGAAGTTCGGAAAATCCTTGAGTCCGGTACGGCAGAAGTGGCAGCGAAGAAGAGAACGGAAGAAAACCTTATCGAACTCAAGGACATGCTTTTTAATATGGACAAGGTCTCGGATGATGAAGAGCTAAGTGATAAAGCGGATATCTCCTTCCATGTTGCCGTGGCAAACGCATCACAAAATGAGCTGCTGATTACATTGATGAACCATGTTTCAGAATTAATGACGGAAAAGATGCGTGATATCCGCCGGGTTGCGCTTTATTCCGAAGAGATGACACTCAAGCAGCTTTACCAGCAGCATGTCAGGATATATGATGCAATCGTGGCACAGGATGAAGACGGAGCCCGCAGTGCCATGCTGTTTCATCTTCAAAGCGTCGAGGAATCGCTGGACCGGGTCATCCAAAAAAATCAGCAAAAGAATCATTGACATTCCTTTAAATTTCAAAAATACCCTATACAAAAAAGGATTAAATTGATATATTATTTTGAAAACGATTACTTCATTTAAAAAATCTTGGAAATTGGTATCTTCACTTAGCCATTTCCTTTTTCCATTTCCTAGTCATCAGATGACCTGTTAACCTATTTTGAGTAAGGAGGAGTTCAGATTGAAAGTTACTCTCTTTGCAACATGTTTAGTGGATTTGTTTCAATCCAATGTCGGCAAAGCGACAGTGGAGCTACTCGAGAGATTAGGCTGTGAGATCGATTTCCCGGAGTCCCAGATATGCTGCGGACAGCCGGCATATAATAGCGGGTATACGAAGGAATCGAAGGAAGCCATGAAAAAGATGATTAAAACGTTCGCGGATGCTGAATACATCGTAACCCCTTCCGGTTCCTGTGCAGCGATGTTCAAGGAATATCCGGTTCTTTTCAAAGGCGATGCCGTATGGGAAAGGAAAGCGGCATCATTAGCTGCTAAAACATATGAATTGTCCCAATTCATCGTGGATGTCTTAAAAGTGACCGACGTCGGGGCGACCCTCAAGGGAAAGGCCACTTATCATACTTCATGCCATATGACACGGCTGCTTAAGGTGAAGGAAGCCCCTGCCATTTTATTAAGCCATGTCAGGGGGCTGGAAATGACACCACTTCCGGATGCCCAAAACTGCTGCGGATTCGGGGGGACCTTTTCGGTTAAGATGGGTGACATTTCCGGGCAAATGGTCGAGGAGAAGGTATGCAATATTGAAGCTACCGGTGCCGACTTTTTAATCGGCGGGGATGCAGGATGTTTGATGAATATCGGCGGACGGATCCAAAGGAAGGGGCAACCGGTGAAAGTCCTTCACATTGCGGAAGTCCTGAATAGCATTTAAAGAAAGCGAGGAGGGAAAAACTTATGGCTATGAAAACCAGCTCTGCCAAATTTAAAGACCGGGTGGATGAAGGAATACATAATGACTTTATGCGATTGGCCGTATCCAGTGCCCAAGAACGATTACACGGACGGCGGCTGACTGCCGCTGATGAATTGGGAAGCTGGGAGGATTGGCGATCCCTTGGGGAAGAAATCCGGCAGCATGTACTCAGTAACCTTGATTTCTATTTGCACCAGCTTGCCGAAAACGTTTCGAAAAGGGGCGGTCATGTCTTTTTCGCTGAAACCGCTGAACAAGCAAGCGGCTACATTAAGGATGTCATTGTAAAAAAGAATGCCAAAAAGGTCGTGAAATCCAAATCGATGGTCACGGAAGAGATCAATTTGAATGCAACTCTTGAGGCAGTTGGCCTCGATGTCGTTGAAACGGACCTTGGAGAATACATTTTACAAGTGGATGATCATGATCCCCCTTCCCATATCGTCGCACCTGCGCTCCACAAAAATAAAGAGCAGATCAGGGATGTTTTTAAAGAAAAGCTTGCCTATACGCAAACCGAAAAACCGGAGGAGCTTACCGCCCATGTGCGGGGCATTCTGCGGAAAGATTTTTTAAGCGCCGATGTGGGCATTACCGGCTGTAATTTTGCGATTGCGGAAACGGGCTCGATCGGACTGGTGACGAATGAAGGAAATGCCGATTTGGTCACTGCCCTCCCAAAAACGCAAATCACCGTGATGGGAATGGAACGGCTTGTACCTACATTCGATGAATTCGAAGTCCTTGTCAGCTTATTGACAAGAAGCGCTGTCGGCCAAAGATTGACCAGTTACATCACCGCACTTACCGGTCCGCGTGATGAAGGCGATGCAGACGGACCCGAGGAGTTTCACCTTGTTATCGTAGATAATGGCCGCTCCTCCATCTTAGGGACTGATTTTCAATCCGTTCTTCAATGCATTCGCTGTGCTGCCTGTATAAATGTCTGTCCGGTCTATCGCCAGGTTGGCGGTCATTCATATGGTTCAATATACCCCGGACCAATCGGTGCTGTGCTTTCACCTTTACTCGGAGGATATGATGATTTCAAGGAACTGCCATATGCCTCCACTCTTTGTGCAGCCTGTACGGATGCCTGTCCGGTTAAGATTCCTCTCCATGATTTACTGAGGAAGCATCGGGAAGTCATCGTTGAAAAAGAAAAAATGGCGCCGTTTTCAGAAAAGATGGCCATGAAGGCCTTCGGAATTGGTGCGGCATCGCCTATGCTTTATAAGTTCGGCTCCAAAATGGCCCCAACAGCGATGTCACCTTTTAAAACCGGGGATATCATCTCGAAAGGACCGGGACCGCTCAAAACTTGGACAGAAAGCCGCGAGTTCCCTGCTCCAGGAAAAGAGAGCTTTCGGGACTGGTTCAAAAATCGGGAAAAAGGAGGGAAACCATCATGAATGGAACCATCCATAATGAAGGGACATTTTTAAACAATATAGCCAAAAACCTGGGAAGGGCTCCTATTACGAAAGGCATCTCCGTTCCGGAATGGAAGCATGCCCCCCAAAAAGAAGTTTTGAAACATGCAACACAAAATGATCTTGTCGCGGAATTGAAGGAGCAATGTAAACGGGTGCATACTCCATTTCACGTTACCGATTCCAAGCAAGTGGTGAATTGCTTAACACAGGTGATCGAGGAACTTGGAAACGGACCCGTGATCATCCCTAAGGACGATCGATTTACCGAGTATGGGTTAGAGGGTATCTTAAAGGAAAAAGATGTCCATATATGGGATCACCAAGCCGGGAATGAAAATATCGAAAAAGCAGAAAGTGCTAACATCGGAATCACATTCAGTGAGATGACACTAGCAGAATCAGCGACCGTCGTCTTGTTCAGCGACAAGGACCACGGCCGTTCCATCAGCTTCCTTCCTTCCTGCCATGTTTCCATCATTCCAAAAAGCACCATCGTTCCGCGAATGACCCAGGCTGCTGCGGCCATCCGTTCAAAGGTTACCCGGGGCGAAGTCGTTCCTTCCTGCATCAATTTCATAACAGGGCCGAGCAATTCGGCTGATATCGAAATGGACCTTGTCGTCGGCGTCCATGGACCCATCAAAGCCGTCTATATTATGGTCGAAGACAAGTAGAAATAAGAAAAAGAAAATGGAGAGGACCTAAATTAGGCCTCTCCATTTTTAACTTACTATATTACTCGTAAATGATCCGATCAACCGCTTCACGATCGAGTCGTTTAATCACTTCGACAATGAGCTTAACTGCATTCTCATAATCATCCCTGTGAAGCATTGCTGCGTGTGAATGAATGTAGCGTGTGGCAATCGTGATCGCCAGAGCGGGAACACCATTTGCCGTTAAATGGATGGAGCCGGCATCCGTCCCGCCGCCCGGAATCGATTCGTATTGATAAGGAATATTCATTTCACCAGCCGTGTCGGTGACGAAATCGCGTAATCCCTTATGTGCCACCATCGATGAATCATAGATGACGATTTGCGGGCCTTCCCCCATCTTACTCATCGCTTCTTTTTCGGAAATCCCCGGTGTATCACCAGCAATGCCGACATCGACGGCAAAACCGATATCCGGCTGAATTTTGAATGTGGATGTTTTGGAGCCACGCAGGCCGACCTCTTCTTGCACTGCGCCAATTCCATAAACTACGTTAGGGTGGTCGCTATCTTTCAGCTGTTTAAGCACATCAATGGCGATTGCACAGCCAATTCGATTGTCCCAGGCTTTGGCGAGCAGCATCTTTTCATTATTCATAACCGTGAATTCAAAATATGGCACAACCATATCCCCTGGCTTGACGCCCCATTCCTTAACCTCTTCTTTACTGGATGCACCAATATCAATAAACATATCCTTAATATCAATCGGCTTCTTCCGCGCCTCCGCTGACAGGATATGTGGCGGCTTGGAACCGATAATGCCCGTTATATCACCTTTACCTGTAACGATCGTCACGCGCTGGGCCAGCATTACCTGTGACCACCAGCCCCCTACCGGCTGAAAACGCAAAAATCCTTTATCATCAATTTGGGTGATCATGAAACCGACTTCGTCCATATGCCCGGTAACGACGATTTTCGGTCCGTTTTCATCTCCCGTTTTCTTGGCAATCAAACTTCCCAGGCCATCTGTCGATATTTCATCCGCAAATGGTGTTATGTATTCGGTCATCACTTTTCTTACTTCACTTTCATTTCCTGCAATGCCTTTAGCATCCGTTAAGGCAGCAAGCATCTTTAACGTTTCATCCAATTGAGCCATTCCCTTACCTCCTTATAACTTACATTACAAGAATAATTATACAGACAAACGATTTCATAAACAATCAGTAGCCTTGCTTTTGCCTTTCGTAATTCACTTCATTTTTGCTTACATATGCTTTTTCCACATCCGCTGCGGAGAATCCAAGCAACTCCCCTAACTGTAAATAAGCAGTAAAAACCTTTTGGTAAGATGACTCTGTCAACTGTGTGCGAAATTCACTGATGTAGCCGTAAATGGAAGTAAATTGAACCGTCAAATCCTCCTGATGGAACTTTAGGGCAGATGGAGCTTCCGGTACAAATCCCCGTTCGATCCCGAGTGACAAAATGAAATGAATGCCATCCACGTATTCAGCCAAAATCGTTTCTTTATCAGAGGGTCCTTTAAGACTCCAGAATTTAAAACATCTTGTTTCATTGGCAAGCTCTCCAAGCTCCACTAAAAGAGCAAGTATCTTCCGTTCCACCAAGTCTTCCGCGCCCAAATCATGCTTGGATTGTATATGCTCATCCAAAGCCGCCTGCATTTCCATTAATTTACTTATGTTCATTTTCATCACTTCTTTCCTTCGTCTTCCCCTAAATTATATCAAATAAATGAAACTTATTAAAAACCCATACGTAAATGAAAGGGAATCACTCTGTTTAAGGAGGTAGCTCCATGGTATTGATCATGCGGTTCATTCTTTTGGCTCTCATCATTTTCTTAATTTATACAGTCATTAAATACCTATTTAATCCGAAAAGAAAATTAGAGCTGGCACATGAACAGAAAAAATTCTTTCTGCTCGACGATACAGCCAATATACGAAAGAATTTTCTATTGACGTACAACGGGGTGATGTTTGAAGGGGAAAAGTATTTAGGGACGACGGAACGCTCCTTCGAGGTCATCTCCATCTTCATTTGGCCTAAAAAAGTGGCAGGCCTGAAAGGCTTGAAGCGAAATGATTTCTTAAAAATCGAGGCAGCCATAAAAAAACAATATCCGGATGCCGTTATTGATTGGAAGAGCCCGGTCAAGGAGTTCTTACAAAATTGAAAAAAATCACACATAATGAAGAGCCTTGAGGAAAATGGACTCAAGGCTCTATATTAATCATCTGAACGAAAAAATTCCTTCCAGGGGACGACCGTCTGCTTCTCTCTCAATAAATAGATCAATAAGGTTAAGGATAATAAAATGATGACGATCAGCGTGGGACTGAAATCTGCAATATAGTGGCCAAAAACCGTGTATACGAATGCTACAGGAAGATTGGTCATGAAGGATAGGTAAAAATAATTTTTCAGTCCTTTATTGGATTCCAATAAACAAAGCGACAGTAAATAAAAGTGTATGAATGGTATTAGCCTGAGTACTGCAATTTGCCGGCTGTTCAGCTTTCGGTTTCCAAACAGCTTATTCTTAAGCCTCAGCAGCCTATCCTTTGTTTTCGGAAATTTGCCTATCACGAAATAAAAGGCCAGGCTGGACAGCGTCAAACCGATTACCGAATAGATGGTTCCAAAAGCTGCCCCGAATAATACTCCTCCAGACATGCAAACCACAATGACGGGAATGAATAAAAATTGCCTTAATAAATGAAAAGTGATAAAAATCAACGGTGCAAACACGCTTCCAGATTGAACGTAGCTCATCACAAGTGTCAGTTTATCATTCATGCTCTCCCTCCAGCTACTCTTTGCTGCTTCTACAAGCATATACACTACACGGGCTACATATTACAATTGAATGAATAACTTAATCAGTAAGCCTATCTGAAGAATCATCAATATAGGCAGGCCCCACTTAAAAGCGGCATGCTTCGTCTTATGGCGGAATTGCTTCATCCCCAAAAAGGATCCAGTCCCTCCTCCTATGACTGCCCAAAACCAAAGTGTCTTTTCACTGATCCTGTACTCCCCATTACGCGCTTTCCTTTTATCGATTCCCATTAAGGCAAAGCCGATGATGTTCGTGATGATCATATAAGCAGCAATGAACCATACTCCTTGCATTCCATTCCCTCCTTTAAATATGTAAAAAGCCACCCTCTTGAAAAGAGAGTGGCTGTATCAGTCAGACTTATTTGTCTAATTGTTGTTTAGCAGCAGTTGCTAATTGAGCAAAAGCTTGTTCGTCAGCAACAGCAAGATCAGCAAGCATTTTGCGGTTCACTTCGATACCAGCAAGCTTTAGGCCATGCATTAAACGGCTGTAAGAAAGACCGTTGATGCGTGCTGCAGCGTTGATACGAGTGATCCAAAGTTTGCGGAAATCACGTTTCTTTTGACGACGGTCACGGAAAGCATAGTTTCCTGACTTCATTACTTGTTGGTTAGCTACTTTGAAAAGAATATGTTTCGCGCCATAGTAACCTTTAGCTAATTTTATTACCTTTTTACGACGTTTGCGAGTAACAGTACCGCCTTTTACACGTGGCATGTTATTTCCCTCCTATTTAACTCGATAAATCGAACTTATTTAATGTTGTCTAGCATATGACGAATACGTTTGAAGTCACCTTTGCTTACAAGGCTAGCTTTGCGAAGCTTACGCTTTTGCTTAGTAGATTTGTTAGCAAATAAATGGCTTGTGTAAGCGTTAGAACGCTTAAGTTTGCCGGATCCAGTCTTTTTGAAACGTTTAGCAGATCCGCGGTGAGTTTTCATTTTAGGCATAAGGTATTCCTCCTCATTACAAATTACTTTACAATTACTTTTCGTTTTTCGGTGCTAAGATAATGAACATGCTGCGCCCGTCCATTTTTGGGTGTTGCTCGATTGTAGCCACTTCTTTACATGCTTCAGAAAAACGAACGAGTACACGTTGACCAATTTCCTTATGCGTAATGGCACGTCCTTTGAATCGGATAGAAGCTTTTACTTTATCGCCTTTTTCAAGGAATTTAATACCGTTGCGAAGCTTCGTATTGAAATCATGCTCTTCAATCGTCGGGCTCAAACGAACCTCTTTCAGACTGATGACTTTTTGATTTTTACGTGCTTCCTTGTCTTTCTTTTGCTGCTCGAAGCGGTGTTTTCCGTAGTCCATGATCCGGGCTACCGGAGGCTTTGCATTTGCAGCAACTAAAACTAGATCAAGATTTACACGAGCGGCAATTTCCAATGCTTCGAATTTCGTTTTAATTCCAAGTTGTTCTCCGTTTTGGTCAATAAGACGAACTTCACGGGCTCGGATGCCCTCGTTTACCATCGCGTCTTTACTAATAGTTAGCCACCTCCAAAGATATTGGCGAATACGAATATTTGAATAAATTCGGTCACGCTCACAACTCGCTTACAGGATATAATCATAATAAAAAAGTGTGGATGCATGTTGCACCCACACTGATAGACTCATTCAGAAAGATCCAAATAATCAAATCATGACCTGTTAACTGCATTGTTTGCGTCAACCAGGTGAGAAGCGGGTGCTTCTTCTTTTCCTCAAACACGTATTCAATTCACTTTAGAAATATATCATAAACACTGATGACTTGTCAAATGCTAATTTATTCGTTTTTCACAACAAAACTAATATTATCAGACATTCAGTTATTTGACAATACGTTTTTTTAAAGTAATTTGGACAAAAAATATTCATCATGATACTTTCCATCAAAAAACAGTGATTCCCGCTTTATTCCTTCCTTTTCGAACCCCATCTTTCGATATAAGGAAAGCGCAGGGGCGTTGTTTGCAATCACGGACAATTCCAGGCGCCGTATTTCGTTTGTCCGTGCATGCTCCTCCATTTTCTGAAATAGCTTCGGACCGATGCCTTTTCCTCTATCCTGTTCATGGATGCCGATGACGATTTTGGCGGAATGCCTCGTTCGGCCCATTTGATTGCCCAATAAGATTAGGTAACCATTCAACTCATTGCCGCTAGCAGAAACGAGGACAATGGAAGGGGGATTTTTTTCGATTTGCTCCAATTGCTTTTCCATTTGTTTCGCCGTAGCTTTTCTTTCCCCAGGGTTAAACAGCATATACCCGGAATCTTCTACATGATTGATCAGAGCAGCCAAGTTACCCGCGTCTTTCCTTGAAGCCTTTCTAATCTCCATTTATCCCCATTCCCCCTTTAGTTACAGTCCATACTGGCCAAAGCCATCCAAAGTTAAGAGTCTTCTTTCGCCTTTTTCTTTTTCTCAATGGCGTCCCAAGAAAATAGCGCTATCCAAAAAAACAGGACCGGGACGATGGCATATTGTCGATAACCATCCAATAACAATAAGATGATGATGACAAGGAATGTCGGTCCGAATAGATAAGTAAATTTCTTTTTCATGCTGCCCCTCCTTTTCATTGCTGTACATATTTTCACATGATGATTTCATCATGCCATAATTAAAAAGAGGGACACAACTATATGTGCCCCTCTTTTTGCTGTTAACGGCTCACTTCCGCCTTAATCGCTGAAACGAAATCTTCAAAAGCGATCGTTTCGGATTTTTGTTCACCGTATTTACGTACATTCACGCTGCCTTCTTTGGCTTCATTATCTCCAACGACCAGCATATACGGGATTTTTTGCATTTGCGCTTCACGGATTTTGTAACCGATTTTCTCGTCACGTGTATCCAGGTCGACACGAATGCCTTGCGCTTTAAGTTTTTCCTGTACTTCTTTCGCATAATCCAAGTGCACTTCAGGTGAGACCGGGATCACTTGTGCTTGGATAGGTGCAAGCCAAGTCGGGAATGCCCCCTTGTATTCTTCAATCAAGTAAGCGACAAAACGTTCCATTGTGGAAACGACGCCGCGGTGGATAACAACCGGACGGTGCTGCTTGCCGTCCTCACCGACATAATTAAGATCAAAACGTTCAGGAAGCAAGAAATCAAGCTGAACAGTGGAAAGCGTTTCATCCTTCCCTAAGGCAGTACGCACCTGAACATCAAGCTTAGGACCGTAGAATGCCGCTTCACCTTCCGCTTCAAAGTAATCAAGACCAAGCTCATCCATGGCGCCTTTTAACATGCTTTGCGCTTTTTCCCACATGTCATCATCATCGAAGTATTTTTCTGTATCCTGAGGATCACGATAAGACAGACGGAATGAATAATCCTTGATATCGAAATCTTTATATACTTCCAGAACAAGGTTCACAACGCGCTTGAATTCTTCTTTGATTTGGTCGGGGCGGACGAAAATGTGCGCATCATTCAATGTCATCCCACGTACACGCTGAAGGCCTGAAAGGGCACCTGACATTTCATAGCGGTGCATCAAGCCCAGCTCGGCAATCCGGATTGGCAGTTCGCGGTAGCTGTGGATGCTGTTTTTATAGACCATCATGTGATGCGGACAGTTCATCGGACGCAGTACAAGCTGTTCGTTTTCCATCTCCATGACCGGGAACATGCCGTCCTGGTAATGATCCCAGTGTCCGGATGTTTTATAAAGGTCCACGCTTCCCATTACAGGTGTGTAGACATGGTCATAGCCTAAACGTTCTTCCTTATCGACGATATATCTTTCGATTGTACGGCGAATTGTCGCGCCTTTTGGCAACCACATCGGCAGCCCTTGCCCCACTTTCTGTGAGCTCATGAACAAGTTCAATTCTTTGCCGATTTTACGATGGTCACGTTCCTTGGCTTCCTCAAGGAGACGCAGGTGTTCGGCCAAATCTTCTTTTTTATAGAAAGCCGTACCGTAAATGCGTTGAAGCATTTTGTTTTTGCTATCGCCTCTCCAGTATGCTCCAGCGATGCTCAATAGCTTGAATTCTTTGATTTTCCCAGTTGAAGGAACATGAATTCCACGACAAAGGTCAAAGAATTCCCCTTGCTCATAAAGTGTTACCTGCTGATCGGCAGGAATCGCATCGATCAACTCCAATTTATACTCGTCGCCGATTTCTTTAAAACGGGAAATCGCTTCATCACGACTCACTTCGATGCGGGAGATTGCCAAGTTTTCGTTGACGATTTTCTTCATTTCTTTTTCAATCAATGGAAGGTCTTCGGGAGTCAATGATTCCTCCAGATCCATATCATAGTAAAAGCCGCCCTCAATGACTGGCCCTACGCCGAATTTAGCGTTTTTGTACAAACGTTTGATCGCTTGTGCCATCAAGTGCGCTGTACTGTGACGCAATACTTCAAGAGCATCCGCTGCGTCCTGTGTGACGATTTCGATTGTACCATCTTGTTCAATCGGACGTTTTAAATCATATAATTCACCATTGAATTTTCCGGCAATGGATTTTTTCCTTAAACCAGGACTGATGGATGCAGCGATGTCTTCAGTTGTTGTGCCTTTAGCAAACTCCTTGACCGCTCCGTCAGGAAAAGATATTTTTAGTAGTTCTGACATTCAGTTTCACTCCTTCTTATTTGTTCGAACAAATTACAGGTTTTTGATTCCATTACAACACAAAAAAGCCCGCCCCTGTATAAAACAGGGACGAGCTTAGTAATAAATATCATTAACCCGCGGTTCCACCCTCGTTCCAGCTTGCTTTTCACGGCAAAATGGCACTTGTAACTTGGTAACGGCAGCTTCCCGTCAGCTCATATTCGCAGAATGCCTGCTTTCCGAGCCGAAGTTTAAAGGTGGTAAGTGTTCCATGCGAATAGGAAGCTTACAGCCTGTTGGCTTCCCTCTCTGATAATCGGCGACTAGAATACCCTTGTCCTCATCATAACTTTTAGTTTTTTAATAGTATGTAGGAAATTATAATTTGTTATACGGTGAAAATCAAGGTTAATTTTCTTTTTTCCACGAAAGTTCATTCAACTGCATAGAAAATGACGAAAGTGGCAAGATAGTCGCCCGTTCTTCGAAAATCCTTGAAATGGTCTGGATGAGCCCCTCTTCCTTGTCATCGGTATAGATGCACAAGTTTTCAGGAGCAATCGATAAAAGCGGGGCAAGTATCACCGTATCGAGAAAAAGAGAGCTTTTGGCAAGAAGCCTCCTGTCGATCATACTATTGATTTTTGGACGGTCGAGTTTGCTGAATTTCTGATCATAGAAGTGAAAACCATCCCGGTTGACCAGGTGAAGCTTTCTTAATTTCGACTCCTGCCCTTGAAGGCAATCCCGGAGCGTAGCAATGAAATTTTGATAGTCCTGTTCCAGCTTATATTCATCAATCGCCTTGACGACATACTTTTCCAAAGTGTGCTGAAACGATTTTAAACGGAAGGTCGTAAAAGAATCGAATGAAAAAGATACCTTTCCAGCCAAAATGCTTTGAAGTCCTTCCTCAATCAATCGTTTCTCCGTACTGAATGCTTCATCTTGATTCCTGGCTCTTTCCGCCTCGATGATGGATGATGCAATTTCAATGATGGCTTCAATTTCTTCCCGTTCCCTATAAAAAAATTTACCGACTATTATTTGCTCCAGAACAGGAAGCGTCTTTTCTTCCAATAAAAAAGAATGGAATGCATCACGAAGCAGAATTAGCCATTCATCACCTGAAGATTCCGTCATATCCACATGCATGCCTTGTTGAGGAATAAATCGAATATATGCTTGAAATTCTGCCCCCAGTGGATGGACAGAAACGAAATTCAGTAATTTCAATGCCTCTGAATCGTTTTGAAACAAAATTTGCACTACGACATCCCCCCTTCCCCCTTGCTTCTTTTTTCATGTATATGGGGATGTGGACGTGTTTAGAAGTAGGATGGGGCTTGTAAGAAGAAAAAAGTGACCTCCATTAAGAGACCACTTTTCTTCATCTTCTCCGATTCACGCCATCAAGCTTGACCGGCTCAGCTAAATATTGAATTCTTTCCAGTACCCGGGCCGCCTTCACTTCTTCTTTCTCACCGCGCTGTGAAAAGGTCAGGTGGTTCTCCAGGCCATTCAAGTCAAAATTCGAAGTGAAAAACGTCGGCAGGTTTTCCAGCATCCTAAATTGCAAAATCGGACCAAAAACCTCATCGCGTCCCCAGCTCGTCATGGATTCCGCTCCAATATCATCAAGCATGAGGATAGGTGCCGTTTTCACCATTTCAATTTTTTCATTGACTGTATTATCACCTATCGATCCCTTAAGTTCCCTCAAATAGTCAGGTACATAGACTATAAGGGAGGAAATTTGCCTTTTTGCAAGTTCATTGGCGATCGCACCTAATAAGTACGTTTTCCCAACACCGAATTTCCCATATATATACAAGCCTTTTTGCCTTTTACCCGGCTCATATTCCATAATGAACGACATCGCTTTACTTAGGACAGACAAGCGTTTGTTTTCATTATCCGTTTGGGTAAAATCTTCAATGCTCGCCTTTAAAATATCCTTCGGTACATACAGGCTGCGGATCAGCTTTTCCCGTTTCCGCTTTTCATCCTCTGCCAATTTCCTCGGGCAGACTTCATAATGCAGGTTCAGGGCTTTTCCTTGAACCACCAACTTAGGATAATACCCTTGCATCATATTGATGCAGCCATCCAAGCTCGGACATTTATCACACTTATTGCTCTGTGAAGTGAACTCATAAAGCTTCCCCAAGTTTTTATCAATCATTTCCTTCGTGACCGTCGAGCTGTTGGCATTCATGAATAACCGCACTTGTTCGTTTTCAAAAATCTCCTGTTTCAGCTTTTCATAACGCTGTTGAAATTGATTTGTATTGGCCAATTTATTAAGGGACCTATTAATCTTTTCCATCGTTCATTTCACCTCCCGCTTTCCACAGCTTCCATTTCTCCAGAAGTTCGCGTTTTTGGGCATCCAATTCAGGCTGATCCGCATTCTGCTCCTGCTGTGCTTCTTCTTTTTTCTCAAGCCACTCAGGAACCACTTCTTCCCGTATCGCCTTTTTCCGGCTGCCCTTCGCAGCATTCCTGCTTCCTTGAGCCCAGTCCTGATATTTCCTATGTTCATTTTTGGCCAGTTCCATCGCCTCGACGACTGTTGAGACCTTTAGCCGTGCCCAATGGCCTGCCAGCTTTTCCACATAACCCTTCGTGAACTTCATATCCGTTTTGAGCATGACATATTCAATCAAGACATTGACGACACCCGGATTCAGCTTTTGATTGATCATCACGCCCTCAACCACTTTCAAATCACCGCTTGACGGCTCTGCACCGCCAGACAATTGCATTAGCCGCTCCCTCGGGGAAATCGTCTCCAAATGACGGATTAACTCTTGTTCCTTTGTTTTCGGTTCTTCTTTTTGTGTCCGTTCACGAATTGGCTGCACCCGATTGACAAGGGAAGGCATATCGGCCTGCCGTTCGATCTGGTACCAATCCCTTGCCGCCTTTCTAAGCAATTCCTCATCAATCTCATCATCCAATGAAACGGCATCCATTACTAGTTTTTGCATTTCCAGCGGATCAATGCCATATAAAAAAGCGAGTTTGGCAATCGTACTTTTTATTTTCGGAGTAAAAGCCTTTTTCGGCACGATCGAGGATTTCATCCCGGCAAATAAAAGGTCAAAATCGAATAAGTCATCAAACCCCGATGGCTCAACGCCTTCCGCCCGATCGATGTATTGCTGTTCAGGCACCGGTTTCCATTCGTTTTTCGCTTCATCCGTTACATATAAAGAGTCCAAATGATCTGATGAGAATACTTCCGCAAAAGATTTAGTCACACCTTCATATTGATCGGTTAAGATATGGTCATCACAAAAGAATCTCTTTAACCGGTTGAATTGAGCTTTACCGATTTTTTTGTATAAGTAAATATTCAGCATTCCATCCGTGAAAAACTGCTGAGGTGAAAGCGGCGGGTTTAACTCATAAATGAATTCCTTCGTTTCATTTTTCGATTTCTTATATACATTCAACAGGCCGATTCCTTCAAGTAAAAGGCGTGCTTCGTAAATATCACCTAACTTAAGGCCGATGGTATTCATTAATTGATAATGCGAGGAGGTTTCCGACCATAGCCTGTTTTCCTCCAACTCACTCCATAACGTCATATATAGGCTAATGCAGATAGGTCCAATAAGAGGTTGATATAGTCGGGTAAGTATTTTCCGATCATAATCATGAAGCAGCCCCGCAGATGAGACCAAATATGAATCAGCTGGGAGCAATTCTTGCCAATGCATTGACATCTCCATTCAAACCTTTCAAAAGATGTAGTGAAAAAAGAGCCAAAGTGAATCTTCAGCTCTACTTTCTTTCTTTATTTATTAAATCTTTCAGTTCATCAATAAAGACATTGATATCTTTAAATTGTCGATAGACGGATGCGAACCTTACATAGGCAACCTCATCGACTTCTGCCAGCTTGTCCATTACCATTTCGCCGACACTGTCGCTTTTCACTTCCGATATGCCCTGGTTGCGTAGTTCTTTTTCTACATAACTGGTAATTTGCTCTAGTTCTTTCAAGGGAACCGGACGTTTTTCGCAAGCCCTGATTAAGCCACGCAGGATTTTATCACGACTGAACTCTTCACGTGTCCCGCCCTTTTTCACTACAATAAGCGGTGTTTCCTCCACCTTTTCAAATGTCGTGAATCGAAAACCACATGCCTCACATTCACGGCGTCGTCGAATCGATTTACTTTCATCGACTGGCCTGGAATCGAGCACTCTTGTTCCGTTATATTGACATGATGGGCATTTCATCATTATCAGCTCCGTATTTTATGTAGGATCCCCTATCTAAATGTTCCCCAAGGAATTACTTCTCTATCTTAATCTTATATTAAAAGGAACGGACAGTACAAGTAAAAAGTGTAACTTCCGGCAGCAGGCACTTTTTGTTCTGCCGTTGAAGCACCGTTGCCAAGGGCATTGTGCTACAAGGCAATCCTCTCCAATAAAGTGAAGCAGACTGCCGATTCATTGCATTAAAAAAGAGATGCACCCATGGCATCTCTGTGTATACATTTTTTTATAGGGCACTTATATTGGCTTTTTTCATTTGTACAGGACCTAATCCACGTGGTAATTCTATGTTTTCACGTGTTTGCGCATTCAAAGCTTCTGCAATATAATCTGCCGCAATATTCGGATCCAAGTTACCGCATGTATAGACATCAATGCTCGCATAGCCGTGTTCTGGAAAACTGTGAATCGTTAAGTGTGATTCAGAAATGATGACAACCCCGCTGACTCCTTGTGGAGCAAATTTGTGAAAGGCAACTTCTCGTACCTCTGCACCTGATTTCAAAGCAGCGTCAACAAAAATCTTTTCAATTAAATCGATATTGTTCAGTTTTTCAAAGTCACAACCCCAAAGTTCAGAAATGACATGTCTACCCATTGTTTCCATAGTGTAAGCTGTTTCCATATTAAGCTTCCCCCTTACCATGATTTAAAAATAAGTTCTGATAACTACCACGGGGGAAAGTTAGTCCAAAGAGGTCCTAACCCTTTAAGTAGCCATCATGCAAACCGTTTTGAAGAAGTTCACGATTCATAGTATATATGGTTTGAATTTTTTTTGCAACTCCAAATTTAATTTTTGGAAAGATAAACTTTATATGTAATGGGGATATAGCGAAGGTTCCCATGTGGACCAAATTCCGTCTTCGGTTTATTCAGCAGCATAAAGCAGGCGGGAATTCATTGATCACTGCATGAAAAATAGCCCGCTAAAAAATTTTAGCAGGCTCGGGTTTTTCATTTTATTTTACTGATAATTCGACTTCGGACATTTTTTTCAACTCGGAGCCAACCAATTTTACAAGGTCCACTACACGGTTGGAGTAACCCCACTCATTATCATACCAAGCAAGGACCTTCACTTTCCTGTCCCCGATCATCATCGTCGTCAATCCATCGATGATTGCAGAGTGTGGATTCGTTTTGAAATCACTGGAAACTAAAGGTTCCATCGTGAATTCCATGATTCCTTTGAGTTCATTTTCTGAAGCATCGATGAAGGCTTGGTTCACTTCTTCAATCGTGACATCACGGTTTAAATCCACAACAAGATCGACTAA
Source organism: Peribacillus sp. 05N428 (assembly GCF_056397085.1). Classification (NCBI taxonomy): domain Bacteria; kingdom Bacillati; phylum Bacillota; class Bacilli; order Caryophanales; family Bacillaceae; genus Peribacillus; species Peribacillus sp. 05N428. The sequence goes on along the minus strand of NZ_JBFTMS010000003.1, from coordinate 207,658 downwards.
AGATACGTTTGGTGTCGGTACGCGTATCGCCATTCCATGAAGCTTGCCTTTTAATTGCGGCAACACTAGTGAGATGGCTTTTGCAGCTCCTGTAGTCGTAGGAATCATGCTTTCCGCAGCGGCACGGGCACGTCTCAAGTCTTTGTGCGGGTTATCGATATTATTTTGATCATTTGTATAAGAATGTATCGTTGTCATTAAACCGTTGTCTATGCCGAATTTTTCATCAAGCACTTTTGCAACTGGTCCAAGGCAGTTCGTTGTACAAGATGCATTGGATATGACGAAATGCTTGTCAATTTCCAGCACCTCCTGATTCACTCCCATTACAATGGTAACGTCTTCATTTTTACCCGGGGCTGATAATATAACTCTTTTTGCTCCTGCGTCTAAATGAAGAGCCGCTTTAGAACGATCATTGAATTTGCCAGTGGCTTCAATTACAATATCTATGTTCATCTCTTTCCAAGGCAATAGCTTTGGATCGCGGTTATTTATTAGTTTTACTCGGCGGCCATTCACTACTAGTGAATCATCTTCAGCTATAATGATACCGTCGAATTTACCATGTATCGTATCATATTTTAGTAAGTGTGCTAAAGTTTCAGCTGGATAGCTTGCATTTATGGCAACAATGTCCAAACTCTCGTCTAATATGGCTTTTCGGAAAACCATTCTTCCAATTCTCCCAAATCCGTTAATCGCTATTCTTGAATTCATTGTTCGGACCCTCCAGAAATATTAGTGTTATACTTATTACCTTTCACATGTAATTAGTATAACATAATTCAAAGGAATTGTGCTAATAAAAATGCGGATTGTTCTTATTTTTTCAACATAAAAAGAAGAAACCGGGTGGTTTCTTCTTTTTATCATGATTATATGACATACCATTCACTAAGTATGGCCTTCACTTGCCGCTTCGTTTCATTAATGTCACCATTATTATCGATGACGGCATCCGCTAAGGCCTTTTTATCGGCCAAGGGCATTTGCGAATTGATCCTGGCAAGTGCCTCCGTCTCCGAAAGACCATTCCTGTTCATTAATCGCTCCAATTGAACTTGCTCATCCACATAGATCAAAAGCGTTTTATCCACCATGAATGTCAGCTTGCTTTCGAATAGGAGCGGAATATCCATGAACACCGTTTCTTCTCCTGATGATAGTGCCGCTTTCGTTTTCAGCCGCATCCAATTCCTGACGGCAGGATGCACGATGCCATTCAATAGCAATCTCTTTTCTTGATCATTAAATATGATCGACCCGAGCTTTACGCGATCTATATTCCCATCCGTCAATAAGATATCTTCTCCAAATGCCTTCACAACTTGGTGATAGGCTTCTTCACCTGGCTCAACGACAGCACGGGAAGCCAGATCTGCATCGACAATCGTGAATCCGAGTTCCTGTAAATAGAGGCTGACGGTGCTTTTCCCACTGGCAATGCCTCCGGTGATTCCGATGATTTGTCCCATAAGCTCCCCCTTTTACCCTTATCATAACTTGAATAAACCGATGATAATCAATAGTACCCCTGGAAGAAAGGTCAAATGCTGGACAACTTTATTATTCGAAAGCAATTTTCCGCTTTGAATTCCGCTCCAAATGAAAATCGAACTCATAACAGCGATGCACCCTGCGAGGATGATCGGTGAAATCCCGATCATAGCCGCTCCAACTCCGGCCCCGAACGCATCCAGCGAAAGTGCAAACCCCAGAACAAGCGCTTCAACACCTGTAATCGTACCTGATTTATCAAAATCGGCATTCAATGGTTTTTGTAAAATATTAATGACTACCCCAAGTGATTTAATTTCAAAATTAAAGATGATCTTTTCATGATATCTATCATCTTTCAAATCTTTTTCAGGCTTAAAATACTGGTATACCATCCAGGCACCAAGAAAAATGAGGATGATGCCGCCTGTTTTTTCAGCAGCCCCGATAGATATGAGCTGACTGATGAATTGTCCGATGACCATCGCTATACCTAAACTCAATGCAGAACAAAATGAGATGACCGCTATTGACCTTAAGGGGATTTTCATCTTCCGCATACCGAATGTCAAACCGACGCCAAATCCGTCAATACTAACTGCAAAAGCGAGAAAAATAATTTGTAGCCACATCGGAATATTACTCCTTCCCTACTCGTTGCTACCCTAGTATATGGAAGGAGCCCATCCGATGTGTTTGAAAAAACTGACCTATTTTAACGGCTGGCATGACGGGCAAATATGTGTGCCGCGTCCTGCAACAACCAGTTTTTCAAGTGGCGTGCCGCATGTTTTGCAGTTCTCGCCTTTTCGTCCATAAACATTCAGTTCCAACTGAAACATGCCGATTTGCCCTTGGGAATTAATGTATGAACGAATCGTGCTTCCGCCTTTTTCCACAGCTTCACCTAACGTCGCAATGATTTCAGCATGCAACGTTTCGATTTCCTGCAACGAGAGTGAAGATGCCATTCTCTCCGGATGGATACCGGAACGGAATAACGACTCGTCCACATATATATTCCCAATCCCGACGACAACGGTTTGATCAAGGAGAACAGGCTTGATTTTCCTGTTGGTTCTTGCCAACTTCCTGCTTAGCCCCTCGACAGTAAAATCTTCGGACAACGGTTCAGGCCCTAAGTGCAAGAGGGGCAACTGTTCAAATTCTTCCCCTTTGGCAAATAGATGCATCGTTCCGAATTTCCGGACATCCCTGTACCGAAGTTCACTGCCATCGGTGAAAGTGAAGATCACATGGGTATGCTTATCATACGGCTCTTCTTTTGGATGGACGCCGTATTTCCCTTCCATCCTTAAATGCGAAACCATCGAATAATCATCCAAGGTGAAAATGAGGAACTTGCCCCGACGGCCTATTGCAGAAATCGTCTGCCCCCTTAAGGCATCCTGAAACTGTTCGACAGGCTCAGGCGCTTTAATGATCTTTGGCCAGAAAACGGACACTTCCTTGATCTCTTTTCCGAGTACGAGCTGCTCTAGCGTTCTTCTGACTGTTTCCACTTCTGGAAGTTCTGGCATTGAAATCACCTATCTTTTATTATTTGGCATCAAACCATGTTGGCCCGAAAGCATAATCCACTTTAAGGGGCACGTTCAATTCAATGGCATTCTCCATTTCCTCCGGAACGATCACTTTAAGGATTTCGAGTTCCTCAGGAGGGGTTTCAAAAATCAATTCATCATGCACCTGTAGAAGCATTCTCGTTTTGAGCCCTTCCCTTTTCAGGCGTTTATTCATGTTGATCATGGCAAGCTTGATGATATCAGCGGCACTGCCTTGAATCGGCGTGTTCATCGCTGTCCGTTCGGCAAAACTCCTGATGTTGAAATTCCTGCTTGTTATCTCAGGTATATATCGCCTTCTTTGCATCAGAGTCGTGCTATATCCTTTTTGACGGGCCTCATGTATGCTTTCTTCCATATATTCCTGAACACCTGGAAAGCTTCGTAAATACTTCTCGATGAACTCTCCAGCTTCTTTTCTCGTGATTCCAAGACTTTGCGATAGTCCGTAATCACTTATACCATAAACGATTCCGAAGTTGACCGCTTTGGCATGACGCCTCATGTTCGAAGTGACTTGATCTGCCGATACATGGAATACATCCATGGCTGTCCTTGTATGGATGTCCATCCCTGCCTGGAACGCTTCCACCAATCCGCTGTCATTGGCGATATGCGCCAGGACACGTAACTCGATCTGGGAGTAGTCGGCAGCAAAAATGATCCAATCCTTTTCGGAAGGAATGAAGGCCTGCCTGATTTTCCTTCCTTCTTCCAGTCTGATCGGGATATTCTGGAGATTGGGATCTGTAGAACTTAACCGACCGGTCTGGGTCAATGCTTGGTTGAACCGGGTGTGCACCTTGTCCGTTTTGCCATTGACCACTTTAAGCAATCCTTCAATGTAAGTGGATTGCAGCTTACCAAGTTGGCGATACAGCAGTATCTCCTTAACGATATCATGCTTGCTCTCCAGTTTTTCCAGCACATCGGCTGAAGTCGAATAACCTGTTTTGGTTTTCTTCATGACCGGAAGCTCCAACTTTTCAAACAGGATGGCCCCAAGCTGTTTAGGTGAATTGATATTGAACGCCTCTCCAGCCAATTCGAAAATTCGCGCTTCGATATTTCTTAGGCGAATGGCTAATTCCTGTCCCATGTTTTTCAGTCGGCCTATGTCCACCTTGATTCCCTGCCATTCCATATTTGCCAGGATGATCGACAATGGCAGCTCCAGTTCCGTAAATAGGTGATACTGCTCGAACTCTTGCAGCTTATCTATCATCGGTTCTTTCAGAGAAAAGATCGCCTTCGATTTTCTGGCGATATGCTCCCTCAATTCCGCTTCCTCAGGTATTTTGCGTTTTGCACCTTTTCCATAAAAAACATCATCTGTTTCAAGCCGGATCGTACCTTGGGTTTTCGTGATTTCTGCGACTTCGTCCACTGACTCTGCCGGATCAAGGATATAGGATGCCAAAAACACATCAAAATCGATGCCTTTTATTTCGACTCCCCGATGACGCAGTGCCACGACCGTACGCTTCGCATCGAAAACCGTTTTCTTTTTTGTTTCATCCTCTGCCCAGGATTTAAATGCATCGGAACTCAGAGCATCCTCTCCATTGAAGTAAAAATGACCTTGTTCATTACTGATAGCGATCCCTATTATGTCGGCTCGATGATAATTATCTTCTAAAATTTCAACATACAAGGCACTTTCATCCGCAAACATTCCTTCTGTCATTTCAGCAGTGTGCACCTCTATCTTCTCCTGTTCAAGCGGTGCGCTTTCCGTTACATCCAATTTATCGAGCAAAGTCGAAAAACCAAGCTCCTTATAGAATGAGATGACTCGATCCTGATCCATGCCAGTGTACTCGGTCTCGTTAACGGAAACTTCAAGCGGCGCTTCCCTCGTTATCGTAGCCAGCTCTTTACTTAATAAGGCCAGGTCTTTATGTTCTTCAATTTTCTCTTTCAATTTTTGTCCGCTTACCTCATCAATCGACTGCAGAAGGTTTTCAACCGTTTCGAATTGATGCAATAATTTAAGGGCAGTCTTTTCACCAACACCCGGAATGCCTGGGATATTGTCGGAGGCATCTCCCATCAGCCCTTTCAAATCAATGATTTGCAAAGGGGATAGACCGTATTTTTCATGTATATGCTTTGGAGTGTATTCCTCAATTTCAGTAATCCCCTTTTTCGTGATGGAAACTGTCGTACTAGGAGAGGATAATTGCGTTAAATCCTTATCACCGGAAATGACCTTCACTTCAAAACCATCTTTTTCCGCTTGTAAAGACAGCGTACCGATAATATCATCGGCTTCGTAGTTCTCCAGTTCATACCTTTTTATTTGAAAACAATCAAGCAGCTCCCGAATGAAAGGGAATTGCTCGGATAATTCTGGCGGCGTTTTTTGGCGCCCCCCCTTATATTCTTTAAATGATGCATGCCTGAATGTCGTTTTACCCGCATCGAATGCCACAAGTATGTGCGTCGGCTTTTCTTCTTCAAGAATGCGGTTGAGCATCATGGTGAATCCGTACACGGAATTCGTATGGACCCCCTTATCATTATTCAAGAGCGGAAGCGCAAAAAACGCACGGTATGCGATGCTGTTTCCATCTATGAGCACTAGCTTTTTATCCAAATCCGTCTTCCTCCAGTCATACAGGTTTATGTAGTTATAGCTTCTATATAAAAACGCAAAAAGCCGTTCATTTTCCTTCTCTATTCTACCATGAGTAGAAGAGGAAAGAAAAATGACGGCATCAAGGTTATTTAGTATTTCCCATTAACAAGCTGGCATAAGGGGAATCAGAAGGCAGAACGATGACCGTTTGATCTCCAATCGTTTTCTTGTAGGATTCAAGAGTCCGGTATAGTTTATAGAATTCGGGGTCTTTGGAAAACGATTTATTATAGATTTTCGCTGCTTCCCCTTCTCCTTCTGCCCTGATCACTTCTGCATCAGCCTCCGCAGTAGAAAGCAGTTCCTTCACTTTCCGATCGGTATCCGCAATGATACGGTTTTTCTTCGCATCACCTTTGGACAGGTATTCTTGCGCTTTCGATTCCCGCTCGGAAATCATCCTCTTGAAGACGGATGCTTCGTTTTCGGAAGGCAGGTCAGTCCGCTTGATCCGGACATCCGTCAAGCTGATTCCATAACTGTCCTTTTGCAGCAAATCATTGACTTTTTCGGTTATGCGGTCGTTTAAACTTCCCCTGGATGACTTCTCATCATTGATGATCTCATCATAATTCAGCTGGCCCAACTCTGAACGAACTGCCGAATAGATGAACTCTTCCATTTTCGTTTCGGCATTCTCAAGTGTCCTTGCATTTGTAATCAATTTCTTCGGATCTTCTATTCTCCAAACTGCATAGTTATCGATCAGCATCCGCTTTTTATCTTTCGTATTGATTTCCGCTTCGGAAACATCGGAAGTCATCTGATACTTCGGTAAGGTCATGATACTCTGAATGAATGGCACCTTCGCCTTCAATCCCGGGGTCTTATCGATCCTTACCACCTCACCGAATTGGCGGACGACCTTGTATTCGCCCTCTTTGACTATATAGACATTGGTGAAGATGATTAGCAGCAGCGCGATGAAAATAATCAGGAAAATGCCGATTCTCACATAGCCCCTCCAATGAAAATCCCCTTTTTTCAACTCAGAGAAATCTATTATTTTTCCACTCATTGTTTAGTGCCCCCTTCCCCTGTCGCTTTTTCTTCCGATGCATTCCCTTTTTTCGTTTCTTCTTCAGGTATGGCGGCTTCATCAGGGGCAGGAGTTTTTTTCGTTTCCTCCTTTTCAAGCGAGCGAAGCGGCAAGTACTTCATTGTGTTTCCATCATCATTCATAATATAAATCTCTGCATTCGGCAATACTTCCTCAAGGGTCTCAATAATAAGGCGGTCCTTCGTAATCCCCTTATTGCCTTTATACTCACTGAGTAATTTTTCAAAGACCGCAACATCTCCGCGGGCAGCTTCCGTACGGGCAGCTTTATCCCCATTAGCCTGTGAAATGATGGCATCTTTTTCCCCTTCCGCTTCATTCATACGCTTATTTTCATATTTATCCGCTTCGTTGATTTTCGTATTCGCCGTTTCACGGGCATCCGTTACATTGGTAAATGCTTTCCGCACTTCTTCATTCGGTAACTCCACGTCCTGGAGTTTAACCGCAGATATGGAAATCCCGACATCATACTTCTCCATTAGCTGTGACAATAAATCGCGTACATCCGCTTCGATTTGCGCTTTACCAGATGTAAGGGCATCATCGATTTTCGTGCTGCCGATTATGCTCCGTAATGCAGCTGAAGTCGTATCGTATAATATTTTTTCTGGATCTTCTGCATTGTATAGATATTTTGGAGGGTCGGTGATTTTCCACTGAACGACTAGGTCGGCCAGCACAATATTTTCATCACCCGTAATCATTTTGGTCTCACTCGGGTAATCCGTCACCTCTCCATCCTCTTCCTTATATCCAAATTTAAGACTGAATGTTTCTTTGGATAATTTCTCGACCGATTGAACTGGCCAAGGCAGTTTAAAGTGAAGTCCTGGTTCCGTTATCGTCTCCTCCACTTTACCAAACGTCATTATGACAGCTTGATCGGATTCATCAACCGTGTACCAGGTCGATATCGCAACTACACCCAAAATTAAAATAAGAAAGACAAGTCCTGTAATTGTATATATTCTTTTTAAGCTAACGATATGTATCACCCCTTCTTTGCAGTTATATCTTATTTACGCAAGAAAGGGCCTAAAGTTTCATAAAAATCAAATATTTTCCTGGAAAAATAGGATAGAGGAATGGTTCCCGGGGAATATAGCCAAAATTAAAAGACAGAGACCATGTCTCTGCCTACAGTTTATTAAGGGTGTACGATTTGAATGTTGATTGGGAACTTAGACGCTATTCCTACAGGAGTTTTGTCTACCTGTTCCAATCATCTTTGCTTTAAAATTTTGGTTGAACTTCTAAATAATCAAACAGAGACTATGTCTCTGTCAATGTTTAACTCCTTGGATGAGGGGTTGTACAACCATTGTACCCCTGCATTATGAAGTCCGTTTTAAGGAATTGTAAAGGACATGTAAATAAGATGCCCGCTACATTTTCCCTTTTAAGCTTTTATTTAAAGTCACTGTAAAAGTCGTCCCGGTTCCAGGTGTGCTTTCCACGTTGATTTTACCTTTATGGACTTCTATTATATGCTTGACGATTGCCAGTCCAATGCCCGTTCCTCCTGAATCGCGGCTCCTCGCCTTATCGATCCGGTAGAACCGTTCAAAGATCCTTGGAAGTTCTTTTTCTTCGATGCCGATCCCGTTGTCTTGAACTGTAATATCGACGGTCTGTTCATTTTCAATGATGTCAACGGTGACCCTGCCGCCATTTGGTGTATAGGTCAATGCGTTCGTAATCAAATTGATGAAAACCTGTTTGATCCTGTCAGATTCCCCTTCAATGAAAACTGGTTCCGGTGATGTTTTAATTTCAAGGGATACCTCTTTTTCCTTCAGCTTGCCTATAAGCATCTCTTGTATTTCGCCAAGCACTTTCGTAATATCCACGACCCCTGCGTTTAAAACGAATTCCTGTTGCTCCATTTTGGATAAATTCAGAAGCTCCTGAATGAGTTCTTGCAGCCGGTCACTTTCTTTCAAGATAATCGATAAAAAGTGCTTTAAGGTCTTTTCGTCTTTTAAGGCGCCATCTAACAATGTTTCAGAGAAGCCTTTAATGGAAGTGATCGGAGTCCTCAATTCATGGGACACATTAGCCACGAAATCCTTCCGCATCTGCTCGAGCCTTTTCAATTCGGTGATATCATGGAAAATGAGGAGGATCCCCTTCCATTCATCATGATTCCCGATTATTGGAGCGCCGTAAATCTCAAAATGCTTACGTTCTATGGCAAGCGGTATCTTCACCTGCCGTTTTATCGTCTTTTCCGTTCGAAAGATCTCTTCGATGATGGCTATCACTTCCTGGTCTTTAATGACCGAATAATATTCCTGAAACAAAAACGTAGCAGCGTTCACACGGAAGCTTTTCTTGAATTCCCGGTTGATCAAGGTCGTATACCCTTTACTGTCTATCAGCAAGACCCCGCTACCGATATTCTCAACAAGAGTTTCCAAACGATCCTGATTCATTTCCCTCGCTATCTCTGTTTCCTGAAGATTCCTCGCCAATATGTTCAAGGAAGTTGTCAGCATTCCCGTTTCATCGGAATGCCTACCGAATGTCCGGGTTCCGTAATTCCCTTTTGCCAGTTCAATGGCTGCCATCGTCGCCTCTTCGATCGGACGGGTATAATATGAAGTGATTTTACTCGCAAGCATCAGGATGATGATCAAGGCAACCCCTAAACAAATGATCAATATTTGCCACATTTGTTTATTCACTTGATGGATGGCCTCTATTTCATTGCTATGGACGACAAAGCCTTCGATCTCGCCGTCCTTTTCAACCGTCTTCCAATAATAATGGAGGTCCGATTCGCCTTCGACCACTTCATACCCTTCCCCATTCTTAAGCCCTTTTTCCAAAGTTATTTTGCGAAGGACATTGGCATGGCTTTTAAGTATTTCATTGGATGATGTCGAATCGTATAATATTTCCCCACTCGCGGAAAGAATGGTTAAATTAGAATCTAAAAGGGGTGTCAGTTTTGCCGTCTTCCCTTTTTCCAAAAAGGACTCGATCCCGCCATGCTCCTGAATATATGTAGAAATGAAAAATGTTTCGTTCTGTATACGCTCATTGAACGTTTTAATATAATAACTTTTGAACAAGTGCCCTAATAAAAAGCCCACGGCCATCAGGACGACCATCACCAATGTGATGAGGGTATATAAGAGCTTTTTACGATAGGTCGTCATTCTTTTTTAGGCTCCTCAAGCTTATACCCCAAGCCCCTTATCGTTTTAATATAGAGTGGTTTTTTTGTATCTTTCTCTATTTTTTCACGAAGATGGCTAATATGGACATCGACGATCCGTGAATCTCCCGCGAAATCATAATTCCATACCGCACTGAGAAGTTGATCCCTGGTCAGCACTCTTCCTTTATTCTTCGCCAAATATAAAAGTAATTCAAATTCCTTTGGAGTCAATTCTAATTGCTGTTCATCAAAGAATGCTTCGTATCGTTCCGGGAACACTTTCAATTCCCCTAATTTCAGGAGACCCTCTTCCTGATCCTGATTTGACTCACTTCCGTTCGATTGCAACTGGGATCTTCTTAAAATGGCTTTAATCCGGGCCACTACCTCCCTGGGACTAAATGGCTTGGTCAAGTAATCATCCGCCCCCAGTTCCAGTCCCAGCACCTTGTCAAATTCATCGTCCTTAGCTGTCAGCATCAAGATCGGTATATTGATTTTTTGCTGGCGAAGCTGCTTACATACTTCAAGCCCGTCCATTTTAGGCAGCATTAAATCCAATACCACTAAATCGGGTCGTATATCCACGGCAGCCTCCAGCCCTTGTTCTCCATCCAAAGCTGTGATCACCGTATAGCCTGATTGTTCTAAATTGTACTGAAGTAAGGTAACTATTGATTGCTCATCATCCACTACGAGAATTTTCTTTGACATTAGATCCTCCTGAATTATGTATTACCCAAAAGACCAATTTCTTGGTCTACTCATCCAATTCCATTATAAAGAATATTATATGAAATTTACACATAAAAAAAACGGAAATAAAGTTATTCCTATCTTCAGCAGGGAGATTATAAGTTCCAGGGTTCTTTTGAAGCGGATTAAAAAACTGCCCGGAGTCGGAATAAGGCCGTGCCTTTTCTTCCAATATCCGGGCAGTTCGATTATGATCTCTTATTGAAGGACTTGCATGACTGCTTTAACTGATTCAACTGATTTTGAAAGTGCCGCTTTTTCGCCTTCAGTCAAATCAAGTTCGATGATTTGTTCAATGCCGTTTGCACCAAGTACAGTCGGCACTCCAAGGTAGATGCCTTCAAATCCGTATTCACCTTCGAGATAAGCGATTGACGGAAGAACGCGACGTTGATCTTTAAGGATCGCTTCAGCCATTTCCACCAGGGATGCAGCCGGTGCATAATAGGCGCTTCCGTTTCCTAGAAGGTTTACGATTTCCCCGCCGCCAGTGCGGGTACGAGCCACAATTGCTTCTAAACGATCTTGAGGGATCAATTTTTCCAAAGGAATTCCGCCTGCATAAGAGTAACGCACTAGAGGAACCATATCGTCTCCGTGTCCGCCAAGTACGAATCCAGTTACATCTTTAACGGATAAGTTTAATTCTTGAGCCACGAAAGTGCGGAAACGAGCTGTATCAAGAACACCTGATTGCCCGATAACGCGTTCTTTAGGGAAACCGGATTCTTTGTATACAGTATAAGTCATTGCATCTACAGGGTTAGTCAAAACGATGATTGTTGTATTAGGGGAATATTTAACGACTTCTTTAGTTACTGATTTCATAACTTTTTGGTTAGTTTGAACTAAGTCGTCACGGCTCATGCCGGGCTTACGGGCAATTCCGGCAGTGATGATCACCACGTCGGAATCAGCTGTTTCTGCATAGTCGGATGTACCGATGATGTTAGCATCGAAACCTAGAACAGGTCCTGCTTCCGCCATATCAAGAGCTTTACCTTTTGTAGGGTTTTCAGCTTGCGGAATATCAACTAAAACAATATCACCAAGCTCTTTTTGAGCTGCCAGGAATGCTGCTGTAGCACCAGTGAATCCAGCACCTACAACTGTGATTTTTTTACGTTTAGACATGTTATTTCCTCCTTAAAATATATAAATACTTTTGGAATACTTTTAACATCCTCTGAAAATATATATAAGCCTCCTGGAAAAGCAGCCCGTTCAGGCACTTTTCCAGAAAGCATATAATGAATTATTTAAGGTTTTTGATAAGCTCATCAGCGAACTCAGAACATTTAACTTCCGTTGCACCATCCATTAGGCGGGCAAAGTCGTATGTAACAACTTTAGAAGCGATTGTTTGTTCCACTGATTTAGTGATGCTGTTTGCAGCTTCGTTCCAGCCAAGGTGCTCAAGTAAAAGAACGCCTGAAAGAAGAACTGAAGATGGGTTAACTTTATCAAGACCAGCATATTTAGGAGCCGTTCCGTGAGTTGCTTCGAAGATGGCATGTCCAGTTTCGTAGTTGATGTTTGCTCCTGGAGCGATACCGATTCCGCCAACTTGTGCAGCTAATGCATCAGAAATGTAATCTCCGTTCAAGTTCATTGTTGCAACAACATCAAACTCTTTAGGACGAGTCAGGATTTGTTGTAAGAAGATATCTGCAATGGAATCTTTAACGATGATTTTGCCTTCAGCTTCAGCAGCAGATTGTGCTTTGTTAGCAGCTTCAGTGCCTTCAGCATCTTTAATTTTGTCATATTGGTTCCATGTGAACACTTTATCGGCGAATTCTTGTTCTGCAACTTCATAACCCCAAGTTTTGAATGCACCTTCAGTGAATTTCATGATGTTACCTTTATGAACAAGCGTTAATGACTTACGGCCTTCTTTGATCGCATAGTTAAGTGCAGCGCGAACAAGACGTTTTGTTCCTTCTTCGGAAATCGGTTTAATTCCGATACCTGAAGTTTCAGGGAAACGAATTTTTTGAACACCGAATTCATTTTGAAGGAATTCGATTAATTTCTTAGCTTCGTCAGAACCTTTTGCATATTCGATACCAGCATAGATGTCTTCAGTGTTTTCACGGAAGATGACCATGTCAGTGTCTTCTGGACGTTTAACTGGTGAAGGTACACCATCAAAGTAACGCACTGGACGAAGACATACGAATAAGTCCAATACTTGACGCAATGCAACGTTCAATGAGCGGATACCGCCACCGATTGGAGTTGTAAGAGGTCCTTTAATAGCGATTAGATATTCGTTAATGACATCAAGAGTTTCTTGTGGAAGCCATTCGCCCGTTTGGTCAAATGCTTTTTGTCCAGCTAAAACTTCTTTCCATTCGATTTTCTTTTCGCCATTGTAAGCTTTTTCAACTGCTGCGTCTAAAACGCGGGATGCTGCAGCCCAGATATCAGGACCGATTCCGTCTCCCTCAATATAAGGAACGATTGGGTTGTTTGGTACGTTAAGTACACCGTTAGTAACTGTGATTTTTTGGCTTTGTGTCATGTCTCTTACCTCCGATTCAAATTCAAAGGTTAGATGGCCTGCCCTTAAATAAGGCAGAACCACTAACCTTTTTTACTCACATCTATTAATTTACTACAAATTCGATGAAATAAAAAATGATTTTTCGAAAAAACTTTTAATTAGCGGTTTTCAATCGGTACATATTTTTGCATACCTGGTCCAACATACTCTGCACGCGGACGGATAAGGCGGTTGTTTGAATATTGCTCAAGGATATGAGCGATCCAGCCTGAAGCACGGCTTACAGCAAAGATTGGTGTAAATAGGTCATGCTCGATGCCTAAACTGTGGTATACGGAAGCAGAATAGAAATCCACGTTCGGCGGAAGATTCTTTTGACCGGTTACGATTTCATGAATTTTGATGGACATATCATAATATTGCGGTTGTCCAGTAAGTTCAGTCAGTTTTTGTGACATTTCTTTAAGGTGTTTAGCACGAGGATCACCTTTACGGTATACACGGTGGCCAAAGCCCATGATTTTTTCTTTATTGGCTAATTTTTCGTTGATATATGGCTCAACGTTATCAACTGAACCAATTTCTGTAAGCATTTTCATGACTTGTTCGTTAGCTCCGCCATGAAGTGGGCCTTTTAAAGCGCCGATGGCAGCAGTTACACCAGAATAGATATCAGCTAATGTAGCCACACAAACGCGTGCAGTGAATGTAGAAGCGTTTAATTCATGGTCAGCATGAAGAACCAATGCTTTGTTGAATGCTTCTTCTTCGATTGCCGTTGGTTCATTACCGCTTAACATATATAAGAAGTTAGCAGCAAAGCTTAAATCTGTACGCGGAGCAACAGCTTCTTTCCCTTGACGGACGCGAGCGAAAGTTGTTACCAATGTAGGGATTTTTGCTTGGATGCGGATTGCTTTACGATAGTTAGCTTCTTCACTCATTACATCTGCTTCTTCATCATAAAGACCAAGAAGAGATACTGCAGTGCGAAGAGCTCCCATTGGATGTACTTTATCAATTGGGTATGTTTTGAAGTGATTAACCACTTCAGCTGGAATTTCAGCATTTTCAGCAAGTTGTTTAGTTAATTCTTCTAGTTGGCTTTTGTTCGGAAGAGCTCCGTGCCATAAAAGATAGATTACTTCCTCGAATGTTGCGTTCGAAGCCAAATCATCGATGTCATAACCTACATACGTTAATGTGTCATCGATAATGGAGCTTACTGATGAAGTTGTTGCTACCACACCTTCAAGACCTTTTGTTGCTGTCATACTAAATCTCTCCTTTTCCTAGATATTCCCCTATGCCCTTGCTATTAGCGTATAAATGTAGCGCTTCCAAGAAATTAGCTATTGTAAACAACCATCTATTTTTTAGCAGAAGACATACATCTTGTATTGGAAGCGTTCACAGAATATGACCCCAACAATAGTAAAATGTACGATAATCTTTAATAAGAAATTCTAAAAATAATGCTTGTAGCTATTCCTAGTGAGCGCTTGCTCAATAACTACATCTTTTTTTTAAGATTCCTCAAAAATATCAATGATATTCTGAATCCCAATTTTAATAAATCAGAGCAGTTACATGATTATTATAAACAATAAACACTTTTTTGGGAATGAAAAGCACTTAAAATGTGAAAAAATTATTATTTTATTAGAAAAATTAGCTACATATTCTCTTGCTTTATTCATGCGTTTAAAATCGTTTTTTTCAAAAAAAATGTCTCAAAGCAGAATAAACGAAACATTAAATAGAAAATTTACATTTCCAGTACTGACGGACTTTTCTCCCCTTAGCCTCTCGCTTCATTTAAAAAAATTGAAGATCTGCATGCATAAATAAGCAATTCCTGCCCCGATTAACGGGCCGACAGCCACACCTTTGAATAAGGCGACCGCAAGAATCGTCCCAAATACAAGAGCGGTGGTAATGTGCGGATCATGCGACAGCAGTGTAATCCCATTTTTTGCTATGAGCGCAACGGCTATTCCGGATGCAAGTGCAATCCAGGCATAAGGGGATTTTATCGCGTCTCCTAGTTCCTTGAAACCAATCGCCCCGTTTGCTATGGGAATGAGTACGGAGATCGTGATGATCGTGACGCCCAGGTTGATTCCTTTCGCTTCCAGGTATGGAAACACTTTAGCGTCAAGGCCAATCAGTTTCATGCTTAAAAGAAAACCCGCAGCCATGATCAGTGAGGTATTTTTCCCAAACCAACCGATTGCAGCAAGCAGAATTAAAAATACGACAGGACCGTTTATCATTATCCCTTCACCTTCTTCCTTCTGTTTTTTGTTATTTTAACATAACAAACTCCCTTCTTCTTGGGAGAAAAATGATTTAAGGAACGATGCATCTGCAGAAAAAATTCAAAACGAAAGATGAAAGAATCTTTCCTTTCTTTTCCATCATCGTTACAATTATAATACAAACTTAATGGTTGAAGGAGGATATGACTTGAATCCGGTATATATGTATCGTTTCATTCGTTCTTTACTGGTCGTCGGAGGGATAATTTTAGGTGGAATTGCCTTGTTTTATTTATCTAAATATACATATCCTTTCATCATTGCCATGATCATCGCTTTCTTGATGAATCCCCTGGTCATTTTTTTCGAAAGGAAAGGACGGCTGCCACGGGGGTTGGCTGTATTCGTTTCCCTTTTACTCATTTTCCTTTTATTTGCAGGTCTTATCACCTTACTGGTCACCGAGATCATTTCAGGGACCAATTACCTTGCCGGAGTCATCCCGAAACACATTGAAACCATCGTGGATTATATAGAAACATATATCGCTACCACCGTCATCCCTTTATATAATCAAATAGCTGCCATGTTCAATAATTTGGATACCGAACAGCAAGACACAATCCTCAAGAATATCCAAAATATCGGTGAATCCATCACGACGGGAGTAAGCGGCTTCATTCAAGCCTTCTTGAAGAACATCCCCACAATCATCGGATGGTTTCCAACTACAGCAACGGCACTCCTTTTTACTTTGCTTGGCACATTTTTCATCAGCAAAGATTGGGATACCTTCGGCCGCATGACCGGAAAAGTGTTGCCTGATAAGATTTTTGCAGGTGCAAAGCGATTATTCAGGGATTTAAAACGGGCTTTATTCGGGTTCATCCGGGCACAATTCACTCTTGTTTCATTGACGACTGTCACGATTTTAATCGGATTTCTCATTTTAGGGGTGAATTATTCAATTACCATTGCCCTGATATGCGGACTGGTCGATATTATTCCCTATTTAGGGACAGGTACGATTTTCATTCCTTGGATCATCTTTGAATTCATCGCCGGGAATACAAGTCTCGCAATCGGTTTGTCCGTCCTGTACATAATCGTCGTTGTCCAGCGTCAGCTAATAGAGCCAAAAGTACTTTCATCCAGTATTGGTTTGGATCCGCTTGCCACTCTCATCGCCTTATTCATCGGATTCAAATTGATCGGTTTTCTAGGACTGATTGCAGGACCTGTCGTACTTGTCATATTCAATACACTTCAGCGTGCCAATGTCTTCAAGGCCATATGGACTTTCATCATCGGGGATACAAAGAAAACCACTTAAGGCAATCCAGACATCTATTAGCCACTCTTTTCCATTTAAAAATCCGCCTCGGGTACAAGGCGGATTTTTGGTTTTAAACTAGAATTATTTCGACGTCTCGAATTGTTCTGTTTCAGTAGATCCTGCAAGTGCTGTTGTGGATGATGTTCCACCAGAAACGACTTGTGCCACTTCATCAAAGTAACCCGTTCCCACTTCACGCTGATGACGTGTTGCTGTATAGCCGTCCGGCTCACTAGCGAATTCCGCTTGTTGAAGTTCAGAGTATGCAGCCATGCCGCGTTCTTTATAACCAAGAGCTAGGTTGAACATGCTATGATTCAATGAATGGAAGCCTGCAAGTGTAACGAATTGGAATTTATAACCCAATTTACCCAATTCCACTTGATAATTGGCAATCTCTTCATCACTTAATTTCGCTTTCCAGTTAAATGATGGGGAACAATTGTAAGCAAGCAATTTTCCCGGGAACTCTGCATGGATGGCCTCGGCAAAGCGGCGAGCATCCGCTAGATTAGGTTCAGAAGTCTCACACCAAATAAGGTCGGCATATGGCGCATAAGCAAGGCCTCTTGCAATTGCTTGGTCAAGACCTGCATTTGTGCGGTAGAATCCCTCTGGAGTCCTTTCACCAGTGATGAATGGTGCATCGACCGGATCTATATCGTCGGTGATCAAATCTGCAGCATCAGCATCCGTACGGGCAATCAAGATGGTCGGTGTACCCATTACATCGGCTGCCAATCGGGCGGAAACTAAATTACGTACTGCCGTTTGGGTTGGAAGAAGGACTTTACCGCCTAGGTGACCGCATTTTTTCTCGGAAGAAAGCTGGTCTTCGAAGTGAACGCCAGCCGCTCCAGCTTCGATCATGCCTTTCATTAATTCGAAGACGTTAAGGGAACCGCCAA
The DNA here is from genome assembly GCF_056397085.1 of Peribacillus sp. 05N428. NCBI lineage: Bacteria > Bacillati > Bacillota > Bacilli > Caryophanales > Bacillaceae > Peribacillus > Peribacillus sp. 05N428. Next base: position 189,932 of record NZ_JBFTMS010000003.1, on the reverse strand, counting down.
AACCTGCTTCAGCATCCGCCACGATTGGAGCGAACCAATCGATATCATTTTTCCCTTCAGCAAAGCTGATTTGGTCTGCACGCTGAAGTGTCTGATTAATGCGTTTAACAACTTGCGGCACGGAGTTGGCTGGATATAAACTTTGGTCAGGGTACATTTGCCCTGCGATGTTAGCATCTGCCGCCACTTGCCAGCCGCTTAAGTAGATTGCTTTTAAACCAGCTTTCACCTGCTGCATGGCTTGGTTACCGGTCAATGCTCCTAATGCATTGATGAAATCCTCTGTTTTTAATAGATTCCATAGTTTTTCTGAACCGCGGCGTGCCAATGTTTGTTCAATATCGATGGAACCTCTCAGTTTAATGACTTCCTCGGCCGTATAAGGACGTTTAATACCAGTCCACCGTGAGTCATTTTCCCAGCTTTGTTGTAATTTTTGCGCTCTCTCATTCATCATCATTATTTCCTCCTAATTCATATTATATATTTTGAATATTAAGATAATTTTTCATATGCCTCGTTAGTTAAGAAATCTGCAAAGTCCTCGGCTTCAATCAATTGTTCAAATAGTTTAGTAGACTCTTCAAACTTTCCTGATTTGAAAGTTTCTTCCCCTACTTCCGATTTAATGACCGCCAATTCTTCTTCTTTGATTTGATGGAATAATTCCTCGGTTATTTTCCTGCCATCTTCGAGAATGCCTTTTGGATGACGGATCCATTGCCAGACTTGAGCCCTTGAAATTTCAGCGGTTGCAGCATCTTCCATTAAGTTATTGATAGGTGCCGCACCTCTGCCGCTTAACCATGAGGCGATATATTGGATGCCTACATTAATATTCGTCCTTAAGCCTGCCTCTGTGATCGTTCCTTCCGGTACAGCCAGCAACTCTTGTGCTGTTACATGGACATCTTCCCGTTTCCGGAAAATTTGATTCGGTTTTGGGACGAGCAGATCAAAAACCTCTTTTGCCGTGCTTACCATACCTGGGTGGGCAACCCATGTTCCATCATGACCGTCTCTTGCTTCGCGTTCTTTATCTGCCTTAACTTTCGCAAAAGCCTCATCGTTCTTAACCGGGTCATTTTTAACGGGAATTTGTGCGGCCATCCCGCCAATTGCAGGAGCATTACGGCTGTGACATGTTTTGATTGCCAGTAAGGAATACGCCCTCATGTTCGGGACGGTCATCGTGACCTGCTGTCGATCTGGGAAAATGACATCATCCGAGTTACGGAATTTTTTCAGGAAACTAAAGATATAATCCCAGCGGCCACAGTTCAGGCCTGCCGAATGTTCTTTCAGCTCGTACAGAATTTCGTCCATTTCGAATGCAGCAAGAATTGTTTCTATCAAGACCGTTGCCTTGATGGTTCCTTGCGGGATTCTCAAATCGTTCTGTGCATATACGAATATTTCATTCCATAATCTTGCTTCGAGATGGCTTTCCATTTTCGGTAAGTAAAAGTATGGACCGCTTTGTTTTTCGACCAATGCTTTTGCGTTGTGGTAAAAGTATAGTCCAAAGTCAAAAATGCTGGCTGATATAGGCTGTCCATCCAAAAGGACATGTTTTTCCTCCAAATGCCAGCCGCGTGGCCTTACCTTTAGCACAGCTGTTCTTTCATTTAATTCATACACTTTGCCATTTGGATTTTTAAATGATATGGTTCCGCGGATTGCATCGCGCAGATTCAATTGGCCATCGATGCAATTCTCCCAAGTGGGTGAATTGGCATCCTCAAAGTCCGCCATGAATACATTGGCACCTGAGTTCATGGCATTTATGATCATTTTACGATCAACAGGTCCAGTGATTTCAACCCTGCGGTCCTGCAAATCATTCGGGAGGTGCGCAATCGTCCAATCACTTTCACGAATATGCTTCGTTTCTTCAAGGAAATCAGGAAGCTTGCCTTGATTCAGTTCTTCCTGAACGCTTTTCCGCCGTTCTAGAAGTTCTGACCTTCTTCCACTGAAATGCCGTTCCATTCTTTCGATGAATTGAAGAGCTTCCGTTGTAAGTATTTGTTCATATCCTGGCTTAATGTTGCCTGTAATCTGTAAGCCTTTTGCTTCCGTAATCATGTTGCCTCTCCACACCCTTTCCAACTCTTTTATGTTATAATACAGATGTTTTATTTCCTGTTTGTATTATATAACACGTTGTATAAATTTGTCACCAGTTTTTTCTAAAAAATCTAAAAAAAGATTTTTTAGCATGGAAAAGCCTTATTTACCAATGTTTCCAAGGGTATCATTTAAAAATCCTGTTATTATACACATTTCATTCTCGTGGAAATCATCATTCAATGGTGAAACAGAGAGCCATTTGTAAAGCAAAAAAGCACCCCATAAAAAAACGGGATGCTGTTGCGGATCTTTTTCAAAGACCAAAAAGGCTGCCTAAAAGCTTACGCCTTTAGACAGCCTTATATTTATTTATGCCGAATAATGGTAACTTTCCCTTTATTCATCCTGTTCATGATAAACCGGATAACAATCGGTTTGAGGAGATTCCGGGTTGGCGGAAACACAAGGATCAATCCCATGATATCCGAGATGAGCCCAGGAGACAGCAACAGTGCAGCTCCGATAAAGATACAGATCCCATCAATGATTTCATTTCCTGGCATCATTCCGTAACGAATCTGTTCCTGTGCCTTTTTCCACGTTTCCATCCCTTGCCGTTTAGCCAAATAGGCTCCGATCAAACCTGTGGCTACAATCAGGAACAGCGTTGGCCAAAAACCAATCAGATTGCCTGACAGCAAAAGGACAATAATTTCAACGACCGGCATCGCAATGATAAACATTAAAAAATATTTCATCTTCATTCCTCCTGCACAGCCCATTTCTGGTGCGGTACATCCATCTTACCTCATTGGCAAGGAATCAGCCAAAATTTCGTTTTACAGAACGTTTGCATGTCCATCATAAATGACTCCACGACCTGCATCGACCGTTATTCTTTGACCATCCGTGAAAACCTTGGTTGCGTCCTCCGCCCCAACGATGACCGGTATGCCCAATGTGACTCCTACAACAGCTGCATGGCTTGTCAAACCGCCTTCTTCCGTAATCAATGCCGCACACTTTTCAATTGCCGGCATCATTTCGCGGTCAGAACCGATTGTAACCAATACAGAGCCTTCCTTCACTTTTTCCAAAGCTTCCTTGGCATTCTTAGCGATAACCACTTCACCTTTCGCTGATTTCCTGCCGATTCCTTGAGCCTTCAAAAGAACCTCTCCTAACACATGAATTTTCATCAAGTTAGTCGTACCTGTTTCACCTACAGGCACACCGGCTGTAATGACGACTAAATCCCCATGGGAAACTAAGCCAGAATGCAGGCTTTCATCTATTGCGGTTTGAAGCATTTCATCGGTAGTCGTCGCTTTTGGACCAATCTGCGGATAGACTCCCCATGCCAAAGCAAGCCTTCTTGAAACATGATCATTGGATGTAACCGCAATGATCGGTGCTTTAGGGCGGTATTTGGAGATCATCCTTGCCGTATGACCGCTTTCAGTAGGCGTGATGATTGCCCCGGCATTAAGATTAAGCGCAGTGTGGGCAACGGATTGACCAATAGCATCCGTGACATTATGACGGTTCACTTTGCTTCTGACTGATAAGATATCCCGATAATCAAGGGCAGTTTCAGCACGTGAAGCAATGTTATGCATCGTTTGCACCGCTTCGACAGGATAGGTTCCAGCAGCTGTTTCGCCAGAAAGCATGATTGCATCCGTTCCATCAAATATGGCATTGGCCACGTCACTTGCTTCTGCACGGGTCGGCCTTGGATTACGCTGCATCGAATCGAGCATTTGTGTAGCCGTTATGACTGGTTTCCCGGCATTATTACATTTTTTGATCATTTGTTTTTGGACTAATGGCACTTCTTCTGCAGGAATTTCCACTCCCAAGTCTCCACGTGCCACCATCAAGCCATCTGAAACTTCCAAGATCTCATCAAGACGGTCCACGCCCTCTTGATTTTCGATTTTAGGGATGATTTGAATATGTTCCGCACCATTTTGCTGCAATAATTCACTTATTTCAAGCACATCGGAAGCCCTGCGTACAAATGAGGCAGCAATGAAGTCGATACCCTGTTCGATCCCAAAAAGGATATCCTGTTCATCTTTCTCCGTTATGCCAGGCAGGTTAACCGAAACTCCTGGAACATTGACGCCTTTTTTGTTCTTAAGTGTACCGCTATTCAAGATTTTCGTATGGATTTCTTTTCTGACCTCATCAATCTTCAACACTTCAAGCCCGATCAATCCATCATCCAAAAGGATTTTAGATCCTAGGTGAACATCATGCAGAAGCCCTTCATAGGTAATGGAGAATTTTTCAGGTGTTCCCAGGACTTCATTCATGGAAATAATGACTTCATTGCCGGCTACAAGCTCCATAGAATCATTTTCCATATTATTTGTCCGTATTTCAGGTCCTTTTGTGTCCAACAGGATGGCAACCTGTTTACCCGTTTTTTCGCTCGCTTCTCTGATATTGCGGATTCTAGCTGCGTGTTCTTCATGATTTCCATGAGAAAAGTTAAGCCGTGCTACATTCATTCCAGCCTCTATTAATTGAACCAGCTTTTCTATACTTTCACTTGCGGGGCCAATCGTACAAACAATCTTGGTTTTACGCATAGTGTCATCCTCCTTTAAGGAAAACTCGCCGCCTGTCCACTTCTTGAAGACAGGGGGCGCAGTGTTTTATGTCTTCTTTTAAATACCCATTACTAAAAAGCGATTCCTATCGGTCAATAAAAATGATTAAATGGATAGCTCAGCGGATAATTCATACATTTTCTTGTCAATTGTATGCGGTTTAGCAAGAGCTTCGATGATATCATAATCAACAAGTTGATTTTGTTCGATTCCGACTGCCCTGCCCCCTTTTCCTTCAAGAAGCAATTCAACGGCTCTTGCCCCAAGCCGGCTTGCCAATACCCGGTCATTTGCAGAGGGAGATCCTCCGCGCTGAACATGGCCCAGGACAGTTACACGGGTTTCAATTCCTGCTTTCGCCTCAATACTCCTGGAGATATCAACGGCACTTCCAACACCTTCAGCTACTATGATGATACTGTGCTTTTTCCCTCGGTCATGTCCTCGGTTCAGCTTTCCAATCAAATCATCTATTTCATATTCATATTCAGGACAAAGAATCGTTTCAGCTCCGCCAGCCAATCCAGCCCAAAGTGCAATATCGCCGGCATCTCTTCCCATCACTTCAACCACATAAGTCCTTTCATGAGAAGTAGCCGTATCCCGAATTTTATCGATAGCATCGATGACTGTATTCAGGGCCGTATCGAAACCAATCGTAAAGTCCGTACCCGGTATGTCGTTATCAATCGTTCCAGGAACCCCGATACAAGGGTAACCCCTTTCCGTTAAAGCTCTCGCCCCGCGGTAAGAACCATCGCCACCAATTATGACAATGCCCTCGATACCATGTTTATTCAATTGTTCAATCGCTTTCAGCTGGCCTTCCTCCGTCTTAAATTCCGGACAGCGAGCCGTATGTAACATCGTGCCGCCTCTATGAATGATATCCCCGACCGACCCAAGTTCAAGCTTCTTTATATTGCCATTTATCAGACCCTGATAGCCATGATAAATACCGAAGACCTCCATTTCATGAAAAATTGCTTTCCGGACAACTGCTCGGACTGCCGCATTCATTCCTGGAGAATCTCCTCCACTTGTCAATACACCTATTCTTTTCATAAATGTCACCTCTCTACAGCACTAATCAATTTTAAGCTTCGCTATATCATTGTACCCTTTTTCAAGCTTCAATAAGCAGTAACTGTTTCACTTATGCATACTTGATGTTATAAGCCTAACCGATTCTCTTCAGAAATTGAAGTAAAATGGTGTGAAACTTTACATTCTACACACAAACCATATTCTTTACTCGTTTCGGTAATGAATACATATGCGCGAATGAAAGGATGAAAAAACGTGTTGCCCCAGGCAGCACGTTTTTCCTTTTCCAAAATGTGTTTATGAATGCTGTTCCACTTCCTTAGGTTCGCCCTCAGGTTGTTGTTTTGCAAATTCATATTCACCGATTTTCTTGAATTTCATATAACGCTGGTTGATAAGATCATCACTATTTAATGGCAACAGTTCATTGAATGAACGTTTCAGGATTTCCTTGATGGCTTCTGCCTGTAAATTCGAATCCCGATGGGCGCCGCCCCTCACTTCAGGAATGATCTCATCGATGACTCCTAAGCGGTTTAAGTCGGGAGCCGTGATTTTCATCGTTTCCGCAGCCCTCTTAGCCTGAGAGGCATCCTTCCACAGCAAGGCTGCAGCCCCTTCAGGGGAAATCACGGAATATGTTGAGTTCTCAAGCATGAAAATTCGGTCTCCGACGCCAAGCGCCAATGCACCGCCGCTTCCGCCTTCACCAATGACAATACTGATGACCGGGACCTTCAGTCCTGCCATTTCGAAAAGGTTTTTCGCAATGGCTTCACTTTGCCCGCGCTCTTCAGCAGCTTTACCAGGGAAAGCTCCCTTCGTATCAATGAAACAAATAATCGGCCTGTTGAATTTTTCAGCCTGTTTCATCAGACGCAAAGCTTTTCGATAGCCTTCAGGATGGGGCATGCCGAAGTTACGACGGATGTTTTCCTTCGTATCCTTCCCGCGTTGATGACCGATGACAGTCACGGCAAGTCCATTGAATTCTGCGATTCCAGAGACAATCGCTTCATCATCCCCATAATAACGATCACCATGAAACTCGATGAAGTCATTGAATAACAGCGGAATGTAATCAAGCGTCGTCGGACGGGCTGGATGCCGGGCAATCTGAACACGATCCCACGGTTTAAGATGGTTGTAGATATCCACTTCCAGCTTCTCTAAACGCTTTTCCAATGTTTCGATTTCTGCTGTAAGGTCTACATCAGCATCCTTCGAAATTGTCTTTAGCTCTTTAATTTTATTTCTCAGGTCCGTAATGGGACGCTCGAACTCTAATTCGTAAATCATAACCACTCACCGCCCGGGGCATGGATTTTAAGGATCGTCGTCAAGGTTTCCTTCATTTCCGTACGTTTGACGACCGCATCCAATTGACCGTGCTTCAACAAGAATTCAGCCGTTTGGAAATCTTCAGGAAGTTCTTCACGAATCGTCTGCTCAATGATTCTTCGTCCCGCAAATCCAATAAGGGCTCCAGGTTCGGCTAGATTAATATCGCCAAGTGACGCGAAACTTGCCGAAACCCCGCCTGTGGTAGGATGGGTCATCATTGATATGATCAGTCCGCCTTCATTGCTGAATATCTTGAGTGCTGCACTTGTCTTTGCCATCTGCATCAAGCTCAAAACACCCTCCTGCATCCGGGCGCCGCCTGATGCCGTAAATATGATGAACGGAATCTTCAATTCACCAGCACGTTCAATGGCACGGGTAATTTTTTCGCCAACAACGGATCCCATGCTTCCCATCCGGAAATTCGAATCCATGATGGCAGTTGAAACTTGGTACCCATTGATGCTTCCGACTCCTGTAACAACCGCCTCATTAATCTTGGCTTTCTTTCTATCTTTTTCCAATTTTTCCAAGTAATCCGGAAAATCAAGCGGGTTAACGGAAATCATTTCTTTATCAAATTCATTAAAAGTGCCTTCGTCGAATAAAAATTCGATGCGCTCATGGGAAGACATCGGATGATGGTACCCGCAATGCAGACAGACTTTCTTGTTTTTCACCAATTCTTTTGTATACATGATTTTTTTACAGCCGGTGCACTTTGTCATGATTCCTTCTGGTACATCTTGTTTCTCCCGATCTAAAGGAACCGTTGCATATTTCTTCTTAGACTTCGCAAATAGCTCTTTAAGCAAGCTTAATCCTCCCTTTACCACCAATTATCTATTTTATGATACTTGGTACAAACTATATCAGAAATAAAATTAGTATCGTGTAAAAAGGTGTCATTCGCCCTTCGACATATTTCTAATTCTAATAAGATACGTTTCGATGGCTTTTTCTTCATCACGTTCGAGCAAATATGTAAGAAGTGCCAGATAATCTTCTTTTTTCACATTACCCTGTACCATCTCTGATGTTCTAGCATAGCTGTTGACAATGCGCCAAATTCTTTCCAGCAAACGATTGCGATTCATAATGGCAATTCTTAAAAAGAAATCATCATCATGAAACTTATCCGCTTTGACCCAGGCCATTAATCTTTTGATATCCTCAGCCGTAGCGAAAAAAGCGACGATCCGCAAACAGTCAATTTCAATCAGCCTTTTCGTCTCAGCCAAATCTTCTTGTACTTTTTTATCTTGCAAAAAAAAGGTTCCCAGAAGCTCGACTAGCTTATGCTCCTGGAAATCCCTAATAAACGTCCCTTCACCACGCCTTGTTTCTATTAAACCTAATAGCTCTAAGGCACGCAATGCTTCACGGACAGAGGAACGCCCAACATTAAAACGATCCGATAACTCCCGTTCTGATGGGATTTTATCTCCCGGCAGGAGGCTGTCCGCTTCAATCATGCTACGTAGGCTCTCAACGACATCGAGATAAATTTTGGATGAAGAAGTACGACCTGCCAAATTAATTATTCCTCACTTTTTCCAATGATCGCTAATTTCTTTGTTTTTTCTTTAATTACCTCTGGATCTACATTGATTCTAGCTACTCCAGTTTCCATCGCTGCCTTGGCAACAGCAGCCGCAACGGCAGGTGCCACCCTCTCATCAAATGGAGCAGGGATCACGTAGTCTTCGTTCAACTCATGCTCCTGTATTAATCCAGCAATGGCTTTTACTGCAGCGACCTTCATTTTTTCATTGATATGAGTCGCACGTACATCCAAGGCACCACGGAAAATCCCTGGGAAAGCAAGGACGTTATTGACCTGATTCGGGAAATCCGAACGGCCAGTTCCAACAACCTTGGCACCCGCTGCTTTTGCATCTTCCGGCATGATTTCCGGATCTGGATTAGCCATCGCGAAAATGATCGCATCCCGATTCATCGAAGAAACCATTTCTTTTGTCAATGCACCTGCGGCAGAAACACCTATAAATACATCAGCGTTTTCAATGACAGATTCCAAAGGTCCTGAAACCCTATTTCGATTGGTCACTTTCGCCACTTGTTCTTTTGTATCATTCATACCTGTCGAACGGCCCTCATAAATGGCACCCTTCGTATCACACATGATGATGTCGCGAACTCCATAGCTATAAAGCAATTTAATGATGGCAATGCCCGCAGCGCCTGCGCCATTCGCTACCACTTTAATTTCTGACATTGATTTATTCACCAGTCGTAACGCGTTCACAAGACCGGCAACAGTAACAATGGCTGTACCGTGCTGATCATCATGGAAAACAGGAATATTCATTTCTTTCTTGAGTCGTTCTTCAATTTCAAAACAATTTGGTGCGGCTATGTCTTCTAAGTTCACTCCACCGAAAGTCGGTTCGAGTAATTTAACGGTCTCTACAATTTTGTCCACATCCGTCGTTTTTAAACAAATCGGGAAAGCGTCCACTCCGGCGAAACTTTTAAATAAAACGGCTTTTCCTTCCATGACCGGCATAGCAGCTTCCGGACCGATGTTTCCAAGTCCCAAAACAGCCGTTCCATCAGAAATGACGGCAACCGTATTCCCCTTCATTGTATAGTCATAAACGGTTTCCGGCTTATCGTAAATATCTTTACACGGTTCTGCGACACCAGGAGAATAAGCCAGGCTCAAATCTACTGCGTTCCTAACCGGCACTTTCGAAACTGTTTCTAATTTTCCTTGATTCAAGCGGTGCATATGTAACGCTTCTTCTCTTAATGTCATAGTTTCACTCCTAAAACAAATTGGGTAACCCATTATCTTATATGCTGAAATCTAGTGGTCAGACCACAGCGGCCTGTTTTCAATATAACATAACTATTAAAGTTGTAAAACAGTTATTCTTTCTTGTAAACCACATTCCCTTTTCCCACCAAGTCAAATAATGCCTGCATCAATCTATCTGTAGGATTGACCCAATCCCAATAAGATAGCTGTACATAGCGGTTTTCCCTCTCGTAAAAAAGCATGACCTTGGTTTCACCGCTATGCTGCATTAAAATTTTTTTTATTTTTTGCAGTGTATCCTTCGTTTGCTTGCCAGCCTCAATTTTCAGGAATATCGTTCCGTTTTTTTCCTCTTTCATCTGCTTCACTTTTTCAAGCGGGTACACGTTCCGGATCAGGAATTGAGTTTTTCCATCCCGCTCTTCCAATGTCCCTTGCAGCATAACGAGTTGTCCATGATTCAAGTCGGCAGAGTGGTTTTTATAAACATTTGGAAAAACGACCGCTTCAATATCCCCCTCTTCATCACTGACGCTCAAGAAAGCCATCACATCGCCCTTTTTTGTCCTTATGGTTTTAACCGAGGTGATGTAAGCGCCAAGTAAGACTTTCGATTCCTTTTTATTAATAGCTTCATCTATTGTCAAACAGCCGAAGTGCTGAAAAAGTTCTCTGTAGCTTGTCACAGGATGATTCGATAGATAAAGCCCCAATGCGCTTTTTTCCAACGAGAGTTTGTCCTCGATTGGGATAGGATCGACCCGGTGGTATTTCGGTTTGAGTGAAAACTCGCCATCCGAAAACATATCGAATAGGTCATCATCCGGATTAACCAATTCCGTATGATTGATCGCTACGTCCAAGCTCGCCAACAATGTTGCCCGGTCTTCACCGAATTCATCAAATGCACCTGAATGGACAAGCGCTTCCAACACTTTTCTATTTACGATTTTCCCCGAAACGCGCAAACAGAAATCGAATAAATCAGCGAACTTCTTCTGACGCCTCGCAGCAAAGATATCTTTTAGGACCGTCCCGCCTATCCCTTTTATGGCTCCAAGGCTATAACGGATCCCTTCCTTTTCCGGTAAAAACGGGTAACCGCTCCGGTTAATCGAGGGAGGCAGAACCGCTATCCCTTTCTTCTTTGCTTCTCGGATATATTGCGAAATCTTTTCATCATTCCCGACAACCGATGTCAAAAGTGCTGCCATGAAATATTCCGGATGGTGGGTTTTCAAGTAACCCAGCTGATAAGCGATGAAACTATACGCCACCGCATGACTTCGGTTGAATCCATAGTTAGCGAAGCGGACAATCAAGGAATAAATCTCATCTGCCGTTTTTTCGGAGTATCCTTGTTTCAATGCTCCGCTCACGAAATGCTGCCGCTCTTGATCCAGAACATCCTTCTTCTTCTTCGAAACGGCACGTCGGAGCAGGTCAGCCTCCCCTAATGAAAACCCTGCTAAGCGGGAGGCGATTTGCATGATTTGTTCTTGATAAACGATGACCCCGTATGTAGGCTCGAGGATATCCTTCAAATCCTCGTGCAGGTAATCAATCGGAGCAAGTCCATGCTTTCGCTCGATGAACAGCGGTATATTTTCCATCGGACCTGGACGATATAGGGCATTGACCGCAACGATATCCTCGAATCGGTTCGGTTTCAGCTTGATCAAAACCTTTCGGATGCCATCCGATTCAAATTGGAACACTCCGGTTGTTTCGCCTCTGCCTAAAAGGGCCAGCGTCTCAGGGTCATCCATCGGAATATGGGACAAGTCGAGCTTTTTCCCCGTTCCCTTTTTAATGTTATTTATAATATTATCGATGAGCGTTAAATTGCGGAGTCCAAGAAAATCCATTTTAAGAAGTCCCAGTTCTTCGAGAAGGTCCATTGGATATTGAGTCAGGTGGATGCCCTCATGGCCTCCCTGAATCGGGATATGCTCGGTCAGTGCCTGGTCACTGATGACGACGCCGGCGGCATGTGTCGAAGCATGGCGAGGCAGCCCTTCAAGCAATAGCGCGGTTTGAAATAGTTTTTGATTCAGGTCACTCTCATTAACAAATTCCCTAAGCCTTTTCGATTCCTTGAAAGCCTCGGGAAGCGTGATGCCCAGACGGCCTGGAATCATTTTCGATACCGCTTCCTGTTCCTTTGAATTCAGGCCGAAAACACGTCCTGTGTCCCTTAACGCAGCCTTGGCAGCCAATGTTCCGAATGTAATGATCTGTGCTACATGAAGTTCCCCGTACTTCTTCGCGACATAGGCAATCACTTCTTCACGGCGGTTATCCGGAAAGTCAATGTCGATATCCGGCATCGAGACACGTTCCGGATTCAGGAAACGCTCGAACAGCAAGGAATGTTCGATTGGATCGACATCCGTGATCGACAGCACATAAGCGACCATCGACCCTGCGGCCGACCCCCTTCCTGGACCAGTCAGGATTTGATGATCCTTAGCGAATTTCATGAAGTCCCAAACGATTAAAAAGTAATCGCTGAATTTCATCTTGGTGATGATATCCAATTCATATCGCAGGCGATCTTCATATTGAATGGATGGTTCCGGCACTCTTTTCTTCAGCCCTTGGAAGCAGATGGTTTCGAGCATTTCCTCGGCTGTGGCTCCATCCTCAGTAGGGTACTTAGGCAGAAGTGAACGATGAAATGAAATGTCCAGATTGCATTGCGCGGCAATATGCAGTGTATTTTCGAGTGCATCCGGCCTGTCATGGAATAGTTCTGCCATCTGAGACCGGCTTTTCAAATAAAATTGATCCGATTCAAGGACCATATGCGTCTCATCCGCCAGCTTGTCGCCATTTCCGATTGCCAATAAGACTTCATGAGCGAGTGCATCGCTTTCGTTCAAATAATAGACTGGATTCGTCGCGACAATCTTTATCTCTAAATCTCTCGCCAACTGACTTATGGCTTCGTTACCTTTTTCCTCTTCCGCAATCGAAAGTCTCTGTATGGATACATAAAAGTTATCATGACCAAAAATTTGCAGAAATCGCCCTGCTGCCTGTTTGGCTTCTTCAGGGTTTTCTTCTCTCAATAGCGTTTCTATTTGCCCCTCTGCACCTGGTGTGATTGCAATCAAGCCCCCGGAATAGGCTTTAAGCCAATTCATTGGAATGCCTGACGGGGATTTCGTTTTTATGGCACTGCTTATTTTAAGCAGGTTTTTATATCCTTGCAGACTCTTTGCCAATAAAAGAAGTCCATGTGGAGATTCCCGTTCATCAAGGACATCCGCAAGTATGCCGATAATCGGCTTAATGCCCTGCTTCTTGCATTCTTTATAAAAATAGACCGAACCGTACATAACATTTCGATCGGTTAAGGCAAGACTTGTACAGCCATCCGCTTTCGCTTTGGCCACAAGTTCAGTGATCTTCACCGTACTTGTCAGCAGGCTGTATCCGCTCTGAATATGGAGATGAGTATACACGTTTTTTTCTCCCACCTTTGTAAGGCATGTTTCTTTTCATTATAGTGTTTATTTCAAAAAAAGAAAATATGTTCTCATTACCAATGCAATTTAACTTCCTGATTTCCGGCGACTATCATAATACCTCTGAACATCCCATATAAATGGAATAGAAGAATATCAAGCAAAAAAGGATGATGATATATGAATGAAGCCTTTGTTCCAGCCTTCCTCAACAGCTTTTTCATATCGCTTGGCGTATTGCTTGGCGGCTCGATAATCGGGGGCCTCGCCGCTTTTTTTACTGGACAAGCCCCGATGACGACTGTATTCCGGCTGTCGGACAGCCTTCGTATTTGGGCGATTGTCGCTGCGATCGGGGGAACTTTTGATATGGTCTATAATTTTGAACGCGGTATTTTCCACGGGGAAACGAAGGATATAGTCAAGCAGGTCCTATTGATACTATCTGCACTTGGAGGGGCACAGACAGGAGCACTGATCATCAACTGGTTCACGCAGGAGCATATTTCACCATGAGGATTCCTCCCTATCACCGGACTCCTACCTGGCAGCGTTTTTTTGCCGGGGCCGCACTTGGCGGATTGATCAGCTGGGGGATATTCTTTTATATGCATGGTGTCCAGCAGGAGAAGCAGATCCTGACCCTTCACGAACAAAGAGAAAAGATTAAGGATTTAAACGGGAAGATCGCAATTTGGGAGCAGGATTATAAAAAATTGAACGAGAAAAACGAGGAAATCCTGACGATTCAGGAAGTGGAAGTAACGATCACGAATGAAAAATACAGTCTGGATCAGCTGAGTATTGCAGAAGCGGAGGATGTAATTGAGGACGACCTATCCTCTCTTCTCGCCAAAGATGTCGCCAGTGTCTATGACGGAAAGATGCTGTTGAAAAAATCGATAGAAAACAAGATCATGACCATCAATAAAAAGCGCTATCGACTTGAAGTCGTTGAAATCATGTTTTATACGAAAATGAATATAGAAATCAAACTAAAAAGGACTACTTCTTAAGGATGGGTGAGTATCCACCGAATTTAAAAGACCAAATCATTTGTGATTTGGTCTTTAAGTTTTTATCATTCCGCTTTATTCAACTCTTCCATGTCGGCAAGGATATTATCCACTTCATCCCAAGAATAGATCGAAGCCCCTGCTGCAAACGGGTGGCCTCCGCCGTTATATTTACGGGCAATCGTATTGATAATCGGTCCTTTAGAACGGAAACGGACCCTGATTTCTTGATCCTCTTCAATGAAAAAGACCCATGACTTAACATTTTTAATGGAACCTAGCGAGGAGACGAGCTGCGATGCCTCAGATGTGGAAGCATTGAATTTTTCAAGTATATCTTTCGTGATGATCATTTTCCCCGTTCCATATGGAAGGATTTCAAAATGCTGCAGCACATATCCATTCAACCGGACTATGCTTTCCTCGACGTCATACATCTCCTGATATAACTGCGGGCGGGAGAACGAATAGTGAATCAATTCACTGGCATAGGCAAATGTCTTTTCAGTTGTGCTTTGGAATAGAAAACGACCTGTATCGCCAACAATGCCTGCATATAGAAGGCGTGCCGCTTCATCACTCATCTTCAAGCCTTGTTCTTTACCGAACTGGTAAAACTCGTAAATCATTTCACTTGTGGAACTTGCCGATGTATCGACCCAACGCATATCCCCATACGGATCTTCATTAGGATGATGATCGATCTTAATCAGTTTATCCCCCGTCGTGTAACGTGCATCACATATCCGGTCCGTATTTGCGGTATCACAAACGATGACCAAGGCACCTTGATATGTTTCATCCGAAATCACATCGAGCCTTCTTAAATAATTCAATGACGGTTCCTCTTTCCCGACCGTATAAATTCGCTTTTCGGGGAAAGATGCTTTCAGGATTTCCGCCAATCCCCCCTGTGAACCATAAGCGTCCGGATCTGGACGGACATGACGATGGAGAATGATAGTATCATAACGCTTTATATCTGCTAATATTTCAGCTTTCATATTGATCTCCCCTTAACATATGTATTATCGAGCCTTATAAAGATGATATATTTCATTTAATCAAAAAATTGCGGAAATAGGAAGACTCATCTTGTTTACTGTGGCATTCTCTTTCATTTCCCGCTACAATAAAAAGGTACATATGTTAAATTGGGGGAATTTCAAACGATGCCTATTCTTGTCACCTTGATCGTTCTTTCACTAGGGGTCTATCTGTTTTATAAAATCAAATCGGTCCGAACCAGAATGCCGATGGAGAAAAAGTGGATTTCAGGGAAGTCTTCCATTGCCCTCGGTGCGTTTGTCGCACTATTCGGAATCAATCAGCTTTTTCTATTCCACACGACCATCACTTATATCATTGCCGCCGTTTTCATCTTCGTTGGCTTATTCAGTATTTGGGGCGGCTATAAAATGTATAAATTTTATTTGCCGCATGCAATCGAAGAAGCTGCAAATCAAAAAGGATAATCGAATTTCGATTATCCTTTTTATTTTTCATGATCGGTCCAGCAATTGACAAGTCAACATCGCCTTGCCGACAAGTTTGCCTTGGTTAAACACCTCGACATCGACTTTTCCGAATTTACGTCCTACATCAAGGACACGCGGATGGATTTCAAGCGTACTGTCGATCTGGACTGGCTTGATAAAGTAGATCGTCATGTTTTCCACGACCAAGTCACCGCGCTTATAGCTTCTAAGTGCACGATTTGCCGAGTCGGTGACCAATGTCGTGAACACACCGCTTGAAATGGTGCCAAGGTAATTGGTCATCTGCGGGGTGACGCCATAGTTATACACTTCCTCGCCCTTGCCGCGATTCGAAGTCATCACAAGCTGGCTGGTGATCGTATCGTCGATCGTTTCGCCGACCTGAGGCTGCCTTTGACTCATTTGCAATGCCTTCAGCACATCCTGCCTGCTCACGATACCCTTTAGGATATGACTGTCATTCACGACCGGGATTAACTCGATCCCTTCCCAAACCATCATATGTGCAGAAGATGCCACACTCATTTTATCGCCTACGGTCATCGGGTTTTTCGTCATCACCTTATCGATGAGCGTCATCTCTTCCTGTCCGATGATATCTTTTGATGTGACCATTCCTTGAACCTTCATATTGTCATCGACAACAGGGAAACGGCTATGCCCCGATTCCTGATTCAGTTCATGCCAGGTCTGAACCCGGTCACCCACTGTCAAAAAGGTCGTTTCCTGTACGGGTGTCAAAATATCCTCCACCAGCAAGATTTCCTTTTTGATCAATTGGTCATAAATCGCCCGATTGATCATCGTTGCAACGGTAAACGTATCGTAACTCGTTGAGATGACAGGCATCTCCAATTCATCGGCTAACCTTTTAACAGGCTCTTCAGTATCGAATCCCCCGGTGATCAGCACCGCTGCACCCGCTTTTAACGCGTGCTCATGGGCCTGTGTACGGTTCCCGACGATCAGCAGGTTTCCTGCCCCTGTATATCTCATCATGGCATCCAGCTTCATCGCCCCGATGACGAATTTATTTAATGTCTTATGAAGTCCCGTTTTCCCTCCAAGAACTTGTCCGTCAACAATATTGACTACCTCTGCAAAAGTGAGCTTTTCAATATTCTCTTTTTTCTTTTTCTCAATGCGGATCGTGCCTACCCGCTCAATCGAGCTCACGTAGCCCTGGTTCTCCGCCTCTTTAATTGCCCGGTATGCCGTACCTTCACTAACATTCAATGCTTTAGCTATTTGACGGACGGAAATCTTTTCGCCGACAGGGAGCCCATCGATATGTTTCAATATTTGTTCATGCTTTGTAGCCAAGCGCTTCACCCTTTTCACGGTATTCCTATTCTCCATTATAAGGTCAAAGAGCCTAGTTTATCAAACAACTACTAGTATTGGCGCAACCTTTTGTATTCCGGCTGTCGTTTTACCTTTTGTTTCTTAGGAGAGTATAGTATGCCCGTCAAGTTTCCAGCTACCGCCAACAATGCAAACAACAGCCAGGATCCAGCAAACAGGCCCTCCAGACCGCCACTTTCCAACGACAAACGCGGCACGGCATAATACAGCATCACACCGCATAAAAGCAAACACAGTAATAACCTCTGTTTCATCCAATCCCCCCTTTTTTTCATCTATTCATTTTATGCCTGTGAAAGGAAAAAAGACTTGGCTGCTGAGCGAGAGTTTACTTTCAGATAGATTCACTTTGTATGGATTCTTTTTTCATAAAAGAGGAGTGCATTTACTCGATATACATAAGGAGGGATTAGTTTTTGTCAAACATATCAATTCAATAATAGTTGCTTTGAGCGCCCTAACTATAGATGGATGTTTCGAAGCAGGTACTAAAGTGGCAGTCAATGGAGAGGAAAATGATTCTAAACAGACAGATAATAAAAAAGTGTCAGAAATAAAAATGAAGTTTAGAAAAGAAACTCACTGTACGGGGTAGTTTGCAAGGAAAACAGGAAGCAGTAGTATTGTAAAACACCAATCATCACTTGGTCTACAGCGGTGCAGACAAACGCACCAACAACCACGACTTTCCCATGCATTAGATTTGGAAACTGGACGCTATCTCGATAATGAGATATACGGAAGTGTATATGTAAAATAATGAACTTGACTTATTTTCCTAAAGTACTCCTTTTCTAGTAAAAAACAAAAAGTCTTTAGTAAAGGCGGATATAAATTGTTAAGTCTTAATGGAGAAAGAAAAAGTCAACTCACAAACCTTCCAAAACTGAGGGCAATTGGGTTTCTCTCTTAGTTTTAATGCAGAGTTGATTGGAGCGGGTGTGCGAGACTCCTGCGGGAATGCAAGTCCAAGGGAGACCCCGCAGGCGCATAAGCGCCAAGGAGGCTCCCGGACCGCCCGCGGAAAGCGAGTGCCTGCAGTGGAAAGAAACGGTCAAATATTACAAACCAAACTGTCGACACACTCCATTATCATCGAACTTATCTATAGTCTGATGGAAGCACCTGCAGGCTCCCGCTCCTTTTAAAAGTCTATTTCATCCCCGGCTTCCATGATCAGTCCATTTTCCTCTTCAAGCAAGTCGAGGAATTTTTCAGGATCCTGTTTGATGACAGGGAAAGTATTGTAATGAATCGGCACGACTTGTTTGGCTTGAAGGAATTTCGCTGCAAGTGCTGCATCTTCCGGGCCCATGGTGTAATTGTCGCCGATAGGCAAGAATGCCAAGTCAATCGGATGTCGTTCCCCGATCAGTTTCATATCGGAAAATACCGCTGTATCCCCTGCATGATAGATCGTTTTCCCTTCTATCGTAAGCAATATTCCAGCAGGCATTCCTAAATAAATGATTTGCCCCTCTCCATTATTGAATCCCGTTCCATGGAAAGCTGGCGTCAGTTTCACTTTTCCAAAGTCGAACTCGAAAGCTCCGCCGATGCTCATCCCGTGGGTCCTGACCCCTTGATCACCCAGGTAGTCGGCAATCTCTGCAATGCCGATGACAAGCGCATCATGCCTTTTGGCCAATTCAACCGTATCACCGACGTGGTCATTATGGCCATGTGTTAAGATGATCACATCCGGTTTCACATCTTCCACCTTCAAATCGGTCAATTCGTTTCCAGTAATGAATGGATCGATTAAAATCGTTTTACCATTCGTTTCGACTTTTACAACTGCATGTCCATGAAAAGATACTTTCATTTTTGATGCTCCCTTCCCATACCAACAATTTTTTTATGTAGCTTTCTTAGGCCTTTCCCATTTACTATACTTTTAAATATTGCTAAGGTAATTATATCTTATTAATGGAGGTACCGTCATGAATGAACGTTTGAAAGAACTACAAACTTGGCTACAGGCGAATGAAGCTGAAGCCGCTTTACTTACATCTACAGAGAGCATCTTCTATTTGAGCGGGTTTTTTAGTGATCCTCATGAAAGACTGCTGGCACTTGCCATTTTTGCAAATGCCGAACCTTTCCTTGTCTGCCCGCAGATGGAAGTTCCGGATGCTAAACAGGCTGGATGGGATGGAGATATCATCGGTTACACCGACATTGAAAATCCTTGGGAAAAAGTTAAGCAAGCAGTCAAGGATCGCGGTTTAACCATTCATACAATGGCCATTGAAAAAGAGCATATGAATGTGGAACGTTATGAAAAGGTCCAACAACACTTCGGAGCACCGAAGCTTGTTTCCGCAGAAGAAAAACTTCAAAAGATGCGAATGATCAAATCGGAAGATGAAATGGTCAAAATCCGTGAAGCATGCCGCCTTGCCGACTTTGCGATTGAAGTGGGTGTCAGCGAAATTCATGAAGGTAAAACGGAAATGGAAATCCTTGCAGCGATTGAATAYGAATTGAAAAAGGCCGGAGTGAGCCAAATGTCTTTCTCCACCATGGTCCTGACTGGTAAAAATGGCGCTTCCCCGCATGGCACACCTGGGAATACGAAGGTTCAGCGCGGCGACCTTGTACTCTTTGACCTTGGCGTCGTTCATGAAGGGTACTGCTCTGACATTACTAGAACAGTTGCTTACGGAGATATCAATGATAAACAGGCAGAAATATATGAAACTGTACGTAGAGCACAAGAAGCTGCCGTTGCAGCCAGTAAACCTGGTGTATCCTGTTCCGAGATAGACTTGACAGCCAGAAACATCATCAGGGATAAAGGATACGGTGAATTCTTCCCGCACAGGCTCGGCCACGGACTTGGGATCAGTGTCCATGAGTATCCATCCTTGACTGAAACGAATTCCCTCGAACTTCAATCCGGAATGGTTTATACCATCGAACCTGGCATATATGTTCCAAATGTTGCAGGTGTCAGGATTGAAGATGATCTATTGATCACCGATGCCGGCTGTGAGGTTTTGACCAAATTCCCGAAGAGCCTGCAAATCATAAAGTGATAATGCATGAACCATTTAATATAACGAAATCCGAATACCCCCGCCTTCATTTAAGACGGGGGTATTTTTTCAACATATCAACTAATCGGTCCGCAGTTCATACTTCATTGCTTTATCACTGCCGTCAAACCAAATGACCAGCCATTCACTGTCTATTCTTATGATTCCCCTCTCGTCACCGAGATAATAAACAACATTATCTTCCTCTTTAAAATATTCCGTTTCTGTTGGAGACCCTAAAAGCGTGAACACTTCATCTTTTGTCATGCCTATCAATTCATGTTCATTGGTTAAGTCATCTACCAGGTAGACTCTTCCTTTATCATCATTTAACCATCTTTCAGTGGTGAACCTTGATCAGATTCATTTACCCCTAACAGAACCACACAAAAAACTAGAAGGGCAAAGCCAAGGCTTGATATGACTATAAATCTAATCTTGAGTTTCCTTTTATTATGCTTATTGGTATATTTCCATGAAATCCATTGAAAAAATAGTAATAGAATAAATGGAAGCAGCAGTGCTGCTATACTCATAAAACTGATCGGAGCATGTATAAAATTGATGAAGAAAATATAAATGAAATAGATCAAAGCATAAATTAAAGCATAGTTTACTATTTTTGAAACACTCAAAGAAAAAACTCCCCTCTCACATCAAAGGTTACCATTAATAAACAAATAAGGTAAAAGGGAGAGATTTTCGTTATTTCATGATTCATTACATCATAATAAGGTTGGAATCATATGGTTTCATTTGCGATTTCCAGATTATTGGCATAAACATTCGCTAATTTGTTACAATTGAAATCAGATCCATAAGGTAAATCATTGTATAATAGGAATGAAATAGAAGGAGGAGATTCACTTGAATAGTATAGATTATAAAAATATTCTTGTAGCAGTGGACGGCTCGGAAGAAGCAGAGTGGGCCTTAAAAAAGGCCATCTACCTAGCAAAACTCAGTGACGCTACCCTTGTGCTCACACACATCGTGGATACAAGGAATTTCCCTACTGTCGAAGCTTATGATATGACTATCCGTGATCACTCTGAAACCTTTGCCAATGAGCTCTTGGACAAGTATAAAACGGAAGCCATTGCCTCCGGGATTACAAAGGTCCAAACAGAAGTTGCCTATGGTTCTCCTAAAGTTCAAATTCCAAGGGATTTAGCGAAAAAGCATTCGATCGATTTAATTGTCTGCGGTGCAACAGGCCTTAATGCAGTCGAACGTTTCCTTATCGGCAGCGTGTCGGAAGGCATCGTTCGCCATTCAAACTGTGATGTAATGGTCGTTCGTACGAATCAAAGAAAATGATAAAAAGCTCGTTCGCCAAATTGGTGAACGAGCTTTTTCCTGTTATTCACTTACCAGTTTTTCCGCTTTTTCAATCGCCAGCAGGACTTGGGCAAAACCTGTACCGCCCGCACTGTTACGGCGTTTAACTGCCTCATAAGGATTTAATGCATCATAAATATCCTGATCAAACAACTCGGAAGCTTCCTGGAATTGTTCAATGCTCAGGTCGACTAAATAGCAGCCATTCTGGACACAGAACAATACAAGCTTCCCAACCACTTCGTGCGCCTCACGGAAAGGCATTCCCTTTGAAGCCAGGTAATCAGCTAATTCCGTCGCATTCGAGAAGTCATTTTTTGTTGCTTTTTCCATTACGTCCGTTTTCACTTTCATCGTTGAAATCATGCCGGCAAATATTTTAAGTGAACCAACAATGGTCTTAACCGTATCAAAAACGCCTTCTTTATCTTCTTGCATATCTTTGTTATAAGCAAGCGGCAGTCCTTTCAAAACAGTCAATAACCCCGTTAGGTTCCCATAAACCCGTCCAGTTTTACCACGGATCAATTCCGCCATATCAGGGTTTTTCTTTTGTGGCATAATGCTGCTTCCAGTGGAAAACGCATCATCCAATTCAATGAATTGGAATTCCTGGCTTGACCAGAGAATGATTTCTTCGCTGAAACGGGATAAATGCATCATCATTGTCGCACTGTTGCTCATGAATTCAATGGCAAAATCACGATCACTTACCGCATCAAGGCTGTTTTCGTATATTCCATCAAACCCCAATAGCTCCGCACTGAGGTCACGGTCAATCGGGAAAGTCGTCCCAGCTAATGCCCCAGCACCCAATGGAGAAATGTTGATTCTTTTGAAACTCTCGGTGAAGCGCTGCTTGTCACGCTCAAGCATCCAAAAATAGGCCATTAAATGGTGGGCAAACGAAATGGGCTGTGCACGCTGTAAATGTGTATAACCTGGAATCAGTGTTTCCACATTTTTCTTGGATTGTCCCAAAATCGCTATTTGCAAATCATTGATGAGTTCCAGAATCACTTTCGTTTGGTTCCGCATATACAGATGAAGGTCGGTTGCAACTTGGTCATTACGGCTTCTTCCTGTATGAAGCTTTCCGCCAACTGGACCGATTTCGCTTATTAGCATACTTTCCAGGTTGAGGTGGATATCTTCCATCTCAACCTTAAAAGTCAATTCACCCTTCTCAGCTTTTTCCTGTAAACTTTTCAGACCCGCAATGATCTGATCCGCATCTTCTTCAGGTAAAATGCTGCATTGCTTTAACATGGTTACATGAGCTAAACTGCCTTGAATATCTTCAAGGACAAGTTCCTGGTCAAAGGAAATGGAAGCTCCGAACTCATCTACCCATTCTTCGGCAGATTTCGTAAATCTTCCTCCCCAAAGCTTGCTGCTCACACTGTCACCTTCTTGCTATTGACCATGCTGTTCACTTTCGTTGGAAGTCCCCATAGCTTAATGAATCCAACTGCTGCATCATGATCGAATTCGTCCGCTTTTGTATAGGTAGCCAATTTTTCGTCATATAGGGAGTACTCGGATTTTCTTCCTTCAACAATCGCATGACCTTTGAATAGTTTTACACGTACCGTACCCGTTACATTCACTTGTGTTTCTTTCAGGAATGCAGCCAAAGCTTTTTGAAGCGGAGAGAACCAAAGTCCCTCATAAATCAATTCAGTCATTTTCTTCTCGATCACCGGTTTGAAGTGAGCCAGTTCTTTAACAAGCGTGATATCTTCAAGTTCTTTGTGGGCAGCTATCAATGTCATCGCACCAGGAGCTTCATAGACTTCACGTGATTTGATCCCTACTAATCTATTTTCAACGTGATCGATACGTCCAACTCCGTGTTTGCCGGCAATTTGATTCAACTCGACGATCAGGTCAGCCAATTTATAGTTTTTATCATTCAATGTAACCGGCACACCTTGTTCAAAACCAATTTCAATGATATCGGCAGTATCTGGCGTACATTCAAGGCTTGTAGTCAAATCATAGGCCTCTTCCGGCGGAGCTGCCCAAGGATCTTCCAGGATTCCGCATTCGTTACTTCTTCCCCAAAGGTTTTGGTCAATCGAGAACGGGCTCGCCATGCCAATCGGAACGGGAATGCCATTTTTCGCTGCATATTCAATCTCCTCTTCACGAGACCATTTCCAGTCACGGACAGGTGCAAGGACTTGCAAATTAGGGTTCAATGCGGAGATGGATACTTCGAAACGCACTTGGTCATTTCCTTTTCCCGTACAACCGTGTGCAACGGCTACCGCGTTTTCCGCTTCAGCCACTTCCACTAATTTCTTCGCAATCAGCGGACGTGATAAAGCAGATACCAATGGATATTTCCCTTCATACAAAGTATGTGCCTGAAGAGCCGTCAATGCGAATTCATCAGCGAATTCGTCCTTCGCATCAATGACATAGGAACTTACCGCACCGACAGTGATCGCTTTTTCCTTAATGAAGTCCAAATCTTTTCCTTCTCCGACATCCAAGCAGCATGCCACAACTTCGTACCCTTGATCTTGTAACCATTTAATTGCAACGGAAGTATCCAAACCTCCGGAATATGCTAAAACAACTTTTTGATTTTCCATTTCCATCGTCCTTTCGTGTGAATAAAAATTCATCGTTTGTTATTTTTATTCAATCTATGATTAGTACTTTATCATCTTTATTAATGGAATACAAGGGGTATTTTAAAGATTTCGCTAAATAATCCGCTAATATTTTCAGGGAATTTACACATTGGATGCTTCCGCGAGAATATAGTAAACTAGGAGTATGATAAATCGAAAAGCGGAGGGCATATGAGAGAACTATTTATCTATGATGAAAGGCTCGGCATCTCCATTCCCGATTTGAATCTGGAGTGGGATGAATATACAAAAGGCGAGCAGCAGCAAATACTCGTACATTGGGAGAATATCCGGGGAAGCATCCCGGACCGCATCAAGGAACTGGAATCCACGATTAACCGAAAGCAGTTTCGGCTCTCCGATGAGAGTAATTTCGCCAAATCATGCCAGCTCAATTCCGAAATTGCGGAACTTGCTTCCATCATCAATGATTTATGGCTTTGGTATCGTGCCAATCAAGCCGTGACGGAAAAGATGCATAATTAAGGCCTATTCCATGCAAAAAAGCCACAGTTTAAAACTGTGGCTTTTTTTTGCATCCCTCTTATAAATCCTTGCGGAGTTCACCGACGACATGTCCCAATTCCGGAAGAATCAATTTATTCATCGCAAGCCGAACCGCCCCTGATGAACCCGGGGTGGAAAAAACCGCTTTGTTGTTCACGACTCCGGCAATCGCCCTGGAGAGAATGGCAGCTGCCCCGATATCCTCTTGATAGCTGAGCATACGGAAAATCTCACCAAAACCGGGTATTTCCTTGGTCATCAATTCTTTGACCGCCTCGATCGTTACATCCCTTTTGGCGATGCCAGTGCCCCCATTTGTTAATATGACATCAACCATACCGCTTTGGCTGCCAGAAGTGACCGCATCCTGAATCGCCTTTTGCTCATCTTTAACGATTACATATTCCGTCACTTCATGACCACTCGATTTCAATAATTCCTTCATCAGTGCCCCGCTTTTATCCGTTTCTTCATCACGCGTATCGCTGACGGTTATCACCATGCAGCGAACTGCCTCCGTGACGGCTTTTTTATGATTCTTGACACTCATTCTCCATCAGCCTTCTTCTCCAGTAAATAACGATATTGATAGAACTTCTGTGCAAATTCACTGACATTCCTGGTCATTTGATAATTGGATCCAGCCCCGATGGCCATGCTGATGAACGGTATGCCCCGAACCAGTTTTTTGCGGAAAACGGCAATGGATAATGCTTTCAACAGCTGCTTGAGCGGCTGTTCCATCCATGTAGGGTTTGTCAATTCTTCGATTCCTAAATAAAAATAGTCATCTTCTGCGGTCTGGACCTCCCGGATCAATTCTTCCCAGGCTATTCCTTGGAGCCTCTTTGGCATCGCTCCTGCATTGAATACCTTAAGGGCCAGCATCATTTCAAACGGTGTATTCACCTCGACACCATAAGACATCGCAATCAGCTGTACGATCCTGACATTGATGACGGTCATGGCCGGAATATCGCTCCCCAGCAGAAGCAGGCCTCCTGATCCGCTCATCCCTCCTTGTGCAAAAGAATATAAACGATGCTTAGCGATATGCTGATTGGCTATGTAATTCAACTGATCGATCGATAAGTGATTCAAATCACTCAACGTTTCGATTTCTTCATTAAACACGCGCGCAGATGCTAAAATCCGCTCTCTTGCATCTATTTGAACTTGTGAGCTCTGAACCATGGCATGCAAATGAAAAAGCCAAGTATCAAGCTTTTCAAAAAACTGTTGTTGGACGTTTTCCGGAAGCAGGGCAAACCCCTGCTCCAACCATTTATCATAATATGCAGCAAGGTCCGTTGGCTCATATTGATAGAGTTTTTCCTGCCATTCACTAATTTCATTCCAAACTTTCATTTCCCGGTTCGTGAATTCCATGCATCAAGCCTCCTATGTACAGAATTGGTGGATTCTCCCTTAAGTATACCATAGAAGGAAGCATTTCCGAGAATAGATGATGGCGATCCGGCGTTCAAGGGTATGGATTGCCAGTACAAAAAATCCATGAGAAGGCGAGAAATTCGATAGACTGCATTCACTGGAAAGACCCCCTTACCAGAGAGATAAGGAGATCATTATAAAAAAACAGGAAGTCATGCTTTCCAGGTTTCTTTCAAAGCTATTTTCACGGTATCCCTGACAATCATGATTTCTTCATTGGTTGGGATGACCATGACTTTGACAGGGGAATAAGGTGTATTGATGAACGCTTCCTTGCCCTTGGTATGATTGAGATCCTTATCCCAATATACCCCCATGAATTCAAGTCCCTCCAAGATACGCCCTCTAATCTTTTGGCTGTTTTCACCGATGCCCGCTGTAAAAATGATGCCGTCCACACCTCCCATTTTAGCTGAATAGGAGCCTATGTACTTGTGAATCCGGTCTGCAAATACTTTAAGTGCAAGTTCAGCCCGCTCATTTCCTTTATCCGCTTCAACTTGAATATCGCGCAGGTCGCTGGAAAATCCGGAAAGGGCTAGCATGCCGCTTTTCTTATTCAGGACATCCAGCACTTCATCTGCTGTTTTTCCCGTCTTCTCCATGATATAAGGAATCAGTGCAGGGTCGATGTTCCCTGAACGCGTTCCCATGGTAACACCGGCCAAGGGAGTAAACCCCATTGATGTATCAATTGATTGGCCTCCCTTTATGGCCGTAATGCTTGCACCATTCCCTAAATGGCAGGATATCAATCGAAGCTGTTCAATTGGGCGGCCAATCATTTCGGCAGCACGCTGCGATACATATTTATGTGAAGTACCATGAAACCCATACTTCCTTATTCCGTACTTTTCATAATATTCAAGAGGTAAGCTGTATAAATAGGAACCTGCTGCCATCGTTTGATGGAAGGCCGTATCGAATACCGCAACCGCTGGCACATCATCAAGTATTCGCCTGAAGGCTTGGATCCCGGTGATATTGGCTGGATTATGAAGGGGCGCCAACTCGGAAAGCTTTTCGATTTCCTCTATTACATCCTCCGTGATCAAAACCGATTCACTGAATACCTCACCGCCATGCACCACCCGATGCCCTACGCCATCTATCTCTTCAAAGGAGTCAATGATACGATGGTCAATGAGCTTTTTCAATAAAAGCCCTACAGCCACTTCATGATTGGGTATATCCACCGTTTCAGAAACATTTTCGCCTTCGACGCTTAAAGTGAATGCGGAATTTTTCAAGCCGATTCTTTCTACAATACCTTTTGTAATTACTTTTTCACTAGGCATCTCAAAAAGCTGAAACTTCAATGAAGAGCTGCCCGCATTAATAGCCATGACTTTTGACATCGATCCTGCTCCTTTACTCTAAGTTAGTTCTTCCATATGCATCTCAATGAAGACGTGCAGTGTATTGTACAATCTTATCATGGCATGCGATTACAACCAAATAATAACGAAAAATTGCCAATCATCACTTTTCCAAAAAAAAATGAAAGCCAATGCCTGCGGCATCAGCTTTCATTGATTATTTTTCCTCTTTAAACCAATCATCCATCTGTTGCATGACAGACCTTGTCGCTTCGAAATCCGACAACTTCGGAAGTTGTACAAGCAATGCCTTCTTCGGAGCTTCGATACCCTCTTTTTTCTTTTGAAGAATCAGGATGCTTTTGGCAGCCGATTCATTCTTGAACATGGAAAGCGGCAGTTGCACCATCCCTTGAATATGTGTATGCTTCTTCAGGAAATCATTGAGTTTCGGAGCTTCTTCCGAGACGAACAGGTTATTCGGGACAATGAAGAATAGGTGTCCGCCATCCTTCGCGTGTTTAACACCTTGTTCAATAAACAAATGATGTGCATACGAATGTCCCTTGTCGGCCTTCAATTCATATTCAGCTGCACGCACATCATTCGGGTAATAACCAATCGGCAAATCACTGACCACAACATCTGAAGGATCGATGAAAAGTGGCTCCAAGCTGTCCTGATTGAAAAATTCCAGTGGATGTTCTTGCAGGTTGGCACCAGCATAAGCAAGCCTGATCAAGGTTTCATCAATCTCGACACCATATGAAGCGATGTTTTTATCAGTAAGTTGATTCATGATCGCAAATAGTAAGTTCCCCGTCCCAATGGCTGGATCGAGCATGACTATCTCTTTTTGGTCCTTGGTGAATTTACCGACTAAATAGCTGACGAACATGCCGACTGCATCAGGAGTCATATGATGATTCGGCTGAACGCTTTGCTGCATGCCTTTTAAAATGGCAAGCTGATACGCCTTACGGATTGCTTCCTTCTCATATTTCTCTGGTGAAAAATCTGCATAATGCTTCGCTAACCTTTTCTTCGATACTTCACTGATTTCATCCTGCAGGACTTTCCCTTGGAAGAAATTCTCGCCCGTTTCGCCCAAGGCGTCCAGATACGTACATGATAGTTCACTTTGCAATATTTGAGCTGTTTCATCAAATTCATAAAATAATTGTTCAACTGGGGTAGACTTCACTTATTAATTCCTCCTGTTTGCTTCTGTCCCTATTTTAAAGGTAAGAAGAAAGAGATACAAGCCGTACGTCCTGCTCATCATTCTTCGATTATTTAACGTACCGTTTTCCGTTTTGAAATTCCTCCTATAAGGAATCTCGCGCGCCCACTCCCTTTTCAAAATTTTAACCATGAGTAAGTAAATAAATACGACGTTGATTTCCACTTCAGGCACTCGCTTTCCGCGGGCGGTCTGCCCTCGGCTTGCGCCTGCGGGGTCTCCCCTAGACACGCTTTTCCCGCAGGAGTCTCGTACCTTACGTCCAATCAAATTTGTTTTGAAATTAGATAGAAAACCTTTTATCTAAAAAAGTGGCTAGGACTGGTCACACCCCAAACCATGAAATGTTATTGGGGGACTTGATTTCCGTTCCAGGCACTCGCTTTCCGCGGGCGGTCTGCCCTCGGCTTGCGCCTCCGGCGGGGTATCCCCTGGACACGCTTTTCCCGCAGGAGTCTCGTACCTTACGTCCAATCAACTTTGTTTTGAAATTTAGATGGAAAACCTTTTGTCTAAAAAATCAAATACGGGTTGTGTTGTTGCCCTGTATTTTTTTATTACTTGGATAGGCTCAATGAAGGCCCAAACAGAATACCATGCATGAGGTGGTGATTATATATGGATAATCAATATCAAAACTATCATGGGCAGGTTAATCCGATAAATCAGCAACATGATATTCAGTCAGCAGATGAATTTAACAGGCAACAGCAGGGGTTTCAACAAGGTTTTCGACAAGGATTTCGACAAGGGTATCGACAAGGGTATCGAGAAGGTTATCGAGCAGGGCAACAAGCGGGGTTTTTCCCAGGAGGACCAAGACAAATGCCGTCGTGGCCTAATGAAATTGACATAAGAGTTGGAACACCTAATGGTCAGGAATGGTCTGGCAAGGTTGTTTTACCACAAAATGGTCCGACTTTCGAGCCTTAACTGAATCCAGATATAAAAAATGATACCCTTCAATAGAAATGAAATGTATCGATCGACACAACTCCAATGAACATTAAATCCTAAAAAGGACCTGTCCACTTCAACGACAAGGTGTTTATCAACAAGAAAATCAACATTATAACAAAAAACCGGGCACATTGTGCCCGGTTTCTTAAATTCGCATCTTATTTTGCCGCTTTCGCCGCTTCGATTGCACCTTCGTAATTTGGATGGTTGGTACCTTCACTCACATATTCTACATATGTGATTTCATCAGAGCTGTTCACAACGAATACAGAGCGAGCCAATAGACGAAGTTCTTGCATGACGACACCATATGCTTCACCGAATGAAAGGTCACGGTGATCGGAAAGAACTTGAACATTGTCCAAGCCGCTGGCAGCACACCAGCGTTTTTGCGCGAAAGGAAGGTCGTTACTGATCGTCAGTACTTTCACATTATCCAATTTTGCCGCTTCTTCATTGAATTTACGTGTCTGTGCATCACATACGCCTGTATCCACGGATGGAACAACGCTGATAATGCGGACAGAACCTTTGGAGTCGCTTAAAGTAACCGGTGATAAGTCATTAGCCAATACTGTAAAATCAGGTGCTTTGTCCCCAACTTTTAGTTCTTGTCCCACTAAAGTGATCGGGTTGTTTTTAAATGTAACTGAAGCCATTAATAATTCCTCCCTTTTCTGCTATATGTACAAGCATAATAATATTTGTTTTGCCGGAATTTTGCAATTAATTGAATCAGGAAATGTGAATGGTGCTTGCACAAGTTCTGCATCCGAGCTTTTTTTGTGTAGTGGAAGAATGCAGCAAAAAGAAAAACTCGGCGGATGCCGAGTCGCAATTAGAAGTCTATATCCTGTTTAGGTTCTTGGTATCTGTTCACAGCTGGTTGACTGCCGCCTTGGTATTGATTATTTTTTTGGTTTTGATTATTGCCTTGCTTTTGATTATTGCCTTGCTTTTGATTATTGTCTTTCTTGGATAGCATGGACTGAATCTTATCGACGACTTGAGGAGCTAAATCCATCATTTTTTCGAGAAGATGCGTCCCTTCATCAAGATGAATCATTTTCACTCCATGGGAACCGACAATCAAAAAGGCAATTGGCGTTATGGAAACCCCACCGCCGCTACCGCCGCCAAAAGGCTGCTTGGAACCACCTTGCTGTCCTTGATGGTTTCCATCCATCACAAATTCGCTGCCACCGGCTGCAAAACCAAAACCCACTTTGGATACAGTTAAAATGACACTTCCATCCGGAGTTTCTACCGGATCCCCAATGATCGTGTTCACATCGACCATTTCTTTAAGATTTTCCATAGCTTCTTTCATTAAACCTTGGATCGGATGATCTGACATTTAAATTCCCTCCACTCTAGAACGATTGTTTATTGGAATCATCTGATAGCTTCGCTAATTTCCTCGACTTGAAATGCGGCTTTCCGCCTTTCCAATAACGAAGCAGTTTTATTCCAGTCACCATAGCCTGCCCGATTCTGAATTGTAATATGCAGGAAAATGACGTGTTTGCCTGCCATCTCTGAAAGTCGGGTGTAATGGAATAGGAGGGCATGATCCGAAAGTTGAAATAGGTTGTCAGCAAACCGATGATTGAACCTTTAAGTGCCCAGCATGCACCAGTTAAAACACCGGTGTGTGCAGCATTTTTAGTACCGACCTTACTATGCCAGGTGAATTTTTTGACTTTGACTTTCCCAGTGAATTGACGGACGATCTTATGGAATCCGATTATATGCTGAAGCATCTCCAGAATGTCTGCGAATCCGTCACGCAAATCTTCGGCTGTGATTTTTTTCTTTTCTTCCTTTTTTGTTTTTCCGTTCATTTCTTGCTCTTCCTTTACAACTACGGTTGCCGAGTCATCTTCCATTTTCATGACCGGAACCTTGAATGTATAGTGAAAAAGCCCGTACCAAGCTGATAATTTAATATGTATTAGGTCATTCTTTTGGACACGTTTGTAGTCGATGGACACTTTTACTTTAGTGAAAACAACAATAAGCAGCACCAAAATGAGGATACCCATAATCAACAAAAGCCACTTCATGCACCCACACCCCTTCAGCCTATCATTATCGGCATATGCAAAAAAAATAAACCTGCAAAAGCGAAAATCACGCTCTTACAGATTTATGAATGGAAAAAATCATCTTCTGATCAACACAACGCCCGTGTCAGCAAAGACATCATGCAAAGCCTGTTTCTTCGGTAATAGGCCTGCCAAGAGATAGCCAATCCAAGTGACCTTTGAAATATAGCGGCCAATCAGCTCCCTGAACAATATCGTACCCCATGAAATGGTTTTTTTCTCTTCCTTCAAGGCAACGACTTTCAATCCAAAAATCATCTTGCCTAAGGTTTGGTTCCAGAATTTGGTCATCAAAACAAAGTATAGGAAGAATACGACCCCCGTTAAGAACCCCTCTGCGGAGAACCAAAGGTCATCTGTCCCTTCATAAAATTTAAAGATGGGATGAATCAAAATCCGGTTCAAGCTTCCGATAACCAATAGATCCGCTAAATAGGCCCAAAACCTCATCCAAAAACCAGCAAAATGCACTTTCTTGACTTCGTCATCATCCACGGCCTTTTTGGCTGGTGTAAATTCCTGCTGAACGGGAACCTCTTGATCTGCCATTAGATTGGATGAAGCGATTTGTTCATTGTTTTCATTTCGTTCCGTCATCCTTCAGCCCCCCTATTCCGCATACAAATACATTAAGCGTGGAGAATTTGAAGAGGAAAGGATTTTTGTCAAGACTGCCGTTTCCACATCATTTCCCAACATTTTTTGCGCACCCATACTGAATAATGAACCGAAACCTGCCTCATCTGTATAACGGATAACTTGAGCATCCTTTTTACCGATATCAGTTTTCATAGCGGCAATTACATCATCCAAATGGCCGAAATCATCGATAAGATGGTTTTCTTTAGCCTGGCGTCCATCATAAATGCGTCCATCGGCAATTTCCCTTACTTCCTTCTCAGTCATCCCGCGGCCGTCTGCAATGATTTTTACAAATTGATCATAAGAATTATCGATCATGTCTTGGAGTATTTCACGTTCTTCACCAGTCATTTCCCGGGTTGGACTCATAATATCTTTGTGTGGTCCGCTTTTGATGGTTTGGAACTCAACACCATACTTCTTGGCCAATTTCTCGTAATTATACCCCTGCATGATGACTCCAAGTGAACCGGTCATCGTTTCTGGGCTGGCATAAATCTTATCGGCTGGTGCAGAAATATAATATCCGCCTGAAGCAGCCATAGACCCCATTGATACATAAACAGGTTTTTTCACTTTCTTGATATCAAGGATCTTTTCATGAATCTCTGCACTTTCGACGACACCGCCGCCTGGAGAATTCACCCGAAGGATGATTCCTTTGATATCATCATTTTCCTCTGCCATCTTCAGCTTATCCATGAAGGCACGGTGATTATATGTTGTTGAACTAAGTAATGAGGCTTCTCCTGTATCTTGAATCGTGCCCTCTACATCAAATACGGCAATAACATTAGTGTAATCATCGCCTTCTATGACTTCCTCGTAAAATGCACTTTCGGAAGCAAATAATTCATCAATGATATTTTCCGTATCCGCTGTAAATAGAGTAGTGGCCGCCCCTACAGCAATAGAAACAAAAAATAAAACGGCTGCGATTCCAAGTGCAGCCCAACGCTTTCCATTCATCTGTTTTCCCCCTTAAATATATGTATCCTTCTTACCATACGAACTAATACCAAAAATGTTTCATTCCATGATAAACTAAGACATATAAAATTGTAGCAAAGAATCCTCAAATTGGAAATGCATTGGTCCATTTTGCACAAATTGCATTTATCGTAAACAGGTTAAAGAAAGCCCTTTCATCACCATACATACTAGGGGGGAAACATGATGAACACTCGAAGGAATATTTATTTTTTCCATGCACCGAATGAAGAGATGCTTAGCAAGGTTGAATACTTATCAGACTTGGCGAAGCAACATTCGTATGAAGTCATCCAGGATTTCACAAAAGCGAACATTATCGTAAGCATCGGTGATGACGGCACATTCCTGCAGGCAGCCCGTAAAACCGGGTTCAGGGATGACTGTTTATATGCGGGCATTTCCACGACAGGTAACTTGAATATGTATTGCGATTTCCACTTGGAAGACAGTGATAAAATGATTGATGCCATGACAAGGGAGCAAATCGAGGTGCGTAAATATCCAACCATCTCTATCCAATTGGACGATCAGCCCTCCTTCTATGCCCTTAATGAACTCAGTATCCGCTCTTCGATCACCAAAACGTTCATCATGGATATTTTCATTGATCAACTCCATTTTGAAACTTTTCGCGGGGACGGGATCATCATTGCGACTCCGACCGGAAGCACCGCCTATAATAAATCGGTCAATGGGGCCGTTGTCGATCCCCTTCTCCCTTGCTTCCAAGTGAGCGAGCTTGCTTCCGTCAATAATAATACCTATCGGACCCTAGGCTCCTCATTCATCTTAAGCGGTGCTAAGACGTTGACCGTCCACCTTGAACAAAACGGACCAAGCTATCCGATCGTCGGAATGGACAATGAAGCGTTAAGCATCAATCATGTCGAAAAGGTAAAGGTCCGGTTAAGCGGTAAGGTCATCAAGACCGTTAAGCTAAAAGACAATTCCTTTTGGGAAAAGGTTAAAAGGACCTTTCTCTAAACGAAAAAAGGTACCGGATATGATAACCGGTACCTTTATATATGATAAAAATCTTTCGTATTTTGATAAAGGGCTTCATAGACATCCTCAATCGGCAATCCTTTAATCGAAGCAATTTGACGCACACTTTCATGCATCATGCCGGGATGGGTCCATTCCCCATTGAAAACCCCTTCAAACGGCCATGGTCCATCCGTTTCTATCATCATCAGCTTAAGTGGATAGGCCGAAACTAATTCCTGTATTTCCCTCTCATAACATACATCAGGTGTAATCGAAATGCGGTAGCCCTTTTCTGCCATTCTTTCAACTGTCCGGATATCCCCTTTAAACCAATGAAAGTGTGCCCTTGTGATTTGATGCTTATCCAAAAGGTCGCAAACGATAGGTGCATCGTCATGGACGGCATGAAGGATAACCGGCTTTTCTATCTCTTTAGCTAAGGTCAGGAACCTCTCCAGTATCACTATATATGCTGAGTTATCAATATTGGGGTTTTCCTGCCTTAAGTAATAGGGCAGCCCAACCTCGCCTATGGCAACCATATTGTGACGATGTTCCCGCATCCAGCTCAATAATTCATTCACTTCTTCATCACTCGGGAGGGGCTGCTCTGGATGAAAACCAAAGGCAGGCTTAATTCGTGAATCTTTAAGTGAAAGCTGATAATTGTTAATCGAAGAAGCCAAATTCATGGAAACAGTCAGCAAGGATTCCAACTGAACCTTTTCCATGTCTTTCAGGATCTGCTTCCGCTTATCAATATCATACTTATCCAAATGGATATGGCTGTCGATGATTCTCAAATGGTATCGCCTCCTTACTTAAGTAGTGAAAGTTGGCTTGAGTGCTGCATATAATTCTCTCTTCAAAAGAATAAATTCATCACTAAGAAGCTGTTCTTCTCTTCTTGGCCTTGAAAATGGAACTTTCACTTCTTTGATAACAGCAGCCGGTTTTGCTGATAACACATAAATTCTATCTGATAGGAAAACCGCTTCATCTATGCTGTGAGTGACAAAAAGCACCGACCTCCGATTTTCTTCCCAAACCGACAACAGCCATTGTTGCATTTGCAATCTTGTCAGTTCATCCAAGGCAGAAAAGGGTTCGTCCAGGCACATCAAGTCCTGTGGACTTAAGATACTCCGAATGAATGCGGCCCTTTGCTTCATGCCTCCAGATAATTCATGCGGATATGCTTTATCGTATTCTTCTAAACCAGCTTTCATCAAAAGGGTTTTTGCCTTTTCTTTATCTCTGGTCCCAGCAAGTTCACTTCCAAGCAAAACATTTTCCAATACCGTTCTCCAAGGTAAAAGGGAAGGCTGCTGAGGCATATAGCTGATATGTCCCTTTAAGCCATTTATCTTTTTACCATCCAATGAAATGATGCCATGATCAGGCTTCAAAATCCCGCCGATCAAGTGGAACAATGTACTTTTACCGCTTCCCGATGGCCCAAGGATCGTGACAAATTCCCCATCATTCACATGGAAATTCATATTCTCCAATATATTCTGCTTACCATCGAAAGAATAGGAGACGTCTTTAATTTCCAGCTTCATCCTTTTCGCCCTCCTTTCTCTTCCAAGAAACCAAGTATTTCTCCAGGAAAGTGATGATTCCAAAAAAGATCAGGCTCATTCCCATAATGATGAAAATGGCTACAAACACCCGATCTGTCCTGAACGCTGAAGAAGCGAGAGTCATATAAACACCAATCCCCGATTTTGCCCCAAGCCATTCCGAAATAACAGCACCCATTACACTATAGGTAGCCGAAATTTTCAGGCCGGAGAAAATGAACGGGATCGAGTGAGGAAGTTCCAGCTTCCAAAATAACTGGTTTTTCCCCGCTCCCATCATCTTGAAATAATGCTTAAGCTCGTATGGTGTCTGGCGAAAACCGTCCAATGATGCGACCGCAACCGGAAAAAAACATACAAGTGAAATCACGATTAACTTAGGCAGCATGCCAAAGCCAAACCAGATCACCAAAAGCGGCGCCAAAACAATGATGGGTATATTTTGTGATAGTATGAGCAGAGGATAAACCGCGTCCTTCACACCTGGAAATAGGTGTAGGATGGCCGCGATCAATAAGCCGATGCAGCTTCCAATAAAAAATCCCGACAACGCAAGCTCGGTTGTGGATATAAGGTGTCCGTAAAGATTGCGGGACGACTCAATTCCTTCAATGAAAATGGCCGATGGAGCGGGAAGCAGCCATTCTTCAACTTTCAATAAGACTGTCACTGACTCCCATACAATCAGCAACAATAATAAAAGAAAGAAGGGAGCCCCCTTCTTCCAAATTCCCCTTCCGATCATGCCCGATATTTCTCCGTTAACGTATCCATCGTAATCCCGCTTGGCTGATATAATATTTTCACTTGGGAAATGACATTCGGCGATCCTATTTCAATCATTCTTACATTCATTTTTTCTATCACGGCAAAAAGTTCGGAAAGCTCCCCCTCCATTGTCGTTTCAAGCGGGTGAACCTCATACTTGACACCTGATTCTTCAATGATCTTGATTGCTTCATCGACCATAGGGATGACATTTTCCCCTTTAGGAATAATTTGTATACTAATTAATGAATTGGCCATTGTATTTCCTCCTAATTTGGTAAAAATTCATTGGTAAATGCCTTTTCAGGATCGAAATCACCTTCAAGAAGCTTATTTTCAGTCATCCACTCACTGTAATTCTTCCAAATTTCAAGCTTTTGTTCACCCCATCGCGGAGCATCATCCTGATACTTGGCTGCAAGCCACTCCTGGCTTTTCTTCACTAGTTCTGGATCAAGATCCGGTGCAGACTCAATTAACACTTCCGCTGCATCATCAGGATTCTTAATCGCAAACTGGTACCCTTTCGAAGCTGCATGAACGAATGCTTTAACAGTCTCGGGATCTTCTTTTATCATCTTTTCATTTGTAGTCAAAACAGGCGTATAGTAATCAAGCTTATCAGAGTATTCGGTTAAGTACACCATATTAAGCTTTTCATTTCGCAACTCAGCCTCAATGCCTGTCCAACCATAATAAATCCAGGCAAAATCTATATCCCTTTTAACCGAAGTGAAAAAATCCGTGTCTCCTGTATTGACTATGTCCACTTCATTTACATCCGCATTATCCTTTTTCATGAGTGAATCAATAATGGCCTTTTCAACCGGAGATCCCCAGCCACCATAAGTCTTCCCTTCAAAATCCTTGGGAGTCGTAATGTCCTTTGCCTCAGGGGAAGCGAACCCCGAGGTATTATGCTGGATGACGGCAGCTACCGAAACAATCGGCACGCCCTGCACGCGGGCCTGCGTTATGCCCTCCTGGTAGCTCACGCCAAATTCAGATTTCCCTGAAGCGACAAGCTTATCAGCTCCCGCTTCACCTGGCATGATAATCTCCACATCAAGACCTTGTTCTTTAAAATAACCTTTTTCCTTGGCTACATACAATCCTGTATGGTTTGTATTCGGTGTCCAATCGAGCACGACCGATACCTTTTTTAATTCTTCATTTTTAGATGCTTCTTCTTTTTCATTAGTTCCGCCTGCTCCGCATCCAGCTAAAAGGAAGAACGAAGTTAACAGTGGTAAGAATTTATTCAAGTCATTATCCTCCTACACATCTTATAAGATTCATATGCCGGAACCATGATGGGGCTCCAGGGCTATTCAAATACTGGATAAAAAAGCAAAAAACGCCCGAAGATGAATTCGGACGTTAACATACAAAACAGAAAATCAGTCATAATATGTTCCCTCCGCTGGCATCACCCAGATCAGGTTCAAAGAGTCAGCATCTAATGGATGCAATCTCAGCCAGCAGTACTGGCCCCCCTACATTTCTCGCACATATGAACTTTTCTCTCTCATTATATCAATTCATAGGGAAAAAGGAATACTAATTTGCTTCTACTCTCTAATTGGAAAGGTATTCCTTGCACTTCAGGATGTCTTGCAAAACATCTTTTGGAACGAAAATCATTGAAAGCAAAATAATTCTGCCTCTTTCTGTTCCAATCATTCCTGGCTGCAACGGTGGCGGACACGTTCCAAATAGTCATTTCTTTGCAAGCATTCATATAATGAGCATTACGTGTAGACATTTTTGTTTACTGGTTTTATTAAACCCTTAATTTCATAAGCAAAAGGTGGATATGTCATGATAAAGATTAATCACAAATGGTTAGATGTCAGTCAAATCCAACCAGGTACAGCCTCTGCCAAATCGCTTGAAACTCTTCAATGCTTGGAGGAAGATTCTAACGTTTTTGAATACCGGAACTTTGGGGATTTTAATTTCGAGATACAGCTGAGGAACCGGGTCATAGAGGCAGCTATTGCGTTGGATAAAAGCGGGCCGGAATTTTCCACACTTGAGGAGTCTCAATCCAATCAGCGTTATTGGCACCTTTCAAAGGATGGCACCTTTACCCTTCAGCCAGGGATTCTCCCTCATGATGCGCTCGTTGACATTTTCATGAATGGGGGGCTTTATGCCTTCGAATGCGGGACAGCAATAGTCGTCACTTTTTTAAAGGCGATTTTGGATTTAATCGGCCCCAGGAATTTCGACTATCTTTTTTCAGACCTATTTTTATATGACTGGCGCCCTCCAAGGAATATGGCTCTCAGCGTTCACCAGGGAAGGGACTATTTACCAGGTGATTGCGTTTACTTCAAAAACCCTGATCACGACTTGGCAACCCCTGAATGGCAAGGTGAAAATGCCATATTATTAGGGAATAACCTCTTTTATGGCCACGGGATCGGGATTACCACTGCACAGGGAATCATCGATGAATTAAATAGCAATAGAAAGCCGTACGCCACCATATCAGCATTCCTGACAACGCATATCATTTTCCTGGATAGTTCCTTCTATAGACAATTCCAACTGAATTCCCCCCGTGCCAATCCCGATAACAGTCCTGCCTGCCTTTCCAATTGTATTGTTTCTGAAATAGGTTCGAAGATATACCTTTCATGACCCTGGCATTTCGCCTATGCCATAAAACCGTTTTATTGAGTAACGACATAAAAAAAATGCTTGGGCAGAAATCTCCCCAAGCATTTTTTTCTTTTCACGCACCAATATTCCCTTTGCCTTTGAACCTGCGGGCACTTGCCTGCCCCCATTTCGTTATGGATAGTGTATAAACAGCCAAAGCTGACCATATGAACAAAAAGGCTAAAAGATGTGCTTTGGTGAAACTTTCATGATAGACGAATACCCCGATCAATAAAGATAAGGTCGGAGCGATATACTGAAAAATGCCAAGCATCGATAACGGGATCTTCTCCGCCCCTTTTGCAAAATATAAAAGAGGCAATGCCGTGGCAATCCCGCCGCCCACCAACAGCAAGCTTGTGCTTCCGTCTGTAAAGAATTGCATTTCCGACCTGTTCATCAAGTAAATCAGGTAACCTAGGGCCAGAGGCGTTACCATCATCGTTTCAAGCGTCAGCCCGATTGCCGATTCGGCCTTGATCATTTTTTTTGCCAGACCGTATAATCCAAAGGTCATGGCCAAAACAAGAGAGATCCACGGGATCGTGCCGAAATGAATGCCAAGGATCAAGACTCCGATTCCTGCAAGCAGGAATGAAATGATTTGGGCCCCGCTCAATTTTTCTTTTAAGACTATCACTCCCAATAGTACACTGACGAGCGGATTGATATAATATCCAAGGCTCGTGTCGAGGATCCGTCCTGAGTTAACGGCCCATATGAACACTCCCCAATTAGCTGTAACAAGCAGGGACGCCGTTAGCAATGCCGTAAAGAGTTTCGGATTTCCCATTATGTTTTTGACATAATCTAGAAACGCCTGCCATTTTTTCATGAACATCAATAAAACCAGCATGAACACGAAAGACCATAATACCCTCTGAGCTAAAATTTCTATTGCACCGACTCCCTGAAGGAACTTCCAGTAAACCGGCACAACTCCCCACATCATGTAAGAAAGGGCTGCATAAATCGCCCCTTCTTTTTGTTGATCCACTTTCATAACAAGCCTTCTTTCCATTTACATTCCTTTATCTAATTCCATCTAACAATTTTGTATTTCCATTTCTTTTTTTGCAACTGTTAATTTTTATCATACATGATTTTGTCATCGATGACCGTCATGACCGCCTCAGCTTTCAGGAGATCATCCGGTGCAACAGCAAAGACATCCAGATTAAACACGGTAAAATCGGCATCGTACCCTTTATTGATCACACCGCGGCGTTTTTCCTGGCCGATTGCTGCAGCACTCCCTTTGGTATACAATGCGAAAGCCTCGAAAACGGAAAGCCTTTCAGACAAACCATATACGGTACGGTCCTCACTGTTGATTTTCATCCTTGTGACAGCTGCATGAATGCCCAAAATCGGATTTAATGGTTCAATGGGTGCATCCGACCCTCCCGCACAAATGATGCCCAAGTTCAAATAGGTTCTCCAGGCATAGGAGGATTCCAATAGATCGGCTGGCACCTTTTCTTCCACCCACGGAAAATCGGACGGAACGAACCCCGGTTGGATATCAAAGATTACCGGCAGCTTCGCCGCCCGCTCCAAAAGCTCCGGCCGTACAATCTGCGCATGGATGAGCCGGTCCCTCTGTCCCTTTTTCGGGGGGAGGGCTTCAATTGCATTCAAGACGTATTCAAAAGCGAGATCGCCAATCGCATGGACAGCAATCGGCATTCCGCCAGCCCTTGCTTTTTTCACCCATTCCTGAAGCTCGTTTTCAGTGAATATCGCGACTCCATTTGTATTCTCTTGATCTACATAAGGTTCGCTCAACAGGGCTGTGCGTCCGCCTAAGGAGCCATCGGTAAAGATCTTCATGCTGTCGAATTTGATATATCGCGTACCTTTCTGATAGCCGCCGCCTGCTGCCAGCATTTCTTCAAACGCTTCGTAATGGACGAGCAAGTTGGCGCGAAAGGCCATTTCCCGGTCCTCGATTACCGATTTAAACGCCTGATATGTCGGCATGAAGCCATTGTAGTAATGGAGGTCCTCGGTATGCCCGCCAGTCAAACCTAGCTTATATGCGTCTTCTATGGCCTCTGTGAGCGCGTTTTCGATATACTCTTGATCAATGCCTGGAAGGCTGTCTAAAATGAGGTTCTGCGCCTGGCTTTCTTTAAATAATCCATTTAAACGTCCGTCAGGATAACGGCAGATCAC
Organism: Peribacillus sp. 05N428; assembly: GCF_056397085.1. NCBI lineage: Bacteria > Bacillati > Bacillota > Bacilli > Caryophanales > Bacillaceae > Peribacillus > Peribacillus sp. 05N428. The sequence continues at coordinate 148,269 of NZ_JBFTMS010000003.1, read as the reverse complement.
CCCGCCTGAAGGTTCTTTTATATCTTCTTTAATATCCGCTTCCAAAAGGGCGCGCGAATTGACCACCAAGGCATGACGGCAGATCCTTTTCAATACGATGGGATGATCTGCCGATATCGCGTCAAGCTCATCCCGTAATATCAATTCAGGTCTCGGCCATTCATTTTCATTCCACCCTTCGGCAACGATCCACTTTCCGGCCGGGGTCTTTGAGCACTTTTCCTTCAAGGATTCCATGATCGACTCCCTGCTATCCATCAAAGAGAGGTCTAGACGAAGCAGCCTTTCACCATGTCCGACCAAATGAAGGTGACTATCCACTAATCCCGGCAGCATCGTTTGTCCTTTTAAGTCGATTTCCCTGGAAATATTGCCGGCATGTTCATTTTTCAAATGGTCCAGGCTGCCGGTATCAACAATTACCCCCTTTTCAGTGAAGACTGCCTCCACTTGATCATTTTCTTTAACCATCGTATAAATCGACCCATTGAACCATAACGTTCCCATTCCGGCTTTACACTCCTTATTAAATGATTGTTACTGTGCAGATATGCAGTAAGTGTACCATCTCATATCATGAATTCCCATATTTATGCTTTTACCCAAGCCCCTGTCAATAAAAAAAAGCCAGCCTTGGAGGCTGACGGTCATGCATTTCGATCAATTGTTAAGGAGTGCTTCTTCCCTTTTCCGTAAATCCACCCGTTTGATTTTACCTGATGTCGTTTTGGGCAGCTCTTCTAAAAATTCGATTTTCCTTGGATATTTATATGGAGCAGTCAATTCTTTCACGTGCGATTGAAGCGTCTTGATCAAGTCCTGGCTGTTCGGATCGATATCATCCATCAAGACGACATACGCCTTGACCACATTTCCCCTTATTTCATCAGGACTTGCTATAACGGCACACTCTTTAACATATGGATGCTTAACGAGTGCATCTTCCACTTCAAACGGTCCGATCGTATATCCCGAACTGATGATGATATCATCAGAACGACCCTCAAACCAGAAATAACCATCCTCATCCTTTTTCGCTTGATCGCCGGTGATATAATAGTCCCCGCGGAACTGCTGCGATGTCCGCTCGGGATCTTTAAAATATTCTTTAAATAGGGCAGGTGTATCGACATGTACGGCAATATCCCCCACTACGCCAGGTGAACAAGGTTTACCGGAATCATCGATGATTTCCACATGGTTGCCCGGAGTCGGTTTGCCCATGGAGCCCAATTTAATTTCCATGCCTTTCGTTACACCAACCAACAAGGTATTTTCGGTCTGTCCATACCCATCACGCACTTCAATCTGGAAATGGTTCTTAAAGACCTCGAACACTTTTTGATTTAAAGGCTCTCCCGCCGATACAGCACTGTGAAGATGGGATAAATCATAATCATCAAGGTTATCCACCTTTGCAATCAATCGATATTCGGTTGGCGTGCAGCATAATGCATTCACTTTGTAGTCCTGTAGCAGCTGAAGATATTTTTTCGCCTCGAACTTTCCATGATAGGCAAGGCCTGTCGCTCCTGTTCCCAGAACCGCCAGGAAAGGACTCCAAATCCACTTTTGCCACCCTGGGCCTGCCGTTGCCCAAACGACATCCGTTTCGCTGATCCCGAGCCAGTTTGCAGCAGACGTTTTCAAATGGGCATAAGCCCATCCATGTGTATGGACGACCCCTTTTGGATTCCCTGTCGTTCCGGAAGTATACGATAAGAATGCCATATCCTCACTCTTCGTGTCAGCGATGGTCAGCTGATCGGATTCCTCATCGGCGAGCTCATTCAAATCCAGCCAATTTTCAATTCGTTTTCCGATTGAAAACTTCAGGAGGCTTTCCGCTCCTTCTATTTCATTCAATTCGTCAGTATATTCATGATAACTGATGATTCCTTTGACATCACCATGGCTGACTCGGTACTGCAAGTCCTTCGCACGAAGCATTTCAGAACAAGGGATGACAATCATGCCAATTTTCAATGCGGCTAAATACACTTGATAAGCTTCCACCAAACGGGGGATTATGATGAGGACCGTATCACCTTTACCCAGTCCTTTTTTCTTGAAGGCATTTCCAATTTTATTTGCACTTTTTAATAAATTCTCATATGTAAGTTGTTTTTTATCTCCGGTTTCGTTCTCCCAAAGTACGGCAACTTTACCTGGATCTTTTGCATAACGTTCCATTTCACTCACTAAGTTGTAATGTTCCGGAGCCAATAAGTCTTCACGCTTCATATTCTTCCCCTCCAATTATGAACTCTTAGTACCTACTCATTATACAAGATACTTCTCTAAAATTTCTATTTATTTTTACAAATTAAAAAGAGAGCGGATTCCTACACCCGCTCTCTTTTAGCCTGTAGACAATTCCTAAAGTGAGTTTGCCTGCAGTTTTTCTTTTTAAAAATTCCGCTGATTTTCGAAACCCGCTCCCTTTCCGCCGACTGTCTGCCAAGCCTCATCAAAGCATGAACCTGTGGGGTCTTGGCTAGCCGTTATCCGGCAGGTGTGTCGCAAATCTCTTCCATCCTTTAAGGATTACAGAATAAAAACTATGAAGAGTAATCTAGTTTACCTTTAAAATTTTGGTTCGGGGCGAGAGCAATTCGGAACTCCTTTTGCCGAAAAATTGATGAAACCGCCAGACTAAAGACGAATTGGAGAAGAGGAGCCAGTTTCCCTACATATTTCTTAAAAAAGAAGTTCCAGTGATTGGAACGTAAGGTACGAGACTCCTGCGGGGAAAGCGTGGCCAAGGGAGACCCCGCAGGCGAGCGCCGAGGAGGCTCACGGACCGCCCGCGGAAAGCGAGTGCCTGGAGTGGAAATCATTACACATACCCACTTTCAGAAACTCGTTCCCTTTCCACCGACTGTCTGCCAAGCTCATCAAAGCAGCGCCTGTGGGGTCTTGGCTAGCCGTTATCCGGCAGGTGTGTCGCACATCTCTTCCATCCTTTAAAAACTATGAAGAGTAATCTAGTTTACTTTTAAAATTTTGGTTCGAGGCGAGAGCAATTCGGAACTCCTTTTGCCGGAAAATTGATGGAACTGCCCAACTGTAGACGAATTGGAGAAGAGGAGCCAGTTTCCCTACAATATTTCTTAAAAAAGAAGTTCCAGTGATTGGAACGTAAGGTACGAGACTCCTGCGGGAAAAGCGTGGCCAAGGGAGACCCCGCAGGCGAACGCCGAGGAGGCTCCCCGGACCGCCCGCGGAAAGCGAGTGCCTGGAGTGGAAATCATTACACATACTCCCTTTCGGTGGGGTCTCGGCTAGCAGGTGTGTCGCACATTTCTTCCATCCTTTAAAAACTATGAAGAGTAATCTAGTTTACCTGGTTCGGGGCGAGAGCAATTCGGAACTCCTTTTGCCGAAAAATTGATGAAACCGCCAGACTAAAGACGAATTGGAGAAGAGGAGCCAGTTTCCCTACAATATATCTTAAAAAAGAAGTTCCAGTGATTGGAACGTAAGGTACGAGACTCCTGCGGGGAAAGCGTGGCCAAGGGAGACCCCGCAGGCGAACGCCGAGGAGGCTCCCCGGACCGCCCGCGGAAAGCGAGTGCCTGGAGTGGAAATCATTACACATACTCCCTTTCGGTGGGGTCTCGGCTAGCAGGTGTGTCGCACATTTCTTCATTCCAATAAGGTTTAATATTATATAAAACAGTAAACAATTATGTAGTAAAACTAAGGAATTTATTAAATCGGCGTCCACGAATTCAGTCCGCAAACGTAAAGAGAGCGGGTGTTAAAACCCGCTCTCTGTAGCCATATTTATGAAATTATCTGTTGAAACCTCCGCCTAATTGTTGTTCAGCCATTTGAACAAGGCGTTTTGTGATTTCTCCACCAACTGAACCGTTAGCGCGAGATGTTGTGTCGGCACCAAGTTGTACGCCGAATTCTGTAGCGATTTCATATTTCATTTGTTGTAGAGCTTGTTCAACTCCAGGTACCAATAATTCGTTTGAGCTGTTGTTGTTTGCCATGTGTGTTTCACCTCCTTGTGATTATAGAGTGTGTTAAAACACATGGCTTCATTCGCACATTTTTATTGGTAATTAAAGGATATCAAAATAAGTCTTCCATCGCTTCTTCCTTATCGAAAGTCTGGCCCGGTTTAACCGTTAATATTTCTGTTTCGGAGACCGCTTTTTCGATCAAGGATTCAAAGTCGACGAAACTTTCATAGTAATTGACTTTTTCACGTTTCGGTTTCGTTTTTGGGCTTGCCGGCGTAAAGACCGTACAGCAATCCTCGTAAGGCAGATTGGATATTTCAAAAGTATCGAGTTCTCTTGCTATTTTGATGATTTCTGTCTTATCCATGGTAATCAGCGGACGCAGGATCGGTGTATTCGTCACCTCATTGATGGCAAACATGCTGCTCATCGTCTGGCTCGCAACCTGTCCAAGGCTTTCACCGGTAATCAGTGCCATGGCTTCTTCCTTTTCACGGATTCGATCGGCGACCCGCATCATTAAACGACGGGTTGTAGTCATGGAGTAGTTTTCCGGGATTTGTTTTTGAATCAATAACTGGATTTCCGTAAATGGAACGATATGCACTTTCATGCTTCCATTTATTTCTGCCAGCTTACCTGCCAAATCAATGACCTTTTGACGTGAACGCTCGCTTGTGAACGGCGGGCTGTAAAAATGGATCGCCTCCACGTCCAATCCCCGTTTCATCGAAAGGAACCCTGCAACAGGGCTATCAATCCCGCCTGAAAGCATCAGCATCGCCTTCCCGCTTGAACCGAATGGAAGACCGCCTGCACCCTGGATGATTTCACCTGTCAAATACACGGCTTCGCGTCTCACTTCCACTAGCAGGTTCAAATCAGGGTTCTTTACATCGACTTTTAAATCTTCTGTATTTCGGAGCAAATGCCCGCCGATTGCCCTGTTAATTTCATCGGTATTATATGGAAAATCCTTATCGGCGCGTTTTGTCGTGATTTTGAACGTGTTTACCTCTTCAAGGGTATGATTAAGGTAATACAAGGCTGCCGTTTTCATCACTTCCAGATCACGCTCTATTTTTATTGCAGGGCTTAATGACTGTATTCCAAAAATGCCTTTTAACCGGTCAATGACCGGCACATGGTCAGCACCGTTCAGGAGAACGTACATCCGCTCCCGGTTGGCTGTCAGCACTACGCCTTCTATATCTTTTAAACTCCAGCGGATATGTGCCTTCATTTTGTCTACAAAGCCTTTACGGTTTCTTTTTTTAGTGGAGATTTCTCCATAACGGATAATTATATGATCAAATTTCATTTAGCAACCCTCATTATTTTTTCTAAATTAGCGACTATTTTCTGTATCGCCGCCAGAACTTGCTTTGCTTCTTCCAGTTCATTTCCATAGGTAGTACTGATACGGATGACGCTTTCGGAACGAGCTGAATGATGGAACATCGCGTCCACCGTTTTGCTTACCGTCCTTTTTTTCGAAGAACAGGCACTAGTCGTCGAAACATATATTCCTTCCGATTCCAGTGCATGCAGCAATACCTCGGATTTAAGTCCCGGCACGGAAAAATTCAGAATATGGGGTGCACCCTTTTCGGGACTGTTAACCAACACCCCGTCCATTTCCTTCAAACCTTTATATAAATAAGTTTTGATTTGCTGAAGCTTATCATGATACAGCAATTGATTGTTCATACTAATACGCAAAGCCTTCGAAAGGGCGACGATTCCCGCAACATTTTCGGTGCCGCTCCTGATTTTCGTTTCCTGATTGCCACCATGGAAAAGCGGATCGACCCGAACGCCTTCACGAACATACAGGATGCCCGTCCCTTTCAAACCGTGAACCTTGTGGCCGGAAATTGTACATAAATCCACATTGGCTTCACGCAATGATAAGGAAACCTTGCCTGTTCCCTGTACATTATCGACATGAAAGAGCACGTTTGGGTATTGTTTTAACAATTTGCCCACTTCAGCAATCGGCTGTATCGAGCCAACTTCATTATTAACATGCATGACGGAAACCAAAATGGTATCTTCCCTCAATGCATCCTTAAGATCGGTTACATCAATTTGTCCAAATTCGTTAACGGGAAGATATGTGATCTCATATCCCATTCTCGTCAATGATTGGCATGCATCTTCTACAGAAGGATGTTCAATCGCTGTCGTGATTATGTGTTTGCCGCGATTTCCCTGAGAGTGGGCGGCCCCTTTAATGGCAAGATTATTTCCTTCCGTTCCCCCGGAAGTGAAATATATTTCCGAACTCTTCACCTTTAATAAATCAGCAATCTGCTTTCTGGCAGCGGAAAGCAGTTTTTCGGATTGCACCCCAAGTCCATGAAGCGAAGAGGGGTTCCCGAAATAGTCCGAAGTAACCTTCATGAATGATTCGATTACTTCGGGATACGGTTTTGTTGTTGCACTATTGTCAAAATAAATCATGGGTTCACCTTCCATGTTTTTATATCTATGATGGTCACTCTTCTAAATATAAGTTTCAATGTTGCTGTTGCAACTTCTAATATTAACATAATTGAATTTGAAAGAGAATGTAAAACACTGGTCCAAGAATGATAGGATACCTGCTTCTTTTTATTCCCGAGAATGATTTAACTTCCCACCTAAGCTATAAAAAGAAAAAAACCCGCCATGGCGGGTTTTCAGGAAAGGACTTCTTCTATGTTCGCCCCGATTTTTCGTAAACTGCCTGGGTCGACCTTTTCTATGGCTGTGGCTGCCGTTTCCAATGCGGCTTGATATTCATAGCTTCGGAATTTCGCTTCGGCTTCCCTTAGGCTCTCGGCTACCATATCGTGGCTGCTTCGATAACGATTTCCGAATTGGATCACCTTTTCGGCCAAATACATATGCTCGATCAATTCTTGGGCTTTTTCGTGGACCTTATCAACCTGTTGAACCGCTTTTTCCAAATAAATATAAACAGCGGCCATCTCAAGCGGCTTTTCTTCAAGTTTACCCTGAACGTCATCCATGCTTTCTTTGGCATCCTGAAGCACCACTTTATACTCTTCTGGAAGACCTGGAATATTGCTTTTTGAAATTAAACGTCCAGTATCGACCATTTTGCGCTTCAATTCTGCCAGTGAATCCCTGGCATCCATTTCATCTTTTCGTAAAGCCTGTAATTTAACGGTAAATTCTTTCTGATTTTCCTGTAATTCCTTCAACTGTACTGCAAGCCCCTGCATCTCTTCGCTGATAAGCGAGCTTGCCATCACATTATCCTCCATTTTCAAGACGAGCAATTGATGGCGTTTTGAAATCTGGGCAATCTGCTTTTCCATTTTCCGTTGGGCATCGAGCTCATTTTCCGTCAGATGATACGTGTGTTGAACATGTATGGTTTCAACTTTAAGTTTATCGTTTTCATATTCAAGGTCACTAATCGTTTTCCTGAGAATTTCATCATTTTTCAAGATATACTGTTTTGAAAGTACTTCTTTTTCCAAAAGGTCATAAAGAACCTCGATGCTTTCGCGCATTTCTTTAATGCCTTTTTCCACTGCTTCCGTTTCGGCATTTTCCAATTGTGTTTTATATAGATCCAGTTCTTCCTCAAGCCGTGATATCTCCTGCTCGAATTGGATATGGCTCAACAGGTACCCCTGTCCTGACATCTCCTCATAACCATCCTTCAATTCATTAAGCTGGGAATGCAGCTCGGATTGGCTATCAACCAATAATTTTGGGAGCATTTCCATTTTAACTGACAGAACCGCCAATTTGTCCTTAATGGTGAGAACAAGCTCCCTCGCATTCAAATAATTGCCGTTCACGGTCTCTTCTTCATATTTTTGAAGGATCTGCAACACTTCATCCAAGGAGCTTTCCAGCTTATCAGCCGCTTTCCCATAATTATGCCTGTGTGCAAGCAGGGATTTCTTCAATTGACGGTAGGATTCTTTGATATCCTCAATTTCCAATCGATTCTTTTCCTCACTGCCTACGAGTTCATTCAGTTCGTATAGGATCTTTTTGATCATTTCCTCTATTTCATTCAGCTTGACTGTAATTTTGCGCTGTATCTCTTTTGATCGGCTGAAACGGTATTTATCGACGAATTCCTCGGCATCGAATAAAAGCTCTTCGACTTCGGGCATATGATCCGTAATGATGGCATCCCATTCAATGCGCCAGTTTTCGAACATTTCCTCTGTTTCACCTGTCATGTTCAATTGTTTGACTTTAGAAAGCTCTTCCAGCACGGGGCGGTGCGTGATGCTTATTTTCCAGGATTCCAGTCGATCGATTTCTTTAAAATATTTCTTTTTGAAAAAATAACCCCAAATGATGAAAATCAAAATTAATACAATTACCCCAATTATGTAATCCATGGTAAGCCCCCTGTTCTAGTCCTTACAGTCTTGCTATTTATATATGAATTGTAAAAATGTTAAATTTAATGCTTTTATGATACCATGTTAGCAATAATTTTTGACGAGAAAAATGATTTTTTTGTAGAAAATTGCTACAAATACCTGTTTTTTGGGAGGGAAGGACCATGAAAGCTGACGGTCATGTGCACACTCCGTTTTGCCCTCACGGCTCTACGGATAAATTCGATGAATATATTACGCGGGGAATCGAGCTAGGATTAAAGGAAATCACATTTACGGAACATGCTCCATTGCCACGAAATTTTCAAGATCCTACGCCTGAAAAAGACAGCGGGATGGACGCTGCCCTGCTCCTGGATTACTTTCAAGAGCTCCGCGTACTGAAAGAACGCCATAAAGACAAAATCCTGATCAAAACAGGTCTGGAGGTTGACTTTATAGAGGGGTATGAAAAAGAAACAAAAGAATTCCTCGACGAAATCGGAGAATTCCTTGATGATAGTATACTTTCCGTTCACTTCATCAAGCATCAAAATAGCTGGCATTGCATCGATTTCAGCGAAAATGGGTTCGCTGAGATTGCCAATGAACTAGGTTCAGTGGAATCGGTTTATGCCAAATATTACGATACAATGGAAAAATCAATAGAAACTGATTTAGGCATTTATAAACCAAAACGGATCGGGCACATTACGCTTGTCCATAAATTCCAGCATCGATATCCGCCGGCATCAAGTTTTGACGAGCGGGTTTACAAGGTTCTCGAAATGATCAAGGATCAAAGGTATGAACTGGATTATAATGGAGCTGGGCTTGTAAAGCCGCTATGCGGTGAACCCTACCCTCCTGAACGATTTGCAAAGCGTGCTTTAGAACTCGGCATTCCGCTCATTTACGGTTCCGATGCCCATCAGGCTAAAGATTTGGGTCAGGGCCATCAGGCACTGATTGAAGGGTATAATGGGTAACTCATGTTTACACTTCAGCCCCGGCCAGCTAACAACGGCTGCAGGTCTTCGGCAATGAAAAGGGTATCTTGCAGAAAACGCCCGACTTCATTGGCATAAATATTAGTATAATACGCTTCCTGCGGGAATACATGAAGCACATCCATCGCATAATGGGTATGCAGGACAGGGGCCGTCAATAATCCCTTCAACTGCAGCATATACATGGGAACGGAGACCTGCTGGAAACTCCTGCTCTTGATTCCTTGTTCCAATATATATTGAAAATAAGACTTTTCCTTTGTAAAATAAGTCGAATGAATTTCACGGTTTAAATTGGAATCGAGTGAAGATTCCCCATATATGAACCGTGCAGCAAGGAAGTTTTCCCTCTGGAAAGCGAGGATATCCTTTACAAGGTTCATCAAGCAATGCTGCGGGCCTTTAAGTTCAAGCAGCGTCATGTTCGTCTCAAGGACCAGGATATATTCTTCTAAATAGGAAGTGAAACAGAATTCCAGCAACCCCTGCTTATTCTTGAAATAGTAGGCAATATTGGCAGCGTTCACTTTCGCTTTATTCGCAATATCCCGTATGGATGTAGCATGATAGCCTTTTAAATGAAATAAATGCAATGCAGCATCCACAATGGCTTGTTTCGTTGGCGTCTGGCGATTCATTCAGGCAATCCCTCGCTTTCTTTGAGACAAGTCTTATGGACTACTTCTTCACGAAAGAGCCTGAATCCTTTAGTAAGTTCTCGACAATTTCCCAACAATGGAGCATCATGATTAGAAAGTGCTGTAAAAATTTGAGGAAGACAGGTGAACGCTTTTGTTTAATGTCGAAATGTATCAAGGAAAAAAAGAAAAAAACTATGAACTGGTCCAAAAACAACTACTTGCCTTAATCGAAGATGAAACGAACAGGATAGCCAATTTAAGCAATGCGGCAGCTTTACTTAATCAGTTTCTCGATGAGATTAACTGGGTTGGCTTTTATTTATATGAAGAAGACCAATTAATACTAGGACCCTTCCAGGGGCTTCCGGCCTGTGTACGCATTCCAATGGGCAGGGGCGTATGCGGCACTTCAGCGGCAACTGAAAAAACCCTGCGCATTGAGGATGTCCACCAATTCCCTGGACATATCGCCTGCGATGCGGCATCAAGATCTGAAATTGTCATCCCGCTCATGAAGGATGGCAAATTGCTTGGTGTCCTCGATATCGACAGCCCAATAACGGGCCGTTTTGACGAAATGGATCAGCAAGGACTGGAGAAGTTCGCTGAAATCCTTTCCAATCATCTATAAAAGTTAAAGGGAGTGGCAACCCATGCCTGCTCCCTTTTCCATTTCAGTTCCCAGGTACAAGCCCTTTCCTGAACCCTTCTCAATATATAACTTCTCACCGGCCCTTTTGACATTTCACTTTTAAATGATGCAAAGGAAACCCGTGGCAAGGGCTCCCAAGTAATCCCGGAAACCATCCATAATTGTTGCATTCATACTCTCATGATAAAATTGTATTTTTCCTGCCGCCATTCTCTATTCTATAATTATCACAACTGTCCTTGACTCATTGAGCAGAATATTATACAATACTCTTTGTGTAAAATATTGCAGCCTATGTGATAGCCTTTATGTTCTCATTTTGTTCCTCAATCCAGAGGTGTATCTCGTAACCCTCTGCTGCTAGGGCGAAGGTACATGAAAACAAAATGGTCATGATCGTACATTCACACGGTTTTTATTTTACCAAAATAAAAACATTTAAAGGAGGAGTCATCCTATGGCTCGTTATACTGGCCCAAGCTGGAAACTATCCCGTCGTTTAGGAATTTCCCTAACAGGTACTGGTAAAGAATTAGAAAAACGCCCTTATGCTCCAGGACAACATGGTCCTAACCAACGTAGAAAAATTTCTGAATACGGAATGCAACTACAAGAGAAACAAAAACTTCGTCACATGTACGGAATCACTGAGCGTCAATTCCGCACAATGTTCGACCGCGCTGGCAAACTTAAAGGTGTACATGGTGAAAACTTCATGATTCTTCTTGAATCACGTCTTGACAACCTAGTTTACCGTCTTGGTTTAGCTCGTACACGTCGTCAAGCACGTCAACTTGTTAACCACGGTCACATCACTGTAGACGGAAGCCGCGTAGACATTCCATCTTACAAAGTGTCTCTTGGACAAACAATCTCAGTTCGTGAAAAATCACGCAACTTCTCAATCATCAAAGAATCAGTTGAAGCAACTAACTTCGTTCCTGATTTCCTTACTTTCGATGCTGAGAAATTAGAAGGTACTTTCACTCGTTTACCAGAACGTTCTGAATTGCCTGCTGAAATTAACGAAGCTCTTATCGTTGAGTTCTACTCTCGTTAATAAAAACGCTTTGTTAACAGCCATTAAAAAAACCCTAAAAACATTGATACATCAGTGTTTCTAGGGTTTTTTCTTTTTCTCCTAATTTTAGAATGGTGTATGATAACCTGTTTAATTAGGGGAGGTTTAGAAAACTCCACTAAAAAAATAGGTTGTGGACTGTCGCTTATTTTTACGTTCTCTTGAAATAGGAGGACGTTTTTAATATCAGAGAAGAATACTTTATAAAGTAGTGTAATAATTAAAAATATAGCGAAAGCCAAGTCACCACCACATTACTTAAATTATAAATGTAGGAGAAATACAGTAACGAAATAGGCTAAGACAATTATTGTAGATAATATATTCATTTAAAATAGATACTGTATTTGTTCTCCAATGATTTATAAACTGATGATTTCTTATTTATATTTAACTTTTATATAGGGAGCACCAACACCGTATGCAGTATTTGAATAATACGTATTTATAACCTTTCCAGTCGGGCTTTTTACTATGTGTTTAAATCTCTTGAAAGTAATGTCTGACCAAACACCTAATCTACTGTATTTTTTTGAATTAGCTGGGATTGTTGTAGAAACTGAGGTATTATGAGCTACGCTAACACCCACATTAAATCCATCATAACTATAAGAACCAGAAATAGTATATGATTTCCCACGAGAAATAGTATAACTGCTAGCTTTAGCCCAAGCGTTTGTAAGAGGGTGGTAGTGTACCCATTTTTCTTTTGCTGTATTAGTAGTAATGGTTGTTGTTGTTGTTGTAGTTTTATTACACGTTGCGCATATAGGAACAATTTTTATAATTTGGCTATCTAAATAAGCATTATAGTCTTCTACTGTATCAAAAAATACTAAGGTTCCATCGTCTTTTGTTAAACTGTAAGGAGCATCAACTGTTAATTCCACATTAGCTCCTTCAATTTCTACAATGGAATCGTCTCCACCTTCTGCAGAGACCCTTGATAAATTCAGGGATCCTATTAATAGAATAAACAGGCTGAAAAGACTAAGAAGTTGAATGTAAAACTTTTGGTTATTAATTCTCATTTTTTACCCCTCCGTTTTTTCTAAATTTTCTGATAATTATAGTATACACTTTTTAGTATATAATACAAATTAACCAAAGAGAGGTGATATTATGAAATTAATAGCCGGAACTATAGCATTATCTGTTTCTTTTATCCTATTTATTTATTTGTATGGCTTAAAAGTAGATCACTCTATTAAATACAACGGAAGCTTTTATACGTTTCCAGCAATACTATTATTGATAGCCATGTTTTGTTTTGTATCAATTATGAGGAAAAACAACAAAGACTAAACAAAAAAAAAATGTTGATTAGCTAAAAATCCTGACTCAAATTCGAGTAGACGTGATGGAGATTCCAGAAAATCATGATAATCAGTTACAGCATACCATTCAATGAAAGTAATTCTTACCTCCTTCTTATCTGCAGAAATCTCTTGCCTATTGGAGCTTAGACATAGCTGTTTCGGTACCTTTTCAAAGATAGGATCAAGTTCCAGGGTTAAACCCTTCCATGTAAGATTGGCTTTTGCACCCTTTTAAATCGTGACTACTGCAGATTTAGACTTAGGTTTCCATTCTCCTCCCCCCATTAAAATCATAGCTTATCCTCCCGACGGTTGCGGGTAAAGCTCCTCTAGGGGGTGCCCGCGGAAAGCGAGTGCCCACGTTCCAATCAACGTTTTTTTCAAAAAATTTTTGCAGAACAAAGCCCGGCTGGGATTCAGCCGGGCTTTGGACAATCATTTCACTAATGTGTATTTCTTCTTGCCGCGACGAACGAGGATGAACTCCCCTTCAATCTTGGCAGCTTCCGTCACTACATATTGCAGATCGGTCACTTTCTCCCCATTTATGGAGATTGCCCCGTTCTGAATATCTTCACGGGCTTGACGCTTTGATGGCGAAATTTTCGCTTCAACGATTAAATCGACCAAACCGATATCTTCCTTGCTTTCACGTTCGAAGCTAGGGACATCTTTAAAGCCCAATTTGATTTCCGCTGCACTTAAATTCTTCACCTCACCGCTGAATAGGGCGGCAGAGATTTTGATGGCTTGGTCAAGAGCTTCCTGACCATGAATCAAACGGGTCATTTCTTCCCCTAAAGCTTTTTGCGCTTTACGCAAATGCGGTTCGTTTTGTACGGATTGCTCTAACTCTTCAATCACCTCACGAGACAGGAATGTGAAGAATTTCAGGTATTTCACGACATCTGCATCTGCCGTATTGATCCAGAATTGGTAAAATTCATACGGAGTCGTTTTTTCCGGGTCAAGCCAAATCGCTCCGCCTTCCGTTTTACCGAATTTCGTTCCATCCGCTTTCGTTACGAGCGGGATCGTCATACCGAAAGCTTTGGCATTCTCGTCATTGGATTTCCTGATCATTTCAAGGCCGGTCGTAATGTTGCCCCATTGATCACTGCCGCCTATTTGCAATTTACAGTCGTAATTGCTGTATAAATGACCGAAATCAATTCCTTGTAAAATCGTGTACGCAAATTCAGTGAAGGAAATTCCCGTATCCAAGCGGGAAGCAACCGTATCTTTTGCCAGCATGTAGTTAATGCCGATGTATTTCCCGTAATCACGCAGGAACGTAACCATATCGATTTTGCCTATCCAGTCATAGTTATTGACCATGACCGCACCATTTTCACCGTCGAATTCAAAGATATGGGATAGCTGCCCTTTTATGCAGTCTGCATTATAAAGCACTTTTTCCAGCGTTTGCAGCTGACGTTCCTCTTTTTTACCGCTTGGATCACCGATGAGTCCTGTCGCACCGCCCACCAGCACAAGGGGACGATGACCGTGCTGCTGGAAACGGCGCAATGTCAAGAATGGCAATAGATGACCGATGTGCATGCTATCCGCAGTTGGATCGACACCACAGTATAAAGAAATTTTCTCTTTTTCCAAAAGGTTCTTAAAACCTTCTTCATCCGTTTGTTGATAAATAATTCCTCTCCACTCGAGGTCTTTAAGCAATTCCATTAAATATTCCTCCTCCATCTTAGAAAAAACCCGCAAAAAGCACACAAAAACGCCCCTTCATAAATATGAAGGGACGAATGAATTCGCGGTACCACCCAACTTGAGGACATAATATGCCCTCCGCTCAAGACGAATAACGGTCGTCAGCCGTTTCCTGCTACTAATCATTTCACAGCAAATGCTCCAGGAAGTAATTCATCATACCATTTGTACCGATTTCCACTAACCACCGGCTCTCTGAAACAGGGATAGTCTGACTACTGGGTCCTATCATCGCGATCACTTAATCATTTTATTGTTGTTAATAAACTTTTATCATACATAAGAATCCTTGTCAACATCACCCTTACAGATTATAGAAAAATAAGAAAGATGCCCTTTCCCCTACCTGTTATATGCTATAATATATGTGATTTCAGGGGGTATGATACGATGAATAATAATCAAAAAGATAGATTTCAAACAGTCTGGAAGCAGCTGACCCGTTTTTTCCAAAGTGAAAAAACACATAAGAACGCGCGGGTTACATACCAAGTCATTTGGAATTTAACACTGATCCTCATTATTGTCGGGATCCTAGGATTCTCATTCGCCGGCGGCGTCGGAGCCGGCTATTTCGCTGCCCTCGTCAATGATGAGCCAGTACGCTCAAAAGAAGATTTGAAAAAAGACATTTACAATTATGAAGAGACCTCTGAAGTATACTTTGCAGATGAAGTATACTTGGGCAAGCTTAAGAGTGACCTTGAGCGTGAGGAAGTGTCCATCGATAAAGTTTCCAAGCATCTTAAAAATGCAGTCATCGCTACAGAAGATGAGTATTTTTATGAGCATGACGGGGTTGTCCCGAAAGCCATCCTGCGTGCGATTTACCAGGAATTTTCGAATGCAACCGTCCAATCGGGAGGAAGTACATTAACACAGCAGCTCATTAAAAACCAAGTCCTGACCAACGAAGTATCGTTTGAACGGAAAGCAAAAGAAATTCTTCTTGCACTCCGGGTCGAAAAGTTCTTTGAAAAAGAAGAAATTTTGGAAACGTACTTAAACGTCTCCACTTTGGGACGAAACTCTTCAGGCCGTAACATCGCCGGAGTCGAGTCCGCCGCTGAAGGTATTTTTGGCGTGGAGGCCAAAGATCTGACACTGCCCCAATCAGCCTTTATCGCTGGATTGCCGCAAAGCCCTTTCGGCTATACACCATATACCCAGAAAGGAAAATTGAAGGAAAATCAAGAGCCCGGCATCAACCGGATGAAAACCGTTTTAAAGCGGAT
Organism: Peribacillus sp. 05N428; assembly: GCF_056397085.1. Lineage (NCBI taxonomy): Bacteria > Bacillati > Bacillota > Bacilli > Caryophanales > Bacillaceae > Peribacillus > Peribacillus sp. 05N428. The sequence goes on along the minus strand of NZ_JBFTMS010000003.1, from coordinate 132,259 downwards.
GTATAGTAACGGGTACATAACAAAAGCAGAATATGATAAAGCAAACGCATACGACATTACAAAAGACTTTATCGGTAAAACGGAGATGCCATCCGAGAAATATCCATGGCTCACCTATGAAATCGAAAAACGCTCCATCGAAATCCTCTCTGTCAGTCTGGCAAAAGAAGATGGATATGAAGAGAAAGATTTAAAGAATGATGATTTAAAAGCTCAATATCTAGCACTTGCCGACCGTAAGCTGCGGCAAAATGGCTATAAGGTTTATACGACCGTCAACAAAAAGATTTATGACAAGATGCAGGAAGTAACGAAAAACTATCCGAATTTCGGGTACGATAAACTGGCGCAAGTCCCCGACCCGGATACGAAGGAAATGAAGACCGTGAGCCAGCCCGTAGAGGCCGGAGCGATACTTATCGAGAATAAAACAGGGAAAATCATCAGTTTCGTAGGCGGCCGCGATTTCAAGCGGGAACAGACGAACCACGCCACCGCATCATTGCGCTCGAACGGATCAACGATGAAGCCGCTGGTGATATATGGTCCAGGCATCGAGCTAGGCAAGATCTCGCCTGGCAGCGTATCGGCCAACGTGCCGATCTCCATTCCAACAGGCGGCAAACCGTGGAGTCCAGGAAACTATGGCGGCGGCAGCTATACGGGAGTATCGACTGCCCGCGAGGCCCTGAAGAATTCCTATAACATCCCGGCAGCGCTCTTTTACAAGAAAATAATCAACCTGAGCCCCGCTTCGTATTTGGAAAAAATGGGCTTCTCCACCGTGACGAAAGGGGATTACTCCAATCTTGCCGTGTCATTGGGTGCGATGGAAAAAGGTGTAACCGTTGAAGAAAACGTCAATGCATATGGCACTTTTGCCAATTCAGGAGAATTCATCGATGCTTATATGATCGATAAAATCGTTTCGAAAGATGGTAAAGTCATCTATCAGCATAAAGTGAAACCAGTGGATGTTTTCTCTCCGCAAGCCGCTTACCTGACGCTTGATATGATGCGTGATGTCGTAAACAGCGGGACGGCGGCCTCGGTCAGGAACCGCCTTGCCTTCTCAAGTGATTGGGCAGGTAAAACCGGTACTTCACAAAACTATTGGGATGCCTGGTTTGTAGCCAGCAACCCGAATGTATCGTTCGGGACATGGCTCGGTTATGACAAGCCGAAATCCTTGCAAGGGACTTATAATGGTCTTGAATATAATAAACGTAATATGTATTATTGGGCAGATTTGATCAATGCCGCATATAAAGTCGACCCTAAACTCATCGATCCCGATAAGCGATTTGAAAGGCCTGGCGGAATTGTCAGCCGTTCCTTCTGTGGCGTTTCAGGACTGCTGCCTTCAAGCTCATGCCAAAAGGCCGGGCTTGTCAAATCGGATTTATTCATCGCGAAATATGCTCCATCCAGGGCGGATGATAGTTTCATAGATGGTCAATATGTATCAGTCGGCAGCAAACGCTACGCAGCCCTTCCGCAAACGCCTGGTGAATTCACAAGCGGCGGGTTCATGTTGAATCCCGATTCCTTTGCAGATATCGGATTGAAATATGTCGTTGACCCGGGATCTGTGATTCCCGGAGCCGAAAAATCAGGAAATGTCGTCGGGGCGACAGCGAAATTGAATGATAATGGCAAAGCACCAGATCCCCTATCCATAACGATCAGCAACGATAAGATTACATGGGGCTTGCATCATGAAGGGGATGTCGTCGGTTATCGTGTCTATAAAGACGGCAAAAAAGTGGCGAGCATCAATGCTGGGGAGAATCTCGTTTACAAAGTCGGCTCTGGCGGATCTTATTACGTAACGGCCGTCGACATTGTCGGTAAAGAATCAGCCCCTTCCCAACATGTTGAAAGCGGCGCTAAAAAGACAAGTTCCAAAGAAGACTCCACGAAAAATAAAGATGATCGCGGAAAAGATAAAATAGTTAACGAAGTTAAAAAGACTGACTCAAAAGAAGAGAACGGTCCAGATAAAAATACAGATAAACAACCGGAAAAAGATATACAACCAGAAAAAGAAACGGAAACGGATAAAGAAAAAGAGCCAGTTCAAGACAAAGAAAATACAGATAAAGAAATTCAAGAGACTGACAAAGATCAAGGTACAGTCAAGGATCAAGAGCAAGAAACGGATAAAGCGGAAGAAGAGGAAGAATGACACTCTTGAACTAAAACAGGCTGCCGGGATTACCCGACAGCCTGTTTCCTTATAATCTTCCAAAAAGGCATCCATGAAAGTGACAATGGATGCCTTTTCATTTTCAATAATCAGTATGACTCAGTTTCTCAATCCTCCATCGATGATAAATCACCGGTTGGCAAATCAAGTTCCCAAGCTTTCAAGACACGGCGCATGATTTTACCGCTTCTTGTTTTAGGAAGTTTATCCCTGAATTCAATTTCACGAGGTGCTGCATGTGCTGCTAGACCATGTTTTACAAATGTACGAATATCCTCAATCAACTCATCGTTCGCATCGTATCCGTCACGAAGGGCGATAAACGCTTTGATAATTTCCCCCCGAACCGGATCCGGCTTACCGATGACCCCCGCTTCAGCTACAGCTGGATGCTCGACCAACTTGCTTTCCACTTCGAAGGGTCCGACCCTCTCCCCTGCCGTCATGATGACATCATCAACACGGCCTTGGAACCAGAAATATCCATCTTCATCCATATATGCGGAATCTCCGGAAACATACCAATCACCTGGCATAAAGTAAGATTCATATTTCGCTTCATTCTTCCAGACGGTCTTCATCATCGAAGGCCAGCCTTTCTTGATGGCAAGGTTCCCCATTCTATGCGGCGGAAGCTCGTTGCCTTGATCATCCACTATTGCCGCTTTCACGCCAGGAATCGGTTTACCCATCGAACCCGGTTTGATTTCCAGGCAAGGATAATTGCAGATGACCTGAGCCCCGGTCTCCGTCATCCACCATGTATCATGGATCCGGTGATTGAATACCTTCATTCCCCAACGCACCACTTCCGGGTTCAACGGTTCACCGACACTTAAAATATGGCGGAGAGTGCTTAAATCGAACCGCTTAACGATCTCGTCACCCGCGCCCATCAGCATCCTGAAGGCAGTCGGTGCACTATACCATACCGTGACACCAAAGTCCTCCAAGGTCTTGTACCAGGATTCAGGCTTGAACCGCCCGCCTACAATGACATTCGAGGTCCCTGTCAGCCAAGGTCCAAAAATCCCGTAAGACGTCCCTGTCACCCAACCAGGGTCCGCTGTGCACCAGTACACATCCTCTTCCTGCAAATCAAGGACCCATCTTGCCGTTTGATAATGCTGGATCATCGCATTATGAACATGAAGCACCCCTTTTGGTTTTCCTGTCGAACCGGAGGTATAGTGAAGAATCAAACCGTCATTCCGATCGACCCATTCAATGTCGAATTTTTTGTCGGCTTCTTTTAATTTCTTATTGAAGTGATGGTACTTTCCTTCTTCTTTTATATTTTCCCCCACCAAGAAAATATGCTTTAAATGGGGCAATTCATCCACTGGCACGCGCGGCAAAAGTTCAGGTGTCGTCACAATCACACTTGCCTCACTATCTTCAAGACGATCCCTTATGGCACCTTCCATGAAGGCTTCGAACAACGGCCCTACGACCGCTCCCGTTTTAATCGCACCCAACAATGCAAAATACAGCTCCGGGGAGCGAGGCATGAAAATGAAAACACGATCACCTTTTTCCACATTGGCAATGTTCTTGAATACATTGGCCGCTTGGTTCGTATAATCTTTCATTTCCTTGAATGTATACTTTTCATTTCTTTTATCGTCTTTGTAATAAAGGGCCACTTTATTCTTTTTGTATGTTTCGACATGGCGGTCAATGGCTTCATACGCAAGATTCACTTTACCGGTTTCAGACCAGGAGAATTCCTTTTCCGTCTCAGACCAGTCAAACTTATTGTATTTTTCATCATAATTCTTTAAATTAAAATTACCTTCCACTACTGGTAACGCTTTCACATTCATACGACAAACTCCCCCTTCATTCGGCTCTATATTTTTATTATAGTATAAGAATCGAATTATCTCAATTTTTAAAATATTAATCGCTTCCATATTAGGGAAATCCCTTCTTGGTGAATGTTGAAAGATACTGGTATATGGTTATGGTCAAGGTGGATCCATATGATAGCCGGGGAAGAAGGAGCACTGTAACAAAAGCGCCTTGAACTTTCTGAATTATGCCCCTTGTTTTCATGTATAATTTATGTAAGCTTTCCATTCGGTTTAAAAGCGATGCTTCGGAATGCGAGAGTGTAAGATTACTATATAACAAGGGTGGTGAAAGAATGGAATATAGTAAGACCTTCTACACTAAGGAACTGCAGACATTAAGCGGAACGCTCATCATCGAGGGGCCGTTAAGCGGCGAGAAAATGTCCGCTTATGAGTTTCACGAAGACTTGGTCGCCTTTCGCCCCCCTGCTTTGCAGCATAAAGCGTTAATAGAGATAGCAGACTTGCCTGAGGGCAGGATCTTCATCGCCCGTGAAAATGAAACAATCGTGGGTTATGTAACTTACTTATATCCCGATCCCTTGGAGCGCTGGTCGGAAATCAAGATGGAGGACCTGATTGAGCTTGGTGCAATCGAGGTCATCCCTAAATACCGGGGTGCCTCCGTCGGGAAGAACCTGATCCGCCTTTCAATGGAAGACGATTCGGTTGAAGACTTCATCATCATCACCACTGAATACTATTGGCATTGGGATTTGAAAGGGACAGGGCTGAATATTTGGGACTATCGCAAGGTCATGGAAAAAATGATGAGCGCGGGTGGCTTGGTCTACTTTGCAACAGATGATCCTGAAATCAGTTCCCACCCGGCCAACTGCCTGATGGCCCGAATTGGCAAAAGAGTCCCGCCGGAATCCATCCAAAAGTTCGACCAATTGCGTTTTATGAATCGGTTTATGTATTAAAGAGGAGAGGAAGAGGAGGAAGGAAAATGATTGTTGAAACAATAATGAATGAGGATATCATCACCCTCACTCCAACGGATACCATCCATAGCGCTGTCTTGATCATTAGGGAGAAACGAATTCGCCATATACCCATTGTCGATGACAGCTTTCAACTTGTGGGATTAGTCAGCGACCGTGATATTCGGGATGCTGCCCCTTCTATTTTCCGTACCGAAGAATACAAAAATGATTTACAAAAACCATTATCAAGCATCATGAAAACGGAAATAATCACAGGGCACCCGCTTGATTTCGTGGAAGAAATCGGGGCTGTTTTTTGTGATAACAATATCAGCTGCCTTCCAATCGTAAAGGGCAGGAAGTTAGTGGGCATCATAACCGGTTCTGATTTACTTCATTCATACGTTGAGTTGACAGGAGTCAATCAGCCCGGTTCCCAAATCGAAATCAGAATCCCGGATAAGGCAGGTTCCCTTCATGATATTGCCCATATTTTCAAAAAGCGCAATACGAATATCCTGAGCACCCTTGTTTATCCTGAAAAAAATGGAACCGATTATAAAATTCTTGTAATTCGTGTACAGACGATGAATCCATTTATGGTGGTGGAGGATTTGAAGAAAGAAGGCTATACCGTTTTATGGCCTAGTCTACCGGGGATTTCACATGAATGATACATCCCTTTTCGTCTATTCGGATGAACTCCTTACCTACAAATTCAACGATGAGCATCCATTCAATCAAAAACGGCTTAAACTCACGCTTGATTTATTAAAAAAACACCATGCCATCAATGATGATCAAATTATCAAGCCCAGAATGGCTACCGATGCAGAATTGGAACTGATCCATGATCACCATTATGTAAACGCTGTCAGATTAGCGGGCCAGGGAAAGCTTCCCCCTGAAAAGGCAGTAAATTATGGACTGGGAACAGAGGATACCCCTATCTTCCCCAAAATGCACGAAGCAAGCGCCTTGCTTGTAGGCGGTACCTTGACCGCTGTGGATGCCGTCATGACCGGTCAGTCCCTGCACGCACTTAATCTTGGCGGTGGCCTGCATCACGGTTTCCGCGGGAAAGCCTCGGGCTTTTGCATTTACAATGATAGTTCGGTCGCGATTAAATACCTGCAAAAGAAATATGGGGCGCGTGTCTTGTATGTCGATACCGATGCACATCATGGTGACGGAGTCCAATGGTCATTTTATGATGATCCCGATGTATGCACCCTATCCATTCATGAAACGGGGCGCTACTTATTTCCCGGCACCGGCACGATTAACGAGCGGGGCCAGGGAAAAGGCTACGGCTATTCATTCAACATCCCGGTCGATGCGTTCACTGAAGATGAATCCTGGCTCGAATGCTATAGGGCTTCCTTTAAAGAGGTCATTGAATACTTCAAACCGGATGTCATATTAACGCAAAACGGAGCCGATTCCCATTATTACGATCCGCTCACCCATTTATCTGCGACCATGAAGATTTTTAGGGAAATACCAAAGTTGGCCCATGAAATGGCCCATAAGTATTGCGAAGGACGCTGGATTGCAGTAGGCGGCGGCGGATATGATATATGGCGCGTCGTCCCGAGGGCTTGGGCGAGGGTCTGGCTTGAGATGACGAATAATGATATTTCAGGTCCCCTATCAAAGGAATGGCTCGATAGCTGGCAGCCTGAGTCCCCTGTTCCCCTACCGACTGAATGGGATGACATGGAAGATATATACGAACCCATTCCGAGAAAGCCTGAAATTACCGAGAAGAATGCCCTGACGCTTGAAAAGGTCCTTTATCCCATCAGGTCTTCCAAGCAAACATCGAAAAGCAATGAACAAAGTTAACCAAAAGATCGTTGAAAAACGATCTTTTTTGTTCGGTCAAACATTTGGGAAACAAAAAGAGAGTGCCTCGGGACACTCTCCAAACCAGTTCATTTCGTTGATTGACGGTTTTCAATCCGATGCGGCAGGATCACCTTTTCAAGACCTTCCTCCACTTGTTCTTTATTCATCAACTTTGTAAGAAGCCTCATCGCAACCGCACCAATATCATATAAAGGTTGAACGATCGTTGTGATTTGCGGTCGCACCATCAATGTCAATCTTGTATTATCGAAGCTGATCACTTCAAAGTCTTCCGGCACATTATACCCTTTGTCCTGTGCGGCATGGACAATACCAAGCGCCATTTCATCAGCACCGGCGATGAATGCCGTCGGCCTGTCTTCAACTTCCAGGTACTTTTCAAAAGATTCAATTCCTGAATCATATGTATAATCACCTTCAACAATATACCTTTCATCAAATGAAAGACCAGCTTCTTTCAATCCTCGTTTATATCCAGTCAGTTTCATTTCATTAATCAGCGCGGAAGGGTTTCCGCTTACAAAAGCGATATGCTTGTGGCCTTTATTAGCAAAGAAGGTCACTGCGTCAAATGCCGCCGCCTCATAATCAATATTAACAGATGGAACTTGCCCGCTTTCATCCACCGAACCTGCCAGAACGATCGGAACCGGTGAATTAGTAAACTCTTTGACATGCTCATCAGAAATGTTGCCGCCCATGAATACGATGCCATCCACTTGTTTTCCAAGCATCGTATTCAGTAAATGGAATTCCTTATCTATATTCTCATCAGAACTGCTTAGAATGATATTGTATTTATACATGGTGGCTATATCTTCTATGCCCCGTGCCAATTCGGCAAAAAAGATGCTCGAGATATCCGGGATGATGACCCCGACAGTAGTCGTTTTCTTTGAGGCAAGTCCCCTTGCCACTGCATTCGGACGGTACCCTAACTTTTCAATCACATCGGAAACTTTCTTCCTTGTTGCAGGCTTTACATTTGGATTCCCGTTAACTACGCGGGAAACGGTGGCCATGGAAACATTCGCCTCACGTGCCACATCATAAATGGTTATATTATTCATTCATCCATTCCTCCATTTCTTTCATTTTCCCCATAAAAGACCCGAATTATTTCGGAAAAAAATCTTTTATGCGTTTTTCTCTATAAGGAAGATTATTTTAGGAACGATCTGCCTAACAAAAAACAGTCCTACTCTCTTCTCAGTCAAATATTCAATACCCTATTCAAGTATAAAATTCACATAGATATCACTTTATGTATGACTCAATCTTCCGAACAGTTCTCATTCTTGTTATTTATCATACGATAGTCGAATCTTTCCTGCAATCCAATAGTGCTTATTTCGAAGGTTTTTCTGTAAAAACTAGTATTTTACCATTAAAAAAAGCCCTTGCCAAGTTGGTAAGGGCCGTAAGTAAATCAATTCAAGACATTCTTAGCTTAAACAGTTACCCAGTTCAAACGTTTAATTTCATCGTAGAATTCATCAAATTGTTTGAAGTCCATTTGCTGTGCAGAATCCGATAGAGCAACGGAAGGATCCGGATGCACTTCAGCCATAACACCGTCAGCACCGATTGCAAGAGCCGCTTTAGCCGTAGGAAGCAATAGATCGCGACGTCCAGTTGAATGCGTTACATCAACCATGACCGGTAAATGTGTTTCTTGTTTTAGGATCGGTACAGCAGAGATATCAAGTGTATTTCTTGTTGCTTTTTCGTAAGTGCGGATACCGCGTTCACAAAGGATGATGTTGCCATTGCCCTGCGACATGATGTATTCCGCTGCATGAATGAACTCTTCAATCGTTGCAGCCAGTCCGCGTTTTAACAGAACGGGTTTATTTACTGCACCTGCCGCTTTTAGCAAGTCGAAATTCTGCATGTTCCGCGCCCCGATTTGGATGACATCGATATGATCGATCGCCGCTTCAATATCATTGGCACTCACGATTTCACTGATGACAGCCAAGCCGTATTCATCAGCAACGCGTTTAAGTATTTGTAAACCTTCCAAACCAAGCCCTTGGAAGTCATATGGAGATGTACGTGGCTTAAAGGCACCGCCGCGCATCAATTTCAAACCTTTAGCTTTAATGACTTCCGCCACCGCAGCTGTCTGCTCATAAGATTCAACGGCACATGGTCCGAAAACGAAGCTAGGGATCCCGTTACCTACCAATTCACCCTTGATGTCGATGATCGTGTCTTCAGCTTTTTGTTTTCTTGATACAAGAAGCGTCTTCTTCTGATCATCCTTTTGCAGCTCCAAGCCCAATTTAAAGATTTCTTTGAAAATATGTTTAATCGAACCAAGATCAAGCGGTCCTTGATTATTGGCTTCGATAAGATCCAGCATTGTTCTTTCACGGACCGGATCGTAACGGTTTACACCTTGTTTTTCTTTAACGCGACCAATTTCCTGTACAAGTTCAGCACGTTGATTAATAAGATGTAATAACTGAAGGTTCACATCATCCAGTTGATTACGAAGTCCATCAAGCTCTTTGTTGCTCATTACAAATCCATCCCTTCGTTTTTTAAAATAGAAATCGGTTCAGCGGACTCAAACTAAAAAAAATCCCATCCGGATTCTAGAACTTCCACCCCGATTGTTTTATCAATGAAAAATTTAGAATATTTCATGTATGATTAAATCAATTATAAATGAAGTGTCCATAAATGTCACGATATTTTTCTTTAATAATTAAACGCTTTTAAGCATTAAAGTTATAAATGCATAAAACTAGGTGCATTCATTCCAGAAAAACGATTACACAGAATATTGAAACACATCCATTGTAGGAATTATATTGGAAATAGAACAGGAAAGCTATCATTTAATTGATCATTTTTCACAAAAGCATAGAAAAGTTTAAATCTTCTGCCACTTGTCCGAAGCTGAGAAATGTTTAAAGAGTCTTTACGGAAGGGCCACTCTAGAAAAGGTTTCCCCAGGATAAACATCCTTAGGCCCGCCAATCAATGGAATAATAAAAGGCCGGACCCCTTACCAAAGGGATCCGGCCTTCCATTCATTCTGTAATGGCTTTGCTCAATGAATCATATGTAATCCGCCAATGAGATTCATTCCAGACAGGTTTTCCACCTTTAAAAAGGATTGCCTGAGGTGATTGATGTTTGACATCAAAGGTTTCCGCCACATAATTGGATAGTGGACGAGCTTCCTGGACGGCCAAATAGGCCGTTTTAAGTTGTTCGTTCCCTAAGATGTACCTCTCATATTGTTCAAATGCTTCAGCACTTACAGGGCATGTTACGCTATGCTTGAAAAGCAGGAATGTATCCTCTTTTAGAAGCTCATTGAATTGTTCTTCTGTTTCGATTTTGCTCATGACCATATAGCAGTCTCCTTTCCTTGTCATATAAATTTTACCATCAAAAAGGCGATGAAGCCATCGAAGCACTTCACCGCCTTATTCTTCGTCCCTTAATGACTCTTCATTCCCCTTAGGGAGTTTAATTCTTTAGTTTACTCTCCGTTTCATCAAATGCCTTTTTCGCTTCATCAAGTTTTAATTTTGCCGCATTCTTGTTTCCGCTTGTAGGATCTGCAGGATTATTTTCCGAATCATTGCTGTTAGCAAAGTTCGTTTCGACGGATACGATAGGAGCATCGGTAGTTCCGGTTACATCAATATCCTTATTGCTTGAATTCGTTGTATCATCAGCAGCGTCGCCGTTTTCTTTTCCTGTTTTCAGGCTCTTCACTTTGTTGACGATATTCGAAGATTTATTTGAAACGATTTCCGTGACGGAGCTTGTTTTTTCTTTTGCAGTATCAGCAAGGACTGTACCTTTTTCCATCGCCGTTTGTCTTAATCTTTCTGTTTTCTCGGAAATGTTTCTAGCTTGTTCATTGAAGTCATTCCTTAATTCCTTGCCTGTTTTCGGAGCCATGAACAAAGCTGTAGCCGCTCCGATCATCCCGCCGATCAAGGCGCCAATCATAAAGTCCTTAGAATTGATCGAGTCGCGTTCGTCCTCATATGATTTCTGATAGTCCTTTGTCGGAAATTCTTTTTGAGTCATAATACATTCCCCTTTCAATTTTCAGTTCATTTTTATTTAACTAGATTTTATGATCTAGAACGTAAAAACCTTTTTTTAGGTAAGTTATCTGTTTCCAGCGCTTCCCTTTCTAACTCTGCCCTTTCAGTCGGGGACGGGGCTGCCTGTTTGCTCCTGGACTTCCATTTGTCCCTGATCTCCATGGCTACATTGCTCCATTGTACAATTTGTGAGATTCTTTCTTGATTATTATCAATCTCAGCCTGCACTTTATGGGAAACCTTTTGGATGGAAGAATTAAAGCTGGAGATGGATGTACCTACATCCTTCACCGCATCCACCACCGTGTTCAGGTTTTCTGACTTTTGCTGCAAATCTTCAGCCAACGTATTCGTTTTATGTAATAACTGAGTAGTTTCGAGCGTTATGCCCTGCATTTGGCTCTCTAGTCCTGTCAGCGTCCGGGCCACACTGTCCAGGGTAGTTTGAAGTGATGTCAGTACCTTCGTTAAAAAAATAACGAGTACCAAAAAAGCTATCGCTGCAACAGCAGCACTTACGTATAAAATAATCTCCATTGGAACACCTCCGAAAAAAATCGACTTATTTAATAGCTGTTAGATATTAATTACCCCTTCCCTATTATTATAAACGTATTTATTTTTTCAATATACCCTATCAAACCCTAATCTGGAAATATTGTTGTCTGCATCCAGTTCCTCCTTGAAATTCATGGGTGACACTTATGGCAGGAAATCGGGTATGATAAAAAAGATAAGTCGAATTTAAACAATGGAGGTATTTTTTATGAAAGATCCCAGAATTGGTACATTGGCCAAAAACTTAATCAATTATTCCGTGAAGCTTCAAAAAGGTGAAAAAATCTTGATCGAAAACTTTGGATTGCAGCGTGAACTTGTTAACGCACTTGTGAATGAAGCCTATGCAGCAGATGGTTACCCATTCGTCCTGTTAAAGGACCACCAAGTGGATCGGGCCTTGCTGATGGGTGCCAAAGAAGAACAGTACAAGATGATGGGTGAGTTTGAAGCAAACGTAATGAAGCAGATGGATGCTTATATCGGGCTTCGTGCCGGGGATAATATCAATGAACAATCCGATGTCCCTTCCGAGAAGATGGCGATTCATGGACAGACAGTCGGTAAAGTACATAGAAATATCCGCGTGCCAAAAACAAAATGGGTCGTACTTCGCTACCCGACAAATTCCATGGCCCAATTAGCCAAAATGAGCACAGAAGCATTCGAAGACTTTTATTTCGAAGTCTGCAACCTCGACTATGGCAAAATGAGCGCAGCAATGGACAACCTTGTTGAATTGATGGATAAAACGGATAAGGTCCGCTTAACTGGGCCCGGTACGGATCTAACCTTCTCCATCAAAGACATTAAAGCCATCAAATGTGCGGGTGAGCTGAACATTCCTGACGGTGAAGTATATACGGCTCCAGTTAAAGATTCCATCAATGGAGTGATTTCGTATAATACTCCTTCCCCATATCAGGGTTTTACTTTTGAAAACGTGAAGTTGACATTCAAGGATGGAAAAATCGTTGAAGCGGTTGCGAATGATACGGAACGCATCAACAAAATTTTTGATACTGATGAAGGCGCACGATATGTCGGTGAATTTGCAATTGGTGTAAATCCTTATATTCTACACCCGATGCAAGATATCCTCTTTGATGAAAAAATTGATGGAAGTTTTCATTTCACTCCAGGACAATGCTATGATGATGCCTTTAACGGAAACCATTCAGACATTCACTGGGACCTGGTCAATATCCAGCGGCCTGAATATGGCGGCGGGGAAATCCACTTTGATGACGTCTTGATACGTAAGGACGGACGCTTCGTTTTACCGGAACTGGAAAATTTAAATCCGGAAAATTTAAAATAACCCAATAAAAAAACGACCGATCCGCTACTAACGGATGGTCGTTTTTTTTATTTTACCTGCAGTGAATGCTCATAGGCTGCTTGGAACTTTTGAATGTCCCCCGCACCCATGAATAACACGACACTGTTATCATGGTTTTGCAATATAGATGTTGTGTTCTCCGTAATCAGCTCGGCACCCGGAATCTTATCTTGAAGGTCTTCAATCGATAACTTTCCTTGATGTTCACGAGCAGATCCAAAAATTTCACATAAGTATACTTTGTCGGCCAAATTCAAGCTGTCGGCGAATTCATCCAGGAATGCCTGCGTTCTCGAGAAAGTATGCGGCTGGAATACAGCAACAACTTCACGCTCTGGATATTTCTGACGCGCCGAGTCAACAGTTGCAGAGATCTCGGTCGGATGGTGTGCATAATCATCAATAATGATCTGACTTCCGATTTCCTTTTCGGAGAACCGGCGTTTAACTCCGCCAAAAGTCCGCAATTGAGCTTTCACAGCTTCCGTATCCAAGTTTTCATATTTACAAAGTGCAATGACACCAAGTGCATTCAACACATTATGCTTTCCAAAAGTAGGAATAGTGAATGTATCATAGTAATTGTTCCTTACATGCACATCAAAAGTCGTGCCATCCGGAGTGACGGAAACATTTTTCGCTTGAAAATCATTTCCTTCTGCAAATCCGTAAAAAATAACCGGTACTTTCGCCTGAATATGTGGTAAATGCTCATCATCTCCGCACGCAATGATGCCTTTGTTGACTTGAAGGGCCATCGTTTGGAAAGCCTCGAACACGTCTTCGACATTAGCGTAATAATCAGGATGATCAAAATCGATATTCGTCATGATTGCATAATCCGGATAATAGGAAAGGAAATGACGGCGATATTCACATGCTTCGAAAACGAAGTAATCAGAATTCACGATTCCTTTACCCGTTCCATCCCCAATCAAGAAGGATGTCGGTTTAGCGCCCCCCATTACATGGGCAAGTAAGCCGGTCGTCGATGTTTTACCATGCGCTCCCGTAACTGCCACGCTGATGAAGTTTTTCATGAAATCACCTAGGAAACGATGATAACGGATAATCGGCAAATCAAGTTCTTTTGCCTTCAAGATTTCCGGATGACTATCCGGAAACGCATTTCCTGCAATGATGGTCATTCCAGGTTGAATATTTTCCTCGTTGAAAGGAAGGATTTTAATCCCGGCTTTCTCTAATGCCAATTGTGTAAAAAATTCTTTTTCGTAATCGGAACCCTGCACTTCAATATTCATATCATGCAGTATTTGTGCAAGAGCACTCATACCCGACCCTTTAATTCCCACAAAATGGTAAGCAGTCATAAAGCGAACCTCCACCAATCGTCTACCTGTATGACAGTATATGACGTCATCTTTTATTTGTTTTTCCATTACGAGACTTGTTAGTAACGCAATTTCTTCATAGGTTTTCAAGCTTTTATTTTCAATCATTCATCAACAAAAAACTATTATATCACTTTTTTATTCATTCATCCATGTCAGGCAGATGCCAATTTATCAAATCCTTGGCTTTTCCCTCAATTAAGGTGATAAAAAAGGGTTTTCACCCTTTCACATTATATACAATTTCCTTTTATTAGGTTCTCTTAATTAACATGTAAAAATTCCAGCTCTTCTTCCGTAATCAATACATCCCTTGGTCTTGAGCCCCTGGATTCGGAAACGACTCCCTGTTGCTCCATCATTTCTATTAGGCGCGCTGCACGGTTATATCCGACACGGAAACGCCGTTGGACACTCGATGCAGATGCGGCCTGCTGGCTCACGACAAATTCACATGCCTCGAAAAACAGTTCATCCGCTTCTTCCGTAACCTGGGCCCTGTTCAGCAAGTCTTCCTGTTCAAACAGGTATTTCGGCTGCTGCTCCCGTTTAACATGGTTGACCACTTGATCGATTTCTTCATCACTCACGAAAGTCCCTTGCAGGCGCACCGTTTTTGAAGAACCGTTTTCAGCGAATAACATATCTCCTCTTCCCAAAAGTTTTTCTGCACCGCCGCTATCGATGATTGTACGGGAGTCGACTTGTGAAGAAACCGAAAAAGCGATCCTTGTCGGGATATTTGCCTTGATCAATCCAGTTATGACATCGACTGAAGGTCTTTGAGTGGCTACAATCAAATGGATGCCGCAGGCACGGGCCTTTTGAGCAATCCGGCAAATCGCTTCCTCTACATCAGCCGGGGACATCATCATTAGATCAGCAAGCTCATCGATGATCACCAGGATATAAGGCAGCTTGCTTGAATATTGACCGGCTTTTTCCGCTTGTTCATTAAAGCGGGTGATATCACGTACACCGGCATGTACAAACAATTCATAACGCCGTTCCATCTCCTCTACAGCCCATTTCAACGCAGCCGTAGCGGCTTTTACATCGGTTATGACTGGACTGACCAAATGCGGGATCCGGTTATATGGGGCGAGCTCGACCATTTTCGGATCGATCAACAGTAATTTCAGCTCCTGCGGCGTCGCTTTATACAGCAAGCTGACCAGCATGGTGTTGATACAGACACTTTTCCCCGATCCCGTTTGCCCGGCTATCAAACCATGCGGCATCTTTCTCAAATCCGTGATGATCGGCTGACCGGATATATCGAGTCCTAAAGCCACGGCAAGCGGTGATTCATGCTCTTGAAACTCAGTACTTTCCAAAACCTCACGCAAAAATACCGGTTTGCTTTTCCTGTTCGGAATCTCGATGCCGATTGTATGTTTACCCGGAATGGGCGCTTCCATCCTCATATCCTGGGCAGCAAGGCTTAATTTGATGTCATCCATCAGGTTCGTCACTTTATTCACCTTCACTCCCGGCTCCGGATGCACCTCGAAACGAGTGACTGCCGGTCCTTGGGTGACATTGACGACCTTTGCACGGACATTGAAATTTTTCAATGTCTGATCAAGTAATACAGTCTGTTCCCCGAGCCACTCATCATCATGCACAGCATAAGTGGGAGGTGTCAGCAATTCGATATTCGGAAACACATAGTATGGATTATCATCCGCTTCCACGGATTCAAAAACTTCAAGGGCATTGCCCTGGCCACTTTCCGCAGTCTCTGTTAAAACGGCTTCTTGATACCCATCTCCAGAAATGGGGGATTCCTGTTCTAGAAGCGGCTTAGGGTCGGAACCAATAATGGATTTACCTGTATTTTCAGGCTCGGCGGCGGTTTCGGTGTCCAAAAAGGCAGGTGTAATGTCCAGAGTCTCCTCTTTCGGCATAACTCTGCCTTCCTCCGGTTTCCGTTCGGGAATGGCGGATGGTTCCACTTGTCCTGCCTCTATTTGGGCAGCATCATCCATAGCTCGTTTATCAGGTGAAACTACTGCCCTTTCCGGATTAAGGCTTTTTTTTTCCGGCATCATTTTATTCATGAAGCCATTTTTTTCCCGATCTTGCTTAAGCATCATCACATTAAATGGAATATGTTTTTTCGGACTTTTAGGCTGTACTTCAGGTATTGCCTCAGATGAGTCACTTTCAGGCATTGTCCCTTGACTAACGGATGATTGATTTGATTGTACAGCTGCCTCCCCATGAACCGATATCGCTTCAGGCCGTGTGTCGTCGGCCTGTTCCATGATGGATACAGCGACTTCGCGTCCAAAATCGACTTGGTCCTGTTCATTAGCCTCTTTTTCTACCTCAGGCTCAATTATGTTAGGCTCGCTTACCGCTTCTTCTGGCAATGACTCAATGGAATTTCTACGAAAGAAAGCGGGTATCTCCGTATCTTCCCTTTTTTTTTCCGCTTGTTCCGGTATAAGAATGGCGGGTTCTGCCGTCATTTCCTCATGTGACGCATCTTTTGAGATTTCAGGGAACGATACCGGAATCTCGATAGCGGGTTCTTCCTTTTTAAGGATGGGCATTTTGCTTTCCAATTCATATTCGACAATTTCTTCAGAAGGGACTATTTTTTTTTCCGGACGACGGAACCCGTAAATGGGTGATGGGATTTCCGTTGGGCGGAATGGAGTATTTGACGGGACTATTTTTGAAGTTTCCTCCCGGTCAAAGCTTCTCCGTTTTGGTTCAGGATCCCTTACAGGCCTTCTCGTTGTTTCTTTAGTCACATTCTTCCCCTGTTTGGGTTCGTTGTCTTCCCTGTTTCTTTCCCTAGGTTTTCTTTTATTCTGCTCCCGGTCTGGAATGAGAGGAAACTTGAACTGGCCTTTTGGATATTGAAACAGGATTTTCGTATCCGGGTCTGGCGTCTGGGACATTTTTTCCACTTTTTGATTGTAAACCTTTATTTCTTCTTTCTTTGACTTCGTAAGCTTCGAAAAATCCATTTTCCTCAATGTCTCTTCATCAAGCGGTTCATCTATAATAATCTCTTCGATTTCAATAATTTCCTCTGCTTGGAACCATTTTTTCATCTTATTTAGCCATTTCAAAACTATCACTCTTTCTACATCTGTAGTTATGTAACTAATTCTACCAGTTATTTTAAAAATATCGAGAAAATTTAAGCTAAATTGGATTAGTATCTACTTTTTTATCGCATTCTTACTACCTAAACGTATTTCGCAGAACTCCTACCCTATTAAACCCCTTCTGGAATGGGTTTAAACCTATCATCGCGAAATAACATTAGCTCCTAGTCTACTATTTAAATAAAACACAGCTATTAAATCGCGTTTACAAAGAGATTAAGTTTTCATGCTGACTTGAAACAGACTGGCCAATTCATTGCATCATCCTTCACGAAACCTCCGGCAGAATCCAAATGCCTGTCGCAACCCATAAAACACCGTTCGTTAATACCGAACGGTGTTTTGTGGGTTTCTCCGTTTTTTTTGCAAACAAAGACCAAGGGACTAGTTCCATTCATAAAAACGGCAAACAACCTGCGCCACTGATTTGGAAGCGATCAAAAGGGCATCTTCATCAATATCGAATTTAGGATGGTGATTGAAATATGCCTTCTCCACCCCTTTCGGTTTACAGCCAATGTAAAAGAAGCAGCCTGGTATCTTTTCTGCATAATACGAAAAATCTTCTGAACCTGAAAAAACCGGAAATTCGACAACCTTCTTAATCTCTTTGTCATTCATGCTTTCCAGGCTATTCTTCACGAATTCAGTCAGTTCAGGGTCATTATATAGCGGAGGATAATCGGGCACATATGTAAGTTCGCACTGAACATCGAATTCCGTTTCTATCCCTTTGACGATCCGGTGGATTTCCTTATCGATCAGCTGTTGGGTTTCCGCTGTCATATAACGGACATCCCCTTCAATTTCTATACGATCTTTAATGACATTAAAGCTTCCTTTTCCATCGAAGGAGCCAATTGTGACCACGCCCATATCAAAAGGGTTCAAGCGACGGCTGATTACGGTTTGTACGGCTGTCACGAAATGGGCCCCTGCCACAATGGCATCATTCGCCATATGCGGGGAGGAACCATGGCCGCCCACACCCTTTATCGCCAGCTTGAAATAGGTCCTTCCAGCCATCGAATAGCCGCCGCGATACCCGACAACCCCTGCTGGATGCGACGGAAATAAATGGATTCCAAAAACAGCATCCAGTTCATCCAAAGCCCCTGATTCCATCATGCTTTTTGCTCCGCCTGGGGGTGTCTCTTCTGCATGTTGATGGATTATTTTAATCGTACCTGATAGGGAATCTTTCAGCTCATTGATGCAGTCTGCCAGTACCAATAAATAAGCGGTATGCCCATCGTGTCCGCAGGCATGCATGACACCTTCATTTTTTGAACGGAACGGGACCTCCGCTTCTTCTGTAATCGGCAATGCATCGAAATCGGCACGGAGACCTATCGTTTTCCCAGGTTTTCCGCCTTCGATCGTTACGATGATCCCTAAACCATTTCCTACATTCGTTTGTATCGACACATCTTTCCCCTTATAAAAATCAATGATATATTGTGCCGTTTTCTCTTCTTTGAAGGATAGTTCCGGATTTTCGTGTAAATGACGGCGGATTTGAACGATTTCCCCTTTACGGGCTTCCAGCATGTTCATTAATTTGCTTTTCACGTTCACGATTATTCTTCCCCTTGGTCAGGTTTGCCTTTCGTGGACATTTATACATCATGCCCCGTTGAATAACAGCGTAATTCCTTACTCTATATTGGACGATAAAACGGACAAAGGGTTTAGCTCCAAAGGATATTTTTGGAACTCGCTCTCCTTGGCGCCTCAATCTTGTTCTATTTTTTATCCATATTTTCAAAATATTACAATTATATTATCACCGATTAAAAAATAAATATCAACTACAAGAGAGTTATAAACTCTATCAAACTTAAAAGGACCGCTGCCAAATGCTGACACGGTCCTTTTGTGATTCTCTATATTATTGTTCACGCTTTTTGTTTTTACCCATAATGAAGATGGGCTCCAACTCATTTTCTTCGTAAAGGAATGATAGAGCCGTAATCGGAACATGACCGCTGGCAAAGAAGCTCATCGCCATTTGCGCCAGGATATCATAGCCCGTATCATTCTTTACATCGGCAATGATGATGACATCCTGATGGGGAATGGCCACAGCCATGGTTCCCTCGATCTTGTCCTTCATTTCCCGAAGCCATGATTCATTCAGGATCCTGCTGGCATCATATCCATCATTCGTGTTCAAAAAATAAAATGCATTACCTGCAACGATATCCGACTTCATTTCAGTGGAGAGGGAACGGGCATTAAAAAGGGCTATTTCACGGATCCTGTCACCCTGCCAATTTTCCCGTTGAATCATCTTTTCATCTATAAGACGGTAGGTTTTACCTAAATCAAGGGCATAAAAAATCCGGGTTTCAGCTGTATGCTCATCGAATAAAAACGGATTTCCGTCTTCCGATTCCATTGGAAAGGAGGTCGAGCGGATGACTGGGAAAATGAATTTCTCCTTGCCTTCCATGCTGTGTTCTTCCCCCATTACATTCAGGGCCTCTTCCACGTAATAAATAATTTCATCGATGGCCTTTTCCTGTACGTTTTCATAGTTAGCAAGTACAGGAGGCAACTCGATGGTGATCCCTTTCCCGGTCTTCACATTTTCCACCCGTAACGTATCTTGCTTGCTATCGAATTTGAATGTCCGGCCCTCATCCTTTAAACGTTCCTTCAAAATATTTTTCAGCTTCGTGCTGTCCATTTTCATGACTGACCCTCCTCTTCATTGAAAAATCCCCAGCGAGAAGGGGATTTTGATTATAGTGATTGAATGAATTCCTCAATTTGTTCTTGCGTTTTGCGATCCTTGCTTACGAATCTGCCTAGCTCTTTACCATTATCATAGGCGATGAAACTTGGTATACCGAATACATCATTAGCCGCACACACATCGATGAATTCATCACGGTCCACATAAATGAATGTAAAGTCAGGAAATTTCGTTTCTATCTCCGGCATTATCGGTTCGATTACACGGCAATCTCCACACCATGTAGCGGAAAAAAGAAAGATATGTTTGCCTTCATTTTTCAATGCATCATATTGCTCGACGGTTTGTAATTTTTCCATTTGAATATTCCTCCTGCTCTAAATGACACCTTAGTTTTTATAATCCCATCATACCAGACTCTCCGCGAATCAACCATTAATACGGATCGGTCGAAAGGCAGGGGTCAGCTTATTTCTGGGGCACGGATGAAACGATTTCCATCATTTGTTTTGCATCGGTTTTTAATTGGTCTTTATCCGTTTCCGTTGTCAGCTTCACCCCGCCGATCCCCACTGCAAGCTCATACTTTTCTTTCGGTATTTCTTTAATTGAAATAAAGCCGAATTTATCATCAGTTTGAAAAGAATGCAGCACTTCAAATTGATCCTCTTGTTCCTTAATCGCTAAATATAACACGGAGCTGTCTTCTTTTTCATTTGGATTGACAAATAATATATAAATCTGATCACCTTTTTGTAAAATCAAGTTATTATCATGTTCTTCCACTACTTTAAAATCCTTGGGCAGATGGACCTGAATTAGCCCTGCCTCTTGATTGGGCTGTTTTTCATCGTCACGAAAAGCCACTTCAGCAGCCTTCATTGCCTTTTCGGTTTGTCTCTCGATCCCTGAGCAGCCTGCGATCAAACTGCTTATCAACAGGATAACAAGGAAATTCTTATTCGATAAAGCCATCGTCATTCCTCCAGCCGTCTCTTTTATTATCTTATGGATAATATTATCCTTATTTATGGAATTCATCCATTTTCTAAAAAACATGGTACAATGAAAGCAATTTTAATATCGAGGAGGAAAACAATGAAGTTAACCGTTTATCTTGCTGGGGAAATCCATTCAAATTGGAGAAGTGAGTTGAGAGATAAGGCCGCTGCACTGAAGCTTCCATTAGAATTCGTCGGCCCGATGGAAAATCATGAACGCTCCGATAATATTGGTGAAGATGTCCTCGGGGAACAGCCGAATCCTATCCTGAAGGATGCAGCCGCTTCCCAAATCAATAATTTGCGGACAGGTCTTTTGATGAAAAAAGCCGATCTTGTCGTCGCTCTGTTTGGCGAGAAATATAAGCAGTGGAATACTGCCATGGACGCAAGCACCGCCATTTCCCTGGGAAAACCGCTTATTTTGATTCGCCCGGAATCCCATCACCATGCCTTAAAGGAATTATCGGAAAAGGCGAGTGTCACGGTCGAATCCGTGAACCAAGCCATGAAGGTGCTTTCCTATATTTTTGAAGACGGGCTGTAAATCTCCCTGCCCTTAACCAGCACAAAAATGAAGGGCTGATCATTTCATATTTACAAATAAATAAGCTTGCAGGGGCAAATTAGATGCCTAACCCCCTGCAAGCGAATAACGAATGATTTTGATGGTTGAATACTATCCCTTTTTAATCGGAATCCAAATTTCGGAGTAATAGTCAGGGTTTGAAGCATCCGCATTGTCGTATACTTCCAATTCAGGAGTTCCGGCATGTTCATGACCGCTCGTAGGGAACCATTCGGAAAAAATCCGCTTCCAAGCTTGTTGCATGCTATCAGGCATAGGTCCGTGAACTTCGAATACAACCCACTTGGAAGCCGGTATCGTAAGGGACGAAAACTCTTCAGGCACTTTCCCGGCATACTCTGCACCTATCCAATAATCCATCGTTTCAGTGTTTTCCACAGCCCGCTTATCGACACATACACCAAGCAAGCCATCTATTTGGCCATTGTTCAACTTCGCTAACCTATCTCCTGTTCCATTCGAATTGACTTTCTCCCACAACTTTGGAATCCCAATCAAATTCTCTTCATTAACCAAGGAAAACTCTTGCTTGATTCCAATCAATTGAAAGGAATCCCTTTCAAGGATATTGTATTTCATCGGTTTTGCCCCTTTCAGAATGACCTGTATCATCAGGCGTTCATAGAATTTCAGCTTCCCCATATACTTTCGCGCTTCGCTTGGAGAAACCCCATGCTGCCTTCGAAAAGCTTTTGAGAATGCCTCGGGGGTGTCATAGCCGTACTTGTAGGCTAAATCAATGACCTTGCCATTTGCGGATGATATCTCCTGGGCCGCTAAAGTCAGTCTTCGACGCCGGATATATTCACCAATGGAAATATCCGTTAAAATGGTGAAGGTCCGTTGAAAATGAAAAGCCGAAGCATTCGCCTGCCTGGAAATGCTCTCGATCGTAAGGTCCTCCAATAAGTGCTCTTCGATATAATCGATGGCCTTTTGGATTGACTCTACCCACCCCATATCCGCTCACCCCCTGTCACTATAGTACCAAGACCGCTCAATAAAACCCTGTCTTATTCTGCTCAGTTTTGGCAGTGTTCGTTTCCATTCGAAGAACGCCTTACCATGACAGTGATTCATAAATCGTGCTTTCTCATTTTCAGCTTATATTCGTGTTGACCGGCTAGCATCCTCATGATATGAAGGAACATTTCTCCCCTCGTGATTCGCTCATTTGTAAATACGCCGATCGCCCCTTCCTTTTTGCTAATATTCTCTTGCTTTGTGAAGGCGTCCATCACCGGGCCCAACTCTTCACCCTCCAGCAGCTTCCCGGCAACGATTCCCGGAACCGGGATTCTCGCTCCGGCAGCTACAAAGACCTCACCGTCCCTCGTGGCCATTGCGCCCCAATTACACAGAAACAGGGCTTGTCCCATTTTCACGACACCGCCTTCAAGTCCGATGCCCATATCGGCATCACTGTGAATCAAGCAATTCCGGGCACGTGTCATGGCCCCCTCCATCGTTTCCTCGTCTGAAAAAGGCTGTTCCGGAACCCCGCTCCCCACTTGAAGCGAAATGATTTCAGCATCTTCATATACACCAAGCACGGCACTTACTTTCGCCGGATTCTTACTTCCTACTGCTATTTTCAATATAATTACCTTCCTTCTATGTAAAAAAAAGCTGATGGAAAAGGATTATGACAGCATCCCTTTCCATTTCAGCTTCCTCCATCAACCGTTTTTTATCAAGGTCTCGAATGTCGTTTTATCACAGGAACGAACCAATTTCCCTATCAGTTCACGGGCAGCGGCATAATCATCAATATGAATCATGGATGCATGTGTATGAATATAGCGGGAACAAATGCCAATCACCCCGCTTGGAATGCCTTCGTTTGCAATATGGACTTGCCCTGCATCCGTGCCGCCCTGGGAAACGAAATATTGATACGGAATCTCATTCGACTCGGCCGTATCAAGGATGAATTCCCTCATGCCGCGATGGGTAACCATCGAACGATCAAAAATGCGGAGCAGTGCCCCTTTTCCCAACTGGCCAAATTCACTTTTACTGCCGGACATATCGTTCGCCGGACTTGCATCCAAAGCAAAGAAAAGATCCGGTTTGATCATATGAGCTGCAGTTTGCGCACCCCGTAATCCCACTTCCTCCTGGACGGTTGCCCCGGAATATAAGACATTCGGCAGCGTTTCACCTTTTAAATCCTTTAACAATTCAATCGCAAGTCCGCAGCCATAACGATTATCCCACGCTTTTGCGAGGATTTTCTTCTCATTGGCCATCGGCGTGAATGGACAAATCGGTACAATCTGCTGACCGGGCTTAATACCGATTCTCTTCACATCTTCTTTATCATCCGCCCCAATATCAATCAGCATATTTTTGATATCCATTGGTTTTGAGCGTTGCGATTCATCAAGCAAATGGGGCGGAATCGAACCGATGACACCAATGACCGGACCGTTATCGGTTATGATCTCGACTCTTTGGGCCAAAAGCACTTGGCTCCACCAGCCTCCTAGGGTCTGAAAGCGAATCATTCCATTTTCAGTTACGGATGTGACCATGAATCCCACTTCATCCATGTGCCCGGCAACCAGGACGGTAGGCCCATCCTCATTGCCTCTTTTTACGCCAAATATTCCGCCAAGGCGATCTTGGACGATTTCATCCGAATACTTTTCCAACTCACTCTTCATGAAACTCCGAACTGCATGTTCATTTCCCGAGGCTCCCGGTAATTCCGTCAATGTTTTAAAAAGCTCCAAAGTCTCATGATTCATTTTTCTACCCCTAACTATGTATTGTTTCTTTCTATTTTACAAAACTTAGCATCATGTTACACTAGAAAGTTCTAATTTATCAGTTTATGGGTAAAATTTCAAATTATTAGTCAAATAAAGTGTTCTTCTGTATACTAGAAGAAGTGATTTTATAAAATGCAATGGAGGAGAAATCAATGAATTGGAAAACGTTTTTACTAGGTACTGCAGCCGGGTTTGCTGCTGGCTATGCAACAAAACAATTATTGGATCAATCAAGTAAACCTTCTCCCGATAAAGTCTTGGCCCAAGTGAAGGAAACAGTCAAAAAGGACGGAAATATATATGGCTCATGGATCTTGATGAAGCCGGAGAACTATACAAAAAACGATTTGGACTATGAAGTGTACAAAGGCGGGATCACCAGAAATACAGAGGGTAAACGCGAGCAATTCGAATTTGTTGCAGATGCCTCGACAGGAACGATATTGGAGCTTAATGCACAAAATGATTGAAACAAAAAAAGGAGGGCCGTCAAGATGACGTCCTCCTTTTGCTTTCCTTCTTAACGCTTCCGTTTCAATTCGGCTAGTATCTCCTTACCCGTTGCATCCCATTTGATGGCACAGTATTGGGCATCATGGTAAAAGCTATACCAGGACCCATTTTCCAGTCCGGATTTCATCCACTTTTCCTTCGCCTCGATGGAAGTCATGGGATAATCATCATAAGCGAGGACCCAGAGGACATTCGCATGCGCGTGCGTCGGCATGATATCTGCCATGTGGATCAATCTATCCCCGCCATCTTCCATGATGATGATCGCATGTCCATCACTATGCCCCCCGGTATGGATCATTTTAATGCCAGCCGTAATTTCCTGTTCCCCTTCAAAAGGACGTACAAGAGAAGCGACAGCCTCCCAGTTTTCTGCCCAATATGTACTTTTTGAACGAATATTCGGGTTTTTCATTTCCGCCCATTCCGTTTTGGTCGTGATGATTTCTGCACGCTCGAAAACAGGCACCCAAGTTTCACCTTCACGTTTCGTCAACCCGCAGGCATGATCGAAATGTAGATGGGTCATTAAAATGTAATCGATATCATTTGGCTGAATCCCAAGTCTGCCCAGATCTTCGACAAGATTGGATTCCTCCGTCACCCCAAAATTCCGTTTCTGCTTGTCATTCATCTTTCCATTGCCAATACCGGAATCTATAAGCATATTCAATCCATTGGCCTGCACCAAAATCGGATCCGTACGTAACTCGATTTGGTTATTTTCGTTAACGGGATACTTCTTGGACCAAAGCGGTTTCGGTACAACACCGAACATCGCACCGCCATCCAAGTGTGTCACACCGCCATTCAACCATGTTAATTTTATTTCCCCTATTTGCATCGTTTCCATTTTACCCCTCCTCTGCCTTTAGTTTAACACCCGCTTCCATATATTGAAATTGATAACAATCAAGTCATCCCGTAAATCATAAACAAAAAAACCAGATGCTGTGCACCTGGTTTCTGATCGTTGATTATTGGAACATTGCTTCCAATCGGTATATCCGATTGCCTTTACTCGAGAACTTTTCTTCATATTCAGTCATGATGTTGCCTTCAAAACTGCTGTTATGCAAATCAAGGCTTACAAATTTCAAGAGCATGCCGTATTCGGAAATACTTTTCAAGGAAGATTCGAATAACCCTTGATTATCCGTCTTGAAGTGAATCTCGCCTTTGTCCGGCAGGATGCCTTCATATACTTCGAGGAATGTCTTATATGTTAATCGACGTTTTGCATGACGTGATTTCGGCCATGGATCAGAGAAATTCAAGTAGACGCGATCCACGTCACCTTTTGCAAAATAGTCCCCTAAGTTCGCTGCGTCAACATTCAACAGCTTTAAATTTGGAACATCCGCTTCAATCAGCAAGTCCAATGCTGCGACAATGACGCTTCCATATACTTCAATTCCAATGAAATTCACATCAGGATGGGCCTTTGCCATTTCTGTGATGAAACGGCCTTTTCCCGTACCCACTTCAATATATAACGGATTATCGTTTCCGAAAACTTCATGCCATTTACCTTTATGGCTCACTGGCTGCTGAATTACATATTGTGGAAAATCATTCAAACGGTCTTCAGCCCAAGGTTTATTTCTTAAACGCATGATGACACCCCTATTTATAATATAATCGTTCAAACCATAACACGAGTGTATGGATTCCTGCAAGTTGATTTTTTCAGGAAACACCCACTGATCAAATAAAAAAACTGCCGGCCATCCAGGCGACAGTCACTGTAGTTTTCATGTATAAAACTTTCAGCAAAACACACCATAAATAAGTGAAGGGCAGGCGGGTACCACCTGGGAATCCCTTGAATCCATGTTTAAGAAAGGAGAGGTATTATATGCCGCTTTCCCATGAACACCAAATGTCACTATTGAAAGATATATTGACCAACCATCAAACAGACTGCTGCGGATCCGTTTCTGAATGTGAACAGGTTGAAAGGCTCGTCAAATCCTTAATGATCAATATGGAAATTGACAGCAATGTGAAAACGATACTGACGGAGATTTACGAATACAGTCAGACGGGCATCGGTACCGCCGATTTAGATGCACATATTTCAACCCACCAGAACGACCTGTCCCAGTGGGTGGATGATATAGATCAATTCTGATCAGCTGAACATCAATAACGCTTCCAGTTTTTGCAGTAATTCATTTCTTTCCTCGTACCGCTTCCTGCGATGATGCCATTGGATGGAAAGCACAAGTTGTGAAACCGTGTGCCATTTCATCCTCATCTCCAGGCCTGCGTCAAGCTTCTTGCCGTAACGGGCAAGCCATTGATTCCATTCTTCCCTTGGGACATATGAATACAGGAGTATGCCGAGGTCAATGGCCGGATCGCCTATGACCGCTCCGTCCCAATCAATCAGGAACAAACCGTCCGTTTCTGTCATGAGCCAATTATTGTGGTTCACATCACAATGACAGACGACTTTTTCGTCGCATTCAATCAACAGGAGATTGTTCTGTAAAAAATGGATGGCCTGTTTGATAATCGGAATGTCCGTAACATCCGAAGATAACCCGGTTTCTATGTCTGTAAGTATACTTTCAGGTCGTAAAGGGGATTTCCCAAGCCTTTTGAGCATGCTTAACAAAGGATCGGATTGATGAATTTTTTGAAGCAGCTTTGCGACTCTTATATTGTTCATTTCCTGCTGAGATAGCTCCCTGCCTTCCATCCAATGCTGGGCCGTAATTACATCCCCATTTTCCAGGCGTTTTGTCCACATTAACTTTGGAACAATGCCCTCAGCTGAAAGAACAGCTAAAAATGGCGATGAATTTCGTTTAAGGAAAAGCTTCTGCCCCTCTTTCTCGGCAATAAAGGCTTCTCCCGTAGCTCCTCCAGCAGGGGATATATCCCACTCCTGACCTAATAAATGTTCCAACTGGTTCACCTTCGATTTCCTCGCTTAATCATACAAATGTGGGTACGTTCACCTAGTGTATGTATTACCACTACTTTGAGTCCATGTTTTATAAAAAATCCGCCTGCTGGCGAAGCTGCATATATACTTGCATCGGGATGATACCCGCAATTAAAAACATCCTCATTTTAGAGAAATAAAAAAATAGCTATTGAGCAATTAAACAATAGCCATAAATTAAATTTTAGTTGAAAAACGGTTTCTTCGTCAAGTACTATAAAACGATTATACGCATAAAACAAAAACAAATAAATCATTTCATATTTTTGTGTCGGTTATCAGCCTGTAACATGACGCGCAATTTCTCTTTCAGAACCACTGCAGCTACTTCGTTCCTACCAACAATTTCCCCATCAGACTGGATTTTCACTGACCCTTCATTCTTCATTTTTATCATTTTACCGGAAAAAGAATCAACATTTTTAATGTTCAGGTGACCGCCCCATAAAACGGTGATGAAGACGGTCAATAATTTCAACAAAGGAATATCATGGACCGCAATCACGTTCAACCTGCCATCATCCAGCTTCGACATCGGTGAAATTTTCATCCCACCGCCAAAATAGGACTGGTTCGCAATAACGATGAACCAAACCTTTTTCAAAAGATGCCGGTCTCCATCAATGATCAATTCCATGCAGCCGGGCTTGTAAGTCACTATCTTTTTTATAAAAATGAACAGATAAATTAATTTACCCGCTCTGACAAAATTAAACCATTTTTTCAGAGGGGAACGCTCCGCTTCATCGGAAATTTCAGCATCAATGCCCATTCCCAGGCTGTTCACGAAATACCCCATCTTGCCATTCGTCTCGAACTGTCCGATATCAATGGCACTAAAGGCATTATCCTGAAATAAAGAAAGAGCTTCTTCCACACTCTCGGTTTTTTGAATGCCCCTTACATAATCATTACCGGATCCAGCCGCAAGGGAGCCGATGATAGCGTGGGGGAAACCTATGGCGCCATTTATCATTTCATTGATCGTGCCATCTCCCCCGACAGCGATCATCCGGGTATCCTGCTTAGTCCCTGATAGGATCTCCTTCGTCAATCTTAGCGCATGCCCCTTTTCCCGTGTAAAAAACACCTCATGGGGAACAGCTTTTGATTGCAGTATTTTCTCGGCTTTTTTCCAAACCTTCAAACTCTCTCCATTTCCTGCCATTGGATTGACAATGAAATACACCGTTTCTTTAAGGTGCGGCATGCTGATTTCCATCCGTTTGGTTATACTCCGCTTCCCATTCAGGTCGCAGGCTGGATGTAGTTTGGCAATATTCAAGCAGAGCCTGTGCCCCTTTTAACTGCTGTGCCTTGAGCGGAGACGATATGGCCCGCATCCTTTCGAACCATTCTGGGAAGGTCCGTTTATCCAATATCGTAATATCATAAGGGGCTTCGGGATAATCGACATATCCATTCCGGGATAAAATCACCTTTTTAATCGGCATGTTCACTCCATATAGCTCAAATAACTGGGAGACGATGTTCGTCATCCGATTTGCACCAAGCAAAGGATTGAGCACTTTTTTGTCAGGATGCTTATGATGCCTGCGGACCCAGAATCGTTCACTTGACCCGATGAAAGCAGCGTCTTCTTCCGCTTCCAGAAACGTGATGCACCAAGCATCAACCGGGGTCAATAAAATGACTTCGACTTCAACAGGCGCATTTTTCAAAAGAAAGATAGGTTTATATAATACAAGAAACGTATCCGGAAAACGCTGCAGAAAAAAGCGGAGCCTCTCATCCAAAAAGAATGATTGGTCCACAAATGACTTTTCACGAAGCGTCGAACTCCCCCATTTCATTTGAAAACGAAGCAATTGATTTAAAAAATTTTGCTTTAATTCATCGAGACTGGCTGGCCGGAACGGAAATCTTAATGAAAAAACATTAGGATCTTCAATCTGTTTCGGCATTGGCAGTTCTTCCGCCTCTGACTCCTGTTTACCTGTCCGGCGGAATATGTCTTTCACCTTTTTAAACAGGCGCTTCGAATCTTCCTGAGGCGGATCAAGTTTGACCTGTGTTTTACTTTCAGTATGTTCGCTATACAACCGATCTAGCTCACCCGCATTATAAGCAGCCTTCAATCTATCCCATTGCTGTTTTTTCAACCGTGCAAATTGTGTAGGATAACGATAAATATCCTGCTCATACCGGGAAATATAATCTTGCATCTTTATGAGCTGTGCCATTCGACCACCACCCATCTCTCTATTTTTGGAGGTTTATCGTGAAAATCTTCTCGTATGAAGGGGAAGCTCCAAGATGTGTTTGATATAACGCAACTTGATCTGCTTCAAAATGCATATCCTGCACATTCGCCATCTGGCGAACGCCCTCCAGCGAAAAGGGATTATCCCCCTCGAATTTTCTTGCCAGTGTAATATGAGGCTTAAACGGCTTCTTATCAAGTTCAAAACCCGCTTCGATACAGGAATTATAGACTTTCCTTTGAATGGCAAAAAGCCTTTCTTGCTGCTTGACGCCTGCCCATAGAATCCTTGGACTGTCACTCTTGCCGAAACCGCCAATATCGCCGAGTTCCAAGCCGAATGAAGCCTCATTGGCAAGCACGCTTCCCACACGCCCCACAGCATCCTCTTTCAATGTATCGGGAGCATTCCCCAAAAATGCCATCGTAATATGATAATCGGCTGGATGCAGCCATTTCTTAAATGGAAAGCCTGGCTTTAGTTGTTCCGTAACAGCATTTAAATAGGCCTTAATATCATCAGGCAATACTAAAGCAAAGAAAAAATGAGTATTCATGTTCATTTCCATTCCTTCCTGTTTTCCCTTTAATTTTACCATAATTCCCATTGCCTATACCCTTTCTTGGGCCTCCTAATCCCCACAGGAATATTCCCCAATCTACCATACTATGAAAAAAGCCCATGACGGATCATACGCAGTTCCTGGATGTATTTTTTTCAGCTGTGGGTCGATTATAGAAAAATACAGCAAAAAAGGACCAAAAATCGGTCCTCCCCTGCCATTTCCATGTTAGCTGAACAGTGTTTCGTAAAGCAGGAACAAGTTCAGTCCAATGATAAGTACAGCTATAAGCCAAGCGGCGCCCGAGGTGATTTTATGGTTGACCAGGCTGCCCATGATTTTTTTATTACTTGTAAACATGATCAATGGCACTAAGGCAAACGCGATGCCAAACGAGAGGACAACTTGGCTCATCACAAGCGCTTTGGATGGATTCACTCCCCATAATATTATGAGCAGGGGCGGGACGGTAGTAATGACCCTTCTTAAATAAATCGGAATATGTCTTTTAATGAATCCTTGCATGACAACATCACCTGTCATTACACCAACGGATGAGCTCGATAAACCGGCAAATAATAATCCTATTCCAAAGAACATCGCGACTGATGGTCCAAGCATGGCCCCGAATTGTTGATAGGCAACATCCAAGTCCTCCACTAGTGCTCCATTCTTATGAAATAGGGCAGCTGAAACGATGACCATGGCGGCATTGATCGCACCTGCAATCAGCATGGCGATGACAATGTCAATTAGCTCAAAACGATAAATCCTTTTTCTTTCCAAATCATTTACTCCGACTATCCTTCTTTGAGTCAAAGAGGAATGAAGGTATATCGCATGTGGCATAACGGTGGCTCCAAGCATACCGGCCGATAGTAAAATGCTGTCCACTCCGTCGAATTTCGGAGTGAAGAGTCCTAAAACAACGGCTGAAGTGTCAGGTTTTGCATAAAAAACTTGAGCGCCAAAAGCTATCACAACGACAAATATCATGACCGTGATCAGGGCTTCGAATGTCCGGTAACCCCTGCGCTGGATTTCCAGAATGGCAAAGGAACCAATCGCTGCAATGATTGCCGATGTGATTAACGGTAAGTCAAATAGTAAATAAATCCCTAGTGCGGCTCCTATGAATTCAGCTAGGTCGGTTGCCATTATAACGGCTTCAGCCTGAATCCATAATAAGAAAGATGTTTTTTTCGAAAATTTTTCCCTGCATAGCTCCGGAAGGTTCTTTCCAGTGGCAATCCCCAATTTAGCTGATAGTGATTGGATTAGCACAGCCATTAAATTGGATGCGAAGATAACCCATAATAGCGTATAGCCATATTTTGATCCGGCTGTAATATTGGTCGCATAATTCCCTGGATCAATATAGGCCACAGCTGCTATGAAGGCAGGCCCTAGATAGGGAAGCAGTTTTTTTATTCCTCTCGAAGAAGATTGATGCAACACGTCGGACATATCTATTTCTACTCCTTTTTACACGCAACTCAAATTGTTGCAATAGGTAAACTTTTTAGGTTATTAGCAAGTATATTCCTGGTTTTTTAAAATGTCAAAAGAGAGGATTGCATATCGATGTAATTAACGTGATCGGGAATTCGGGGAAGGCCATCTCGCTTCCGGCTACACAGATAAAAAAACCCCCTTGCCATTAGTGGCAAAGGGGCATTCCTCTATTTAACGGAACCGCATTGCTTCTCGATTTCCTCGGAAAACAGTTTCTGCAGTCTTTGAGTTATCGGACCGGGTTCCCCGGCTGCAATCGATTGGCCATCGATATTAATGATGGGTGTCACTTCGACGCTAGTGCTTGTATAAAGAACTTCATCGGCTGCCATCATGTCCTCGACCGTGAAGGCTTCTTCGACATAGGGAATCCCATGATCAGCGCAAAGCTTCAGCATCACCTGACGGGTAATTCCATTCAGGATCAAGTTTGTGGCCGGATGCGTTTTAAGTTGACCATCCACCACGATTGAGACATTTGATGAACTTCCCTCCGTCACCGTACCATCACGATGCTGGATCGCTTCATCACAGCCGGCTTCCACAGCTTGCTGTTTAGCCATTATATTTCCCAGTAGATTTAAACTCTTGATATTACAGCGCAGCCAGCGTATATCGTCGGTGGTAACAGCATTGACCCCTGGCTTCATTTTGCCTGTATAAGGCATTTCCTTTGTATAGGCGACAAAGACCGGTTCCACCTCTGCAGTTGGAAAAGAGTGTGTACGCGCAGATACTCCTCTTGTCAGCTGCATATAGACGATACCGTCCTTCAGTTGATTTTCAGCGATCAGCTCTTTCATGCGGGTTTTGATTTCCGCTATGGTAAAGGGAACTTTCATCTGAATCAACTTCGCACTGTCGATCAGCCGGTTCAGATGCATATCCTCCGTAAATAATTCGCCATTATAAACCCGAATGACTTCATAGACGCCATCACCGAATTGATATCCCCGGTCTTCAATATCTACCTTTACTTCGGACCTGCTTTTAAGGTCGCCGTTAAAAATGATTTTTCCCATGTCTTTCTCCCTCTTTGCCTCTTATTTAGCCAATTCATGAATGGCACGTGCATAAATGGACGTAGCCTTAAGCATATCCTCAATATCAATATATTCATCTTTCTGATGCGCAATGTCTTCGCTGCCTGGGAAAAGCGGTCCAAATGCAACGCCTTCTTTCAATGAACGGGCATATGTGCCGCCGCCAATCGAAAGAAGCTCGGCTTTATCACCTGTCTCCGCTTCATACACTTCCTGCAACGTCTTGATCAAGAAGCTTTCACTGTCCACATAATGCGGAGTTGAATGCGAATTGGTCTTCACTTTCAAATTATATGCCGCAAGCCTTTCTTCCAGCGCCGCCTTTTGCTGTTCCCACTCAAACGTGACCGGATAACGCATGCTGAAACCGATCGAGCTGTCGCCTTGTTTAGAATAATTGAAAACGCCGGCATTGATCGTCAATTCTCCTGTTTGCTCATCCGAATACGCCACACCTAAATTATTTCCGCGGGAATCTTCGAACAAACGATCCTTGATGAAAGTGAAGTAGGCTTTCGCATGCGGATCAAGAGTGAGATCAGCTAAAAATACGGCTAAATGCAGACCTGCATTTCTTCCGTTGTTCGGCTCCATCGCGTGTGCCGAAACACCATTCATTTCAAGCAGCACTTGATTTTTTTGCGGAACGGCTTGCCCCTCCAATGAGTACTTTTGCAAATAATCCTGATAGTTTGCAGCCACTTCAGCAGTGTTGTCCGTTTCCACAATAGCCGTCGCAAAATCCGGTACCATATTCGTCCTTCGACCTGAAGAAAACTCGATGACATTCACGTCTGAGTTCGTGCCATTTCCTGCATCGGCAGGATGGATAACCGAGAAATCCCAGATTCCTTTTTCCGCACTGATGATCGGGAAGTCAGCATCTGGTGCGAAGCCGATCGAAGGCATTTCCTCCACTTCAAAGTACCGGTCAACGCAGCGCCAATTCGATTCTTCATCGGTTCCAATGATCATCCTTACACGTTTGTTCAAAGGTTCTCCTAGCTCCCGGACCAGCTTCATCGCATGATAGGCAGCCATAGTCGGCCCTTTATCATCGATTGCCCCACGGGCATATATGCGGCCATTGCGGATTTCAGCTCCAAACGGATCCGAACTCCAGCCATCTCCCTCTGGTACCACGTCGACATGGCATAAAATCCCGATTAACTCCTCGCCTTCCCCCATTTCGATATGACCAGCGACATTATCGACATTTTTCACAGTAAAACCGTCTTTTTCGCCTAATTGAAGCATGAAATCAAGCGCTTCCTTCACCCCTTTACCGAGTGGGGCCTCCTCTGTCGGGTGTTCTTCATCAAGTACACTTTTTATTTTCAATAAGTTTTGTGTGTCCAGTAATAAGTCCATTTTCCGTTTTTCAACTTCTTCTCGCCAATTCAATTCACTCAAAATATGACAACTCCTCTTTTATATATATTTTTCATTTTATCACTTTTACTACCACATTCGCCAAGCCTTGCTACCTATTCTTCGTATTCCCGAATTATTACTAACATCAAACTACCGATAAAATTCCTTACAAAAATAAAAAAACACCCTCTTTTATTAAAAAGAGGATGATTTCATTAGACTATCGTCATTCATTAACACTGTTACTTTTCTGTTCAGTCTTGGAATATATAATGCTAAAAACAAAGAACGTCCTAAACTGAAAGCCAGGAATGCAAGCCATAAACCATGATTGCCATGATTGCTGACTGCTGCGTATTGGACTATTAAAAAAGCCATCAGAGCCAGAAGCATAGAGTTCCTTACTGGAACGGCTTCAGTCGCACCGGTAAACACTCCATAAAAAATGAGTCCGATAAAGGCACTGAATGGGAATAGGACTATCCAAAGTCCATATTCATGGGCCAATTCGATGACGCCGGGAATATCCGTGAATAAGAGAATGACCTCATCGCTGAAAAGATAGTAAGATGCGGCAAGTATGAACGAGGCATACAAGCCCCACCGCGCCGATAGTGAGAGTGTTTTTTTATAAAGGTTTATATCTCTCGAACCAATCGCCTTCCCGACCAGAAGACTTGACGCGTTCGCGAAGCCATCAAAGCAATAGGCCATCAGGTAATGGATTTGAATGAGTACGGCATTGGCCGCCAGGGTCTCTGTCCCGAAAGTCGCTCCCTTGGCCGTAAAAAGATTGAAAACCGTGATCAGGCAAATGGTCCTGATGAATAAATCCCTGTTGACCACCATCATTTTTTTCAGGGAAGCCCGATCGAACCCCTCCCGGATTGAAAAAGAATCCGGTACGTTAACCGCTTTCCGGATGACCCACAAGCCCAGTAAAAAAGCGGAAATCTCTGATATCAGTGTAGCGGCAGCAACCCCTGATACAGACCATGAAAAGCCATTAACGAAAACGAGGCATAAGATTATATTCATCACGTTCATGAAAACTTGAATGAACAAAGACGTTTTTATCCTCGATTTCCCCATTAACCAGCCTAAGATGACATAATTCAATAGAGCAAATGGTGCGCCCCATATCCTGATGCCGAAATAATCTGCGGCAAAGGCGGAAACATCCGATTCCGGACCGATTGCGCCTAACGATACATTCAAAATGGGCTTTTGGATCACGATAAAAAGCAGACCGATGATCGCTGCAATGAAAAAAGGCCGAATCAAGGCCATCAGGGTTTGCTTTTCATCCCTTGCCCCTTCCGCTTGTGCAGCGAAAGCAGATGTACTGACCCGAAGAAAACCAAAAAGCCAATACATCGTATTAAAAATTATGGTTCCGACAGCCACACCGCCAATATAAGCGGGATCACTCAACTTTCCAACCACAGCCGTATCGACCGCACCGAGCAAGGGCGTACTCATCGTCGAAATCGTAAGCGGGATGGCCAAGGAAAGATATACTCTGTTATTCATAAAATGATGACCTCCTATGTACATAAAAGTTCTGAAAAGTTAGAATTGGAATGTCGTTATAAAAATTTGTATTCAAAGTACAAAAATATTGCAGTATTTAATTTTAATCACTAGAATTGTACATATGGTGCTCCCCAACATGCAAGAGATGCCTCTACCAGATTACTTGTGGAACGTTTCAAATAGAACGGGTAAAAGCCATTTTAAATCTGGATCATTTACGTATCAAAATTTGAAGATTGAAAGATTGGTATCGCTTTCAACCCGCGGGGGTTATGGGAAGTACATTTTTATCCAGCAAGAAAAAGGCATTTCCCAAGCCGGAAAATAAAATGCTTGACGGATTCCTGAAGGAGTTATAGTATTGCTCGTTGATAATATACCTTTTGAACTATGCTTGAATATATATTCATCGTTATAACAAATAATTAGGAGTGATCATGATGGGAAGATTGACTGATAAAGTAGCCATTATCACTGGCGGAGCATCTGGTATGGGCAGGGAAATGGTAGACCTATTCACAAAAGAAGGAGCACAAGTCATTGCTGCCGATATCAATGAAAAAGCTGTAGCTGCCGTGAATGAACTCGATAACGTCCATGGTACTGTACTTGATGTATCTTCAGACGAAAGCTGGAAAATGGTGACGGATGAAGTTATCGCTAAATTTGGCAAAATCGACATTTTGGTAAACAATGCCGGTATCTTAACGGAAAAAGGCATTAACGATACGACATTGGCCGATTGGCAGCTAATGTTAGGCATCAATGGATTTGGACCATTCCTTGGAATGAAACACGTTGTTCCTCACATGGCTAAAGAAGGGAAAGGCGCAGTTGTAAACATTTCTTCCTTTACAGCTCAAATCGGAATGGGCTTAAACTCTTATTCAGCTTCAAAAGGTGCCGTCCGTGCTATTTCCAAGGCTGCCGCAACGCAATATGGCCGCATGGGCGTCCGTGTCAATGCCGTATTCCCTGGTATCATCGAAACACCGATGACTCAAAAATTAGAAGAATCAAAAGAGTTAGTGAACCAAATGATCAAGGCCACTCCATTACAACGTTTGGGTCAGCCGGCGGATATTGCAAATGCCGTGCTTTATCTAGCATCCGATGAAGCATCATATGTAACTGGTGCCGAGCTTGTCATCGACGGCGGATACTCCGCTCAATAATTAAAGCAGAAATGGAAAATCCCGTTTCTAATACTCAGAAACGGGATTTTCTGATTCAATAAAGAAATTTTGTAAGTTGTAATGAGTTAAGTTAACACACCGATGAAATAGCCAAAAGTCGTAAATACCAAACACCAGCTGAATGCCCCTGCTCCTGCAAAGATAAAGTACTTTCGTTTCCCCATTCCATTCATACCGGAAATGTAACTTGCGAAGTGACGGACTCCTGGAATGAAATAGGCGATGATAATCGTCCATGGACCGTATTTATTGAACCATTTCTCCAATTTTTCCAACCTCGCGGGGGTCATTTTGATCCACTTACCATGCTTCCTCAAAAAAGGCTTCCCCACCTTTTTCCCGATGAAATAACTGACAAGCATCCCGGATATCGAGCCCAGGAAACTGACAAGGAATGCTCCCTGGACATTCAAAACGGAAATGGATGACAAATAGCCGACAAAAGTCATCATGAACTCATCAGGTACCGGCAAGCCAATAATCCCAATCGCCAACAATCCATATATCGCAAAATAACCATAGTTTGATATTAAATCTTTTACTATATCCATCTAAAGTACTCCATCTCAGCACCCTTTATTAAAGTAATCCATTTTCTTTTCTTATGCGGGCCTGGGTAACGTGATTACTTCTTTTTAATAGGATAACCTAATTTAACCCAAATGAGTTGATTTTCAAAAAAAAAAATAGAAAAAAAAGAAGAATGAACACGTTTTTTGTTGAAATACCTGTATGGCAGTTTCCTCATTAAGGATGAAAATCGGCAACAATAAAAGCGGACTCGATACCCGAGTCCGCTTCTTCTTATTTCACAATCTTTATTTCATTGATCGGCCAATACACTAGATTCGCCTTGCCCACGATTTCATCGACGGATATCGTGCCAATTTCACGGCTATCCAAACTATTTTGGCGATTGTCCCCCATAAGGAACAACTGGCCTTCCGGCACTGTCATGCTGCCTGTAATATCTTCGAGCTTGAAGGATTCAGTCAGCGGCACTCCTGATGCCATCTGATTCTTATATTTGTCCAAGTATGGTTCTTCATAAGCTTTCCCATTAATATAAAGCGTATCATCTTTATATTCAATATGGTCACCTGGCAGACCGATAACCCTTTTTATATAATCTTTATCTACCGTTGCATGAAAAACGACAATATCAAACCGGTCTATATTATCGATATTCGTTCCAAACTTGGTAAGAACAATTCTTTCGTGGTCTTGCAGAGTCGGCATCATTGACTCACCGTCCACGACAATCGGTGCAAAAATATACGTTCGAATTAAAAAAGCTAGAATGACTGCAATCAATATCGCTTTTATCCATGAAAAAACTTCTTTTCTTTTTTCCACTCGAAGTCCCTCTCTCTGTTTTTTATTCATGCCATTATAACATAATCCTTTCATGATCACTTCATACAAATACCCACATTTTACACATTATCATTTACTTCCATTTTTCATACTGGATTTCGATGCTTTCCAACTCTATTTCCCTACGCTGCATTTGGGTTGGACAAATCGCATTATATGTACGGACTTTCTCATTAATTTCATCCATTCGTTTCATTAATTCAGATTCAGTTCCATTCATTTTTTTCAATCGAACCAATTCGGCTAGCTCTTCCCGAATTTCTTTTTGCCATTTTATCCAAAGCGGAAGGAAGCCGGCATCCTTGGCCTTCGTCAAGAAGTTGTCATATATATTTCCCGACAGCGCCGACTCCGGAAGCGGTTTACCAAAGCCAGGATTATTCTTCAGCCCGCCTTCTCTTTCATATTCCTTAAAAATTTGATCCATCCAGTTCACATGCCCGTGTTCTTTGCCCATAAACAATCCCCCTTCAGATCACTTGTCATTACATGTTTTTACAATTATAACATTTTTATCAATACCTGCTCCACCCTTGAGGACACTTTCTACTATTATATATGCCTATCTTGCAGCCAAACACATTCAGACATCAAAAAAGGATTCCCCTATTCAGGGAATCCTTGCAGACTGTAGACAAACTCGATGAAAATCGATTTTGTCTACATTTTTTTATGGCTTGTACAATTTGGTCGTTAATTTCCACTCCAGGCACTCGCTTTCCGCGGGCGGTCCGGGAGCCTCCTCGGCTTTCGCCTGCGGGGTCTACCTCGACTCGCTTTTCCCGCAGGAGTCTCGTACCTTCCGTTCCAATCAACTTTGTTTTAATTTTAGATAGAACACTTTTGCCTAGAGCCATTTTTGTTTTAAAATAGAAGTATTCAAACTTGAGGTGATGAGGATGCTTTCTAAACATGTTTCTATTCAGAGAATCCTTTTTGGCCTTCTATTTAACGGTGATTTTCCTTTTTACTTCCGCCTTGTTCTTCGATTTATCCGTAACTGTGTAAGTCAATGTATAGGTTCCTTTTTTCTTCGTATTCACAGTCCCTGTTATTTTGATCTTACTTGTTAAGCTTCCATCAAGATTATCTTTTGCGGATACACCTGATTTAGGATTGAATGTCGAGTTATAGGCAATGGTTTTGCTCTTGGCACCGGAAATGACCGGCTTTGTGCTGTCTACCGTGATCTTTCTTGTGACTGTCGCCGTATTTTTCGATGAATCAGTGATTGTATACTTTAATGTATACGTACCTTTTTTCTTTGTATTCACCGTACCTGTCACCTTTATTTTACTTGTCATGTTGCCATCCAGGTTATCTTTCGCAGATACGCCCGATTTAGGGATGAATGTCGAATAATAGCCAATGGTTTTACTATTGGCTCCCGAGATGACTGGCTTGGTGCCATCTATCGTGATCTTTCTTGTGACCGTCGCCGCATTTTTCGATGAATCTGTGACCGTATACTTCAATGTATAGGTCCCCTTTTTCTTCGTATTGACTGTACCCGTCACTTTGATTTTACTAGTCAAATTTCCATCGGCATTATCCTTGGCACTCACTTTTGTTTTTGGATTGAATGAAGAATTAAGTTTGATGGTTTTGTTCCCGGCACCTGAAATCACAGGCTTGACTTGATCATAAACGGTTATTTTCCTTATGACCTTGGAAACATTCCCAGCTTTGTCAGCTACCGTATAAGTCAAATTATAGGTGCCCACTTTCTTGGTATCGACCTTCCCTTCAACTCGGATGACATTCGTTAAGTCACCATCTTTATCATCCTTCGCCTTTACGCCGGTTTTAGGATTGAAAGTTGAGTTGAATGGAATTGATTTACCGGCAGTCCCTGAAATCACAGGCTTATTCGTATCCTTGACAATCGATGGCCGATTGGAGATGTAAGCTGATGAAACATACCCCTTAATACTCTTGTCTTCCGTTTGTACAGGGTAAAAGACAAATTTATTTCCCTTAGATTCGTGATAGTCAAAATTCCCTGTGATGATCAAGCTTGTATTTGGCGGAACAGTTACTGCACCTGCCGTAGTGCTTATTTCTTTCCTGATATTCGCGCTCGATGTCGTCACCACTCTGTCTCCTGCCCTGAACCAATAAACAGAGTCATGCGTTTGATCTGTCAGGGTGTATTCAAGATTTTTAAAGACGATATTTTCCGTGCTTTCCCGATCATATTGAAAGTCCGAAGTTTTGAATGGATATTTTGCCAGTTTCATATCATTCAAATAACTTTGGTTTTCTATCTCAGCAAAAACTTCCTCTTGGTACGCATTCACATTTATTTTCCCTTTTCCTGGTAAAGGGGACTGTTCACCGGTTTTGTCCCATTGTAAGCCATGACAGGGAAATACCAATTTTCGATGACCCTGCGTCCTGCACCTTTGATCTTGGGCAAATCCCTTCTTGAATACATGCCACTCAGGACCTCGACGCCTGCCCCGATATTGTAGACTATATCATTTTCCAGATTTTTCTGGTCATACCCACTTTTATTGGTAAGCTGCATTAGACCGATGCCGCCATCGTCGGATATAATCGGTTTACCATCCTCATTAAATTGCCTCCAATCCCCGTTTTCCTGCGTAGCCACCGCTTTTACCACTTCAGGGGGGATTTCAGCCTCTATTGCCGCATTCGTCAGTAAGCAGTTGATCTGCTTATGGGAAGGATTTTCATTGGGTTGAATCTCACCGAATGATGAACACGCATTGGTTATTCCAGACTCCGCAAAAGCCTGTCCATTGAACAAACCGAGTGTTAAACAGGTCAGTGCCCCAATCTTCATTAAAGGTATCTTCATCGATCGAACTCCAGTCTATTTATATTTAAATCTATAATAATAGTAACATGATAGACTGGTGATTTCAGGTATAATAAGGTATTTTCTCCTTAAATATCCTTACAGCATAAAAGGAGCTTACCCGCATTACGGAAAGCTCCTTTGTTTTCAAATCACAAAACTATGTATGATGCCGGATCATTCAATCACTTCCACCGTTTCCCTCGGCTTCCTTACAAGGCACATGATACCCGGTATGATGAAGAAGATAAGCGGCCAAACATGAAAAATCGTCAGAATGCCCGTAATGATCAATAAGATTCCGGCTCCCTTCGCCTTGCCGCCCTTTAATAGA
Organism: Peribacillus sp. 05N428; assembly: GCF_056397085.1. Classification (NCBI taxonomy): domain Bacteria; kingdom Bacillati; phylum Bacillota; class Bacilli; order Caryophanales; family Bacillaceae; genus Peribacillus; species Peribacillus sp. 05N428. The sequence continues at coordinate 90,408 of NZ_JBFTMS010000003.1, read as the reverse complement.
AAGATAGCGATCAAACCGCCTGCCAAGGCAATGAACAGCGATATGATCCCCACCCAAAGCATGCCCATGAATAACTTGATTGACATATCTACCTCAGACGAGGAAAACTCAGAATCTGACATTAATGAGTAGTCCATCATTTCTTTCAAATCGATACTGTTGAGATAGACGGCCGCTATGATCGTCACGATTAAAAAAATCGCAGCGATACTCACACCTATGATACTTAATACGTATTCCCATGTCCGTTTCATTTACTTCGCCTCCCTGGAAAAGTCACGTATATATAATACCCAATCTGTGAAGGAATAAAAGACTTTTATTCCTTACTCCTCAAAGTTGAGTGTCCATTTGGTGAAATCGTCCAAATCCGTTTAACGCTCCCCCTGCCTCGCCTTCATTCATCCTTCTTTTTCAATCGTTCATGTAATTCATCTCTTTTATTTTCCAGGTTATTCATTTTTGTCATATGCTTTATAAAGAAACGGACCGCCTTCACAACCATAAAGAATAACAGAACAAGTAGGGCAAGGTAGAATAATTGCCATAAAATATCACCAATATTAAACATGAAGTCACCTCCTGTCCTTTTCCGGCCAATAAAAGCAGTAAGTGAGGGCTTTTCGTACTCCGTGATGTCCCGTAATTAAATGATAACACGATTGGCCCTAACACTGAACGCCAACAATATTAATAGAAGGTGAATAACGACGCCCTCCAAAGGAAATAGACTCTGTTTTTATCAGAGCCTAACAAACATTCCTATTCACGATCAAATCCACCAATTGTTCGACAGACGGTTCTTTCGGCATCATATCAGATGTAAATCCATAGTCTTGAAGTCTATTGCCGGTACTTTCCCCGATCACCCCGATGGAGGCTTGTTTTAGCAGCGCTTCAACATCCATGTCTGCCTTATTCCCATATTGCATCAGCATATCGACTGAATGCCGATTCGAAAATAATACCGTTCCTACAGCTTTCCCATCCAGCATTCTCGGAAAGATTTCAAGGAATCTTTCATCGACAAATTTAGTGATTGATTGAATATAGTCTCCGTCCCCATGTGCCGGATCTCTAAGATCTCTGTTTCGATCCCCAACAACTAACAGTGTTCCGGCATCCGGCATCCCGGATTTGAGCTCGGCCGTCAGACCCCGTTGCTGTAAAGCCTTTTTCGATTTCCTTGATAACACATATAGTTTAGAAGAAATCCGGCGGAAATCAATAGCATGTTCAGTGAGTGAATCCAAGAATCCATGGACACTTTCAGGCGAGGTGAAGAGAATTCGATCATACGAAAGAAAAGTGAGCAGCTGACTTTCTTCTATTTTCACTTTTGCCGCATTCCATTTAGGAAACTCGATGACTTCGCCGCCAAGTTCATACAGCGCTTCCGCCAAGGCACTTTTTGCCGTCCCCGTCCGGGCCACTAAAAACCGTTGTCCATAAAGCGGCTTCTTTTCGAACCATTGCAGTTTTCCCCTTAGTGAAATGATATCCCCGACCAAGGTGATTGCAGGATTGCCAAGCGACCTTCCACTTACCCGTTCGACGATATCATCCAAGGTCCCCTCGACACTTTCCTGTCTTCCATAAGTGCCCCATTGAATGACCAGTGCCGGTGTATTCCCCGGCTTTCCATGATTGATCAAATTTTCGCGGATAGACGGAAGGTTGGCCACACCCATATAAAAGGCAACCGTATCTATACTCACAAGCCCATTCCATATATCCTTCTTCGTTTGATCATGGCCCGTCACCATCGCAAAGGAACGTCCGTAATCCCGATGTGTGACGGGTACTCCTGCGTACATGGATGCAGCAATGCTGGACGTAACCCCCGGAATGACTTCGAATGGGATTCCCTCTTCTTTCAACGATTCCGCTTCCTCCCCGACTCTTCCAAAAACGGCAGGATCACCGCCTTTCAAACGGACGACCCGATGCCCTGCCAGTGCTTTGGAAACAAGCAGCTCATTGATTTCCCCTTGGCTGATGCCAGTAGTATAAGGTGTCTTGCCACAATATATCAATTCACACTCGAAGGCGGCTGCCTCCAACAGTTTGGGATTTAGCAATCTATCATATAAAATGACGTCCGCTTTTTCAATCGCTTTTTGGCCTTTTACGGTAATCAGGCCCACATCACCCGGACCTGCACCAACAAAATAAACCTTGCCCTTGGTCATGCCGCACTCACCCCTATCTGTTTGCCATTCCCTGATAATATTTCACCAGCTCCACCATTGCACTGCCCATCCGTTGATCTTCAGGATAAATGACCCGCTCTATTCCTTCATCGATCACCACCTGCGCCGTTACCTTTCCGACCGCAAGAGCAATTACATCTGATGCAAACAGGCCGATTATCTTATCCTCCACACCTTGTTCACGGACAAATCTCATTAAATTTCGCGGCTGTGGTGCACTCGTGAACACAACCGAATCGATTTTGCCTTCAAGGATTTCCTGGATCAGCTGCTGCATCGTTTCTTTTTCAGGCGCTATATGTTCATATGGCAGGATTTCTTTATGTTCCACTTTTTGTTCATCCAGCCAATTCATCAAAAGAGGCGCCGGATCGCCGTGCAGCTGCAAAGCGACCTTTACACCTCCAGGCAGATGGCCTTCCAGATTGCGAACAAGCCCTGCCGTACTGCCATCATCATCACGGATTAATGGCTGCAGGCCAAGCTTTTTCAGCATATTCACCGTTTTATAGCCCCTAGCTGCAATTTTCATAGACTGCAAAGCCTCTATGAAACGATCTCCCGCTTCCATCTTCACTGCCGTTTTATATAATAATTCCGTCCCCACTCCCGTCGTGAGAATGATCCAATCGAACTCCCCTGCCATCAACCGGGTGACATCCTCTTCCAAATGGGAATCATCAAGGAAAACCGTCCCCTGTGCCGGGCGAACAAGCGGGACTCCCCCAAGATTTTGAACGATTTTACTAAGTTCTTCCGTCTTCCGCGCCCCCAATAAAGCAACGGTCCTGCCATCTAGCTTACTCATCCATGCCCCTCCTATATGTACATTCAATTAAATCCATCTCACCCATTATACAAATTTTCAGTCTTTGAAACTATAAAAAACGGATTCCATATCAAAAACAACGCTTTTTCTTTCTTTTATCTTATATAAATTCAGTGGAAAGATGGATTAGCAGCATTTTGCTTTTCATAAGTCCCGCCCTCATGAGTTTGGAGCAAATACTCGTGAATTTTGGGCTTTTACTCGTGAGTTTGGAGCAAATACTCGTGAGTTTCGGGCTTTTACTCGTGAGTTTCGGGTAAATACTCGTGAGTTTCCAAAAAAGCAAAACATGGACTGCTTCAATTCCCTATCTTATCTTTTCAGTCAATACAAAAAAGCTGCCATCAGGACAGCAATTTTCAATGATTTTCCCTTTGTTAATTCTTATTTATCGCCCTTTGGGCAATATGCTCCTGTTCTTTTTTTACAAAAACATCATATTGAGTGGTTTCATGGCGATTCTGAAAGTTTTCAGTGCCTAAATTCATAGGCGTTTTCGTTTTGAATGGTATCCCTTCCCTTTCCAATTTCGCAACTGCCTTATAATAATTTTCATTCCCGAATGCTGTATAAATACATGTCCAATATTTATAGGAAATTAGTTTGGCAATTACTGCACATGCAATCACGAAGACTAGTATTCCAATCATTATATACATCTTTTAACTCCCTTTCATTTCGGACTTTTTTTGGAAAAGCCATCCTGTACACTATATTCTTTGCCATACATGACATTTCCTTTTTAAGTAAAAAAGGAGACCCCAGTTTCGGATCTCCTTCTTCATCTTCTATTTTTCCTTTACGTTACAAGAACCGTCCGTACAAGCGTCGCCTGTTGCTGGATCATTCACGATCGTAAGCGGATTTTCCTCAGCCCATACTTTTTTTAGCGTATCGAGGAATGCTTCCGTTGGCTGGGCGCCGGAGATTCCATATTTGCGATTAATGACGAAGAATGGGACACCTGTAATTCCTAGCAGGCTTCCTTCTTGCTCATTTCCCCTAACCTCTGCCGTGAATGCCGTTCCTGCCAGCATGGACTCCGTCTCGGACTTTTCAAGGCCAACCTCTTCAGCCAAACTTGCCAATGTAGCGTGATCGCCAATATGTTTGCCTTCCGTAAAGTAAGCTTTAAATAGTCGCTCATTCATTTCTTTCTCTTTACCTTTTGATTCAGCAAAGTGCATCAAGCGGTGGGCATCGAACGAATTCGTTAAGACCACTTTGTCCAAATGATAATCGAGTCCCAATTCTTTGGCCTGTTGAGTCAGGTTTTGGCTGTTCGCTTCCACCTGCGCTTGAGACATGCCGTATTTCTTGGCCAGCATTTCATTTTGAGTCATATTGATATCCCGCTCAGCCTCTGGGTTCAACTCAAAACTGCGAAATGAGACCTCTACCTGATCTTTATTTTCAAACTGCTTTAAAGCCTCTTCGAATCGACGCTTACCTATATAACAGAACGGACATTGATAATCCGACCAAATTTCCACCTTCATGTAAATACCTCCTCATTTTAAATGCAATTGCATTAAGCACATTATATAATCCTGGGTATCCTCTTGCAAGGATATTAGCCCAGACACTCATTTTCAAAATTGGTGAAGTCGACTTTTTTCATGAATTCTTCCAATGTATAGCCCTTTAGCAGGCGCAATGTTTCCTTTTCGGCTTCGTTCATGATTTCCTCCAAAGCCGTATCTAGCTGCTTCCCGACTTCACCGCATTCGCTCGTTTCCATACAAACAAGACATTCCGGCCGTACCGCTTGATACACATCCGCCAAAGTAAGCTGAGAGGCAGGCACCTTCAGACTATAACCGCCTTCCCTTCCTTCCTTTGTTTCGACGATCCCCTCAGCTGCAAGCTGTGCCATCACCCTTCTTAAAAAAGTGGCGTGTGACTTCACCTTTAAGGCGATTGCCGAACTTGTCAGGAGCTTTTCGCTTTGTGCGAGCCAAACCAAAGAGTGAACGGCAATGGCAAAGCGCGGCGGACCAATTTGATTGTTTCGATTACTTGAAGACAAGATTATCCCCCCTTACACTCTTATCCATGGTAAGGCCATTATACTATGTTACGTGCTCCCGAACAAATGGCGCCATTTCTCGATTTTCCGCCCGCAGCGCACGATTTTACGTCCGTTTCCGGGTTCCGCTAAATAATGTCCCCCTTTCGGCACCGAAACCCGGCAAAATATCCTTTTGCCGGGTTTTCCAATCCTACTGAATGATTTGTACATTTTCATATAAATAAGCTTCTTCCGGTGCCTTTATTTTCTTCGAATCTTTTAAATCGATCACCGGTACGGGTTCCCCTTTATAGCTTCCTTTTTTTAATGTCCCTGTAATCGTATACCAATCATTCGTCTTCATTCCTTCCACATTCCCGTTGACCATATATCCGTATAACGTCGCATCGACCACACAGCAGGACATGGAGAGGCGGGAGATGGCCATTTGTTTTTTCGTAAATGTATCCTCACGGTATATGAATCCGGAAATCTCTATTTCCTTCCCCTCGATCGTATCGAGGTTGTTCAGTAAATAATCCAGTACTTCAAAATAATTATCATCGGTTACGGAGATTTTCTCCCCATTCGCATGTTTCCCTGAATCATATGAACTTACCATCTGTGCCTGCTGCTTCGCCATCCCCCTTTTCGCCAGCACTTCCCCGCTTAATGTAAAGTCGGTCAGGATGAAGCCCAGAAGAATCGGAAGGAAGAACAAACTATATTTCAGGACCAGTGCGGAGGAGGAAGACTCACCATTCGATCCGCAATCACAATGTTGTTCACCCTGTTTTTGTTTTTTCATTCGGAGCAGGCTGATCACTAAAAAAGCAAAAAGTGCCGCCAATGCATATGGGACCATCTTGGGTGCAATCAATTTCGTTAAATATCCTGAAACATACAATTTAAAGATCATGAGGCCCAATCCCAGCAGCAGCAACCCTTCAAGTCTTTGGATAAAAAAACGTTTCATCAGAAGCCCCCCTTACTGATCAATATGCCTGCAATCAGGCATAGGCTGAAGACGACTGCGAAAATAAGCAGGACATACGTGACGACGAAGCTCCGTTTAAAACAGGACATCATGATCAAAACATTTTTCAGATCCAGCATGGGGCCAAATACAAGGAATCCCAGTATGGAGCCTGGCAGAAAACTATGGGAAAAGGAGGCCGCTACGAATGCATCAGCTGATGAACAGAGTGAAAGCACAAACGCAATTCCCATCATCAACGCCGTGCCTTTTATTGGCGCCTGACCAATATCGGCCATTACGGACCGATCCATGAACACCTGAAATAGACTGGCAAACAAGGCCCCGATGATAAAGTATCTGCCGACCATAAAAAACTCCTGCGAAGTATGATCAATGAAGCTTGTCCATTTACTCGACTGAATATCATGTTCATGCCCTTGTACCAGTTCCACCTTGTCCTCTTTCACCACATCTTTTGTGCTGAATATATGAATGAATAAACCTGCGATTATGGCCGTCAGGACACAAAGGATGATTCTTCCATATAGAATGGACGGATTATTTTGGAACGCATAATAAGTTGAGCCAAACACGATGACATTCAATATTGGGGCTGTTACGAGCAAGACCACACCTGCATGGACCGGGACACCCTTTTGAATCAATCTCCGGACGACCGGGATGATTGCACATTCGCAAACCGGAATGATCAGCGCCGCCGCTATCGCGGCAAAAATGGCCGTCAGGGGGCTTTTGGGTATCATCCGCTGAATGATTTCTTCACTGATGAACAACTGGATGAATGATGAAGCAATGGCCCCGAGGAACAGGAAAGGAATCGATTCTAAAAACAATCCCAAAAACACGACGAACACAGAGTGAAGCATCGGGTAGTCGGAGAAATCAATCGCTTTGGGAATGAACACATCGCCTAGAAAAAAGAATGCCAGCAGCAAAAACAGCAGAATCAATAACAGCAAATTTCCCGTGTAGCGTTTCAAAAGCATATTTAACCACCTCACAAATCATAATTATTACGATTTAAGTTTGGATTCGGTCTAGTATATGCTTTTGATAGGGTGAACAGAACAGAAAAAAAGAGAATGGAAGACATTCCCCACCCTCATTTATTCCTTCGATATAGATCCCTGCTCTTATAACCTTCTCCTAAAATCGTTTTCATTTCCTGGCGCCGTTTCACTTGTGTCGCCTCTTGTTTTGCACTATACACGTAACGGGCCCAATCCTTGCGATACCCTGGCGTAAGTGATTGATAGAACGCAAGCAAATCAGGGGAGTCCTGCAAATCTTTCTCAATTTCAGAAATCATGCCGATATAATCATCTACTGATTGGCTTGCTTTGGTAGATGGACGGTTTCTATTTTTTGAGTCTACTTTCAGTCCGACTACCGTAAAGACATCATCCAACCCAACCATACGCGCAAACTTCAGGTCACTCGAGCCGACATACCCTTCATCATCCGCACCAAGGCCCTGCATCAGATCATCACGATGAATATATGTAGCATATTCTTTATTCCCCTTCTTGGGGTACGCCAAAAAAATATAGCCGTTTTTACTTAAATGATTTTTCTCAATCACCTTATCCACGATTCTCTTTAAAGAATCCATATCCAATACAAAGGCAAATATAAGATCATAGGCACTTTCATTAAGCTTTGTATCGTAATCCGGCAGCTCTGCTAAATAATCCGCCCCGGCTGGCTGATTCAGGACTGCCACCCGTTCATATTTATGTAAATTCAGTTTTTCAACTATTGTTTTAGCCATTGCATTCACCACCTAGTTGATTTTTTCTACCTTCAGTTTATAAGCTTCCCATTGCGTTAGCAACTTTTCTCTGGATAGTATAAAAAGTCAAAATTCGATGTGGAAACCTTCCGTCTCTTTTCATATAAACATTTCTAGGAAAATATTAACTGTGCTATAATTCAGATATAATAATTTCCAATTTCCAGCTTCATTTTTCGGTTCATTAGCGGAGGCCCTAGGCGCAACATTCTAAGTAGGCATAAACTCAACTTTTTTGCATAGGCATGATAGGGTATCAAAGCTCCAGAAAAAAATGTAGCCCCTGGAAATACAGACCTGACTCCAGCTCTGTATTTCTCCCTCAAAATTATGAATACCAATGAAACATTAGAAACCATGCTTCAAAACATAGTGTCGCACTCCTTCAATCATGAATCCACTTTAAATCAGGTGTTTTTCCCGTAGTTTTTATGCATTCTTTATGCAATCAGATATCCCTTTTTTTCCTATTTCAAAAAATTCAGTGATGCTTTCATATGTGGGTGTCACAAAAGGGGAGTTCTCATGAATTATATCGAGTATGATTTGCTATTTGAATCAAGAAAACAGTTAATTGAGGAAATTACGGAGTTGGATGAAAAAACGCTCCACCATAAGCCTGTGCCTGAAGTATGGAACATCGCCCAAATTTGCCATCATTTATATCTTACGGAGCAGGTTTTTACCGAAGTTATAGCAAATGGCATTCGGGAGAGGGATTTTAATAATATCATTCAAAAAAACATTTACTTCGTTACTGATAGAACAAGGAAATTCTCATCCCCTGAGGCCATTTCACCCTCTTCAGCCCCATTTCAATTATCGAGCCTCATGGATTTGCTGGCAGAATCAAGGGATCGATTATTACAGGTTCTTTATGATATGGATTCAGATATCCTGTTAAATAGAAAGAAAGCCAAACATCCCCTGTTCGGGGACCTCTCATTGGATCAATGGATTGAGTTATTATCCTTACATGAACAAAGGCATATCAAACAGATTCAAGAAATAAAGACCGCCCTTATATAAGCCTTTCATGACAAATTAGATAATCAACCGGAGACTTTTCAAACAAAACAAAGAGACCACGTCATTTTGTGGTCTTTTTTCATGCATGCTATGAAACGATCGTGACTGTCGGGGCTGCACCAAGTTGATAGATTGGCAGAGCCCCTATTTCCCTAACCAGCATTCTAGTATCAAGATGATACTTTTAGTTTCCTTTTGATTTGTGTTGCGAAGATTTCAAGACAGATTGCGATGATCAGGATAAAATAAGTGATTGCTCCAATTTCACTCAAGTCAAAGTAAAATCCACTTGCCATGAACATATCGAAGCCGATTCCTCCTGCTCCTGCCGCTGCGCCCATTGCGACCGCCACTGCAAAATTGATTTCAAAGCGCATGAAGGTCCACGAAATGATATAAGTGATCGAAGATGGAATGATGACTTGGAACACGATCTGCCACCAATTCGCTCCGCTTGCTTGCAGGGCCTCTATAGCTCCTTTATCAATTTCCTCGAAGGATTCCGAGTAGGCCTTCACAAGGTAACTTATGGAGTGAAACGTCATCCCTATAACGGCCGCTACACTGCCCAGCCCTGCTGCGACTGCAAAAATGAGGACCCATAACACGGTAGGAACGGCTCTAATCAGGGCAACCGATCCCTTTATGATAATCGATAATGGCTTGGACGAGATATTTCCAGCCGCTAAAAGCCCCAACATCAGGGCAATGATCGCACCAAATATTGTTGTCAAGAAGGCTAAACCTAATGTAATCGACACCTGATAAAGCGCTTGTGAAAAGGTAAAGTGCTTCAGATGCGGTTCAAAAAACATGGTCTTCAAATTGTCGGCGGTCAATGACAGCGCGTCCCACAGTTTAACATCCTTATAATCAAAACTGGCAAAAGCGTATATGGTCAAAACTGCCAGTACCAGCATACTCAACCTAATCGCGATTGAAGATTTCGAGAAGGGCTTTTTCGATAATCGTTCAAGTAGCAATTTATCTAAATCCTGGCCAGTAGGAGCAGGAAATGGTTTGATTGGACCTTCTGCCTGCATTATAAAATCACCCTCCTCACATAATTTGAGATCAATTCAATAGATAATATCGAAATGATGATCGTAATGACGACAAGGCTGGCAATGTCATAACTCAAGTTTTTATAGTACAGATTAAACGTAAAACCAATGCCCGATCCTGTAAGCAGCCCGACCAATGTTGCATTCCTGATATTCGTTTCAATCATAAAAAGTACCCAGCTGATCATTTGCGGAATTGTCGAAGGAATAACAGACTGCGAAATGACGGTTAGATAACTTGCGCCGGTTGTCTGCAAAGCTTCTACAGAGCTTGAACTCACTTCATCAATCGTTTCAATAAAAGCTCTTGTTAAAAAACCGAAAGATCCGAAAAACAAGGCAAAATAACCAGTCAAGGAACTTTGTCCAAATGAGAATAGCAGAACTAATGCCCATATTGAGACATCAATATTTCTAAATAAAACGGCTATCCCACGGCTAAAACCTCCGAAAAATGCATTCACCCTTGTCGTATTTGAACCCAATATCGCAAATACAAAGGCCAATATTCCCGCTAATGTGGTTGCAGCAACGGATATTAAAAGTGTTTCTTTCAGCTTTACCAAAATGTCTGGGAGTTTGGCAAGGGAATCCTTTGTTGGATAGAAATTCGATAACGACCATTGTATGGCCTTAGGAACCGAAGTAACCCCTTTTGCGATGCTGAATTCTGTAATGATGATGGAAATAACCGTCGCAGCCCCAATAAGCAAAAACAATAGTAGTGAATTTCTTCTCTTTTTAGCAAAAACATCAGCCGGCATGGGAACCTCCCAAATCAAAAATCAACTTTCCTTCATCTGATCCATAGATCTGATGGATATCATTTGAGGTTATATTTTGAGTTGTGTCATTGAAAACAACCTTGCCGCTATTTACACCGATGATTCGATCCGAATACTTAAGGGCAACATCGACTTGATGCAGGTTGACTATTACTGTGATTCCCATGGAAGTGCAGATATTCCTTAAATGGTCCATGATCACTTTGGAAGAATTCGGATCAAGAGAGGCAATCGGTTCATCGCATAATAGCAATTTGGGATTTTGGATAAGCGCCCGCGCAATCCCAACCCGTTGCTTCTGTCCTCCGCTCAACTGATCGGACCTTTTATAGATTAGATCTTCAAGACCGAGAATTTGGAGCAATTTAGCAGCCTGAAGTTTCTCCTCTTCACTATAAAGCCCAAGGATTCCAGCCAATGTAGATTTATAGCCTAATCGTCCATGCAGGGTATTTTCAATCACACTTAATCTATTTACAAGATTGTAATGTTGAAAAACCATCCCTATTTTCCTGCGTACTTTCTTTAACTCCCTTTTATTCACCTTGTATACATGATCATTATCAAAAATGATTTCTCCGCTAGAAGCATCGATCATCCTGTTGATGCATCGAAGGAGAGTTGATTTCCCTGCTCCGGATGGCCCTATGATCGAAACGAACTCTCCTTCTTTCACAGTGAAGTCAATATTGGATAACGCCTTTGTACCATTTCCAAAATGTTTTGAGACATTTTTCACTTCCAATAATGTTTTCATGTATGATCCTCCTACAAATTACTGCCTTTATTTAGATAATTCCCGAATTGGATTGAACCAGTCATCCTCGACTTCTACCAATCTTTCTTTTCCGCTCACCCGTTTAAATAGACCTGATAACTTAGAATCTTCCGGTACAAAAACTTTTTCGTTATTGGCTATTTCATCAGACATCAACGTTTCAAGAATTTTTTCACGTGTTTCCTCACTGACTAATTCGGTGTTAACAACGAAAGGTGCATTCAAAACTGGAGTCACTGAAATGAGTGAGAATGTCTTACCCACAACTATGTTGAAGGGTTCAGCTGCATCCTTCTTCACCTTATACACAGCACCTGCTTTATTCTCTTCCCCATCAGCCAGCTCCACATAATTATTGACACATGTATCACAAAAAGCTGCCACTTCCGCTTTCCCTGTCAAAAGATTTACAGCCGAACCTTGGTGTGAACCGCCATAAAGCACTTCACTGAAGAATTTATCTTTCCCGCCTTCCAATAAATCCTCGGCCTTTAATTCCTTGAATTTATCTTGCTGTGAAAAATAATCAACGATTCCCGTGGAAGGAACTTTGAAGCCGGATGTAGAGCTATTTGATACGAAAGAGAACTTTTTCCCTTGGATACCGTCTATTTTGTATTCGCCGTTCATTTTATAGTCATCTGCATTTTGGACAGCCAGCCAGCTATTATAGACTGCATCATCCAACGTACCTGATTCACCGCTTGGAACAACCAGGGGTTGAACACTATCGTTTTTGTTGTTTGCTTCAATATATCCTTGTGCACCCAGGAATGCTAAATCTGCGTTTCCATTAGCAATGGCCTCGATTGCAATGTTATAATCCGTAGTTGTCTTATGTTCGACTTTCTTTCCTGTGGCATCTTCCAAGATCTTCCCGATTTCATCGCGGGCTTCCCCTAAATCTTCCCCGGATTCATTTGGCAGCCATGCTACGGTCAATGTATCATCTTCATTTGCACCTGTTGAACTACTAGAAGAACAGCCTGTGAACACCAGTAAAATAACTAACATCAATATGGACATCATCGATTTTTTCACGTTAAATCTCCCCTCCAATTAAAAGATCATTTCTCATTACAGCCACTTCACATATAACCATACCGGTACAATACTAACCTGCCGTTAAGGGGGCTGAATATTCAGTAAAGTTTATGTGAATTCATCGTTAAATTTTTTGAATAGCTTGAGTAAAACAGCCATTCTGCATGCTATATTCTCTAGTTACTAACCGATTCATGAACTCCAAGTCATGAAATATGCCCAGCATTGTCGTTCCTTCATTCATTAGCTGTTCCAGCAGGGTTTTCACCTTCACTTTAGAATCGTGATCCAAACTTGCTGTCGGTTCATCCAACAGGAGGAGCCGCGGCCTTTTCACCATTGCTCTTGCAATATTTAACCTTAGCTTCTCTCCTCCTGAAAAAGTAGCAGGGTAACTGTCCCATAGCTCTTTTCCTATTTCAAAGTGGCCGAGGATTTTTTCTGTTTCGATATTGGCCATTTCCCTTGTTTGTCCCATTTCAAGGATGGCCCCAGTAACGAGCTGCCTTGCTGTCGTTCTTGGCATGACATTTAAAAATTGGGATACATAGCCTATCTCATGCTTACGCAGGTAAATCATTTCCCTTTCTGTTGCTTTTGCTAGATTAATCGCACCAAAGCGTGAAGAATCATACCAGATGTCTCCTTCTTGAACCCGATAAGTACCATAAATCGATTTTAGGATCGTTGATTTTCCGCTGCCGCTCTTGCCTGTAATGCCAATGAATTCGCCTTTTTTCACTGTGATCGTAATATTGCTGACCGCATGGATATTCTTGCGTTGATTATGTAAAATAAAAGACTTGGATAAATCATTGATCTCCAATATGTTCTCCACTTTGCCACCCGCTTTCTAGAATTTATATCCTGTAATTCGTTTTTTGAATCAATTTCCCATCTACAATCACAGTTGTTATTACAGGGAAATCACCAGAAATTTTTTCAATAATAAGTATGTCAGCCTTTTTCCCTTCGCGAATCGATCCAATTTCGTCCTCCATCTTGACTGCCTTTGCGGGATTAATCGTAACCAGCTTGAACATATCGACAAGATCCATCCCATGGTTTTCGACTAATTCAAACATTGAATGGAGAAGGGCTGAAGGGTAATAATCACTGCATAATATGTCTATGCTTCCATCCTGAATGGCTTCAGAGGCACTTAAGTTCCCGCTGTGAGAACCTCCCAAAAGCACATTTGGTGCACCGGCTATAGTATACATCCCCATATCATGGGCCTTACGGGCAATCTCAAGTGTGATTGGAAATTCACTTATACTCGTTCCAAAGCTGTGAACCAATTCAAGCTTCTCTATTGAATCATCATCATGTGAGGCAACGGCAATATTGTTTTCTCTTGCCAGCAGTGCGATCTCCTTCATTCTTTCAATCGTCAGCTTTTCTTTCACTTGATGAGTCCGGATCATGACATCAATGGCTTCATCACTATAATCGTTATACCCTCTTAAAGTGTTTCGATAAATCTCTAGATGCCGATACTGTCCTTGTCCTGGAGTGTGGTCCATGAATGAGACCAGATGCACTTTCTTTTCCAAAACATATTCTCTTAGACTATCAATATCATCCAAATTATCGATTTCATAACGTGCATGAAACCGGTGACGCACTAGGTGCTTCATCCTATGTGTTTGATCGATCAAATCAATAAGCTTTCTTACATTCTCCGGCTCCCGAATGGGCTTATATGCGTATTCAGTGGATTTATAGAGCGATAGAGAGTGAAACATGGTCGTAATCCCATGCGTAATCAATTCCTTTTCCGTTTCTCTTAAGCTCAAATTAAAATTCATTAAAGAAGTCGGGCGCGGCGCAGTCATATGTTCAATATAATCTGAATGGAGATCAATGAAACCTGGTGAAACATATCCGCCCATAGCGTCCAGCACTTCCATCCCAGGACTTCTCTCGATTTCTCCCACAGGTGCAATCCGGCAAATTCTATCATCCTTAATTAAGAGATCATGGTCCATCAGGATCGAGTCTTCCGTTATTATTTTTCCATTTTTAATCAGCAACAATGTCTCTTCCCCCATTTTCGGTTTAGTTTCTTTTACAGCAGCGAGTGTACTAATTGCTGGGTATAAGGATGCTGTGGATCTTCGAGTATTTGATCTGTTAAACCTCGCTCGATTATTTTACCCTCCAGCATAACGAGAGTACGGTCTGCAAGCATTCGGATTACACCCAGATCATGGGATACCAATACCATGCTAATATTCAAATCTCTTTGGAGGCCTTTAATTAAATCCAATACACTTGCTTGAACTGATAAATCTAAACCCGTGGTGACTTCATCCAAAAGCAGTATGGGAGGATTGTTGGACAATGCTTTGGCTATCTGGACCCTTTGCTGCATTCCCCCTGAGAAATTCCTTGGTTCTTCTGTCATTCGATGAATCGGAATATTGACTGCTTCAAGGAGTTCGGCGCCTCTTGATTCCATGCTGCCAACATGTCTGTTCCCGGCTGAAATCAACTTTTCGGCAATATTGCCGATCGAGGAAAAATCCATTTTCAACCCTAGAATCGGGTTTTGATAAACCTTCCCCATCAGGTGGTTTCGAACGTATCTTTTCTTCTGGGCAGACTCCATGAAAACATTCTTTTTTCCTTCCTC
This sequence comes from Peribacillus sp. 05N428, assembly GCF_056397085.1. NCBI lineage: Bacteria > Bacillati > Bacillota > Bacilli > Caryophanales > Bacillaceae > Peribacillus > Peribacillus sp. 05N428. Next base: position 75,225 of record NZ_JBFTMS010000003.1, on the reverse strand, counting down.
AAAGCCAGCTACATACAGTTCTCCATCGGTCACTTCTTCATCAAAATACAAACTTTTCATTAAAGTGGATTTGCCGCTGCCGCTTTCCCCTACAATTCCAAGAACTTCACCGTGATACAAATCGAATGTCAGATCTCTGCAGGCATAAACCGTCCCGCATTCGTTACAATAGTTTTTCGTCACTTTTCCTGATTTCATATGTTTGCATGCCGAACATCCGTTACCATACTGTTTGCTCATTTGTTTAACTGATAATACGGGAACCTCAAGCACAGACATTTAATTCACTCCCAATGATTGTTTTTGATTGACCATTTCAAGGCAATTGCTTGTATCATTGCATTGGAAATACGTTTCCCCTGATTCCTCATCAACAAGTTCATCCAAAAACACATCATTGGAACCGCAGAGAATGCAAGAATGATTTGCAAAGGACTCGATTTCAAATTCATAATCATCAAATGCCAAAGATGATACATTTGTATATGGGGGTACTGCATATACCTTTTTCTCCCTGCCTGCACCTAACAAAATGAGTGCTTCATTACCGTCCAGTTTGGCATTATCGAATCTTGGTATCGGGCTTGGTGCCATGACATACCTGTCGTGAACCATCACCGGATGGTCTGCATCCGTCGCCATTATTCCGTACTTCATAATTTGTTCAAATAACATAAGCCATGCTCCGCTATACTCTCTCTCAGCATGCAGCTTTTTCGTTTCATGTTCGCTCGGCTCGAAATTCCTTAAAGGTTCCGGTAACGGAACTTGAAGAACTAATATCTGGTCCCGATGCAGCGGCACTTCCGGCACCCTGTGTCTTGACTGGATTAAAGAGGCTTCTTTTGTACGATCCGTTGTCCTCACCCCAGTGGTATCAGATACGAGTTTTTTTATGTTAACGGCATTAACGGATTCATCCGAGCCTTGGTCGATCACCTTAAGGACGTCATCCTTTCCGATCAATGACAATGTCAACTGCAGTCCGCCTGTGCCCCAACCTCGTCCAATCGGCATTTCCCTTGAAGCGAATGGGACTTGATAACCGGGAATGGCAATCGCCTTCAGTGTTGCCCTTCTAATTTCCCGTTTCGACCCTTCATCAAAGAATGCAAAATTATAAGTCTTATTCATGCAATCCAACCTCCTGCTCTGTGGTCTTATCTTTTGACTTCCGAATGCTATCAAGCTTGGATTGGAACGTAACGTAATGAGGCATCTTCAAATGGGAGATGAAACCCGTCGACTCCACTGAATCTATATGATAAAGAACGAATTCCTCGTTGTGACTTGGAAACTCCTTGTTTGGTTTTTCCAAGCAATTATCCAAGATGCCCATAGCGATTGCTTTCGTTTCATTTTGTCCCATGCACATGCCATAGCCAACTTCAAACTCTATTTCTTTTTTGCCTTGTTCTTTTTCTACCGTAAGCGGAATGAGCATCTCTGCCTCAGTTGCTGTGAAGTCCCCAATATAATAGCTATCTTCCTCTTGCCCTTCGTCCAGCAGCGGGTGATCGAGATGGACGGGCAACTGGCCTACACGCAGCTCCCCTACTGTCGGGTGCAGTGCACCATATCCACGGATGACTGCATAAGCAAGCGATGTAACTGCGCCGGTTTGGCCCCTTGTTAAAATTTGCAGGCGTTCACTCCGCATTGAAGGAAACTCCAGACTTTTCCTTGTCACATCCCCAGGCTGCAAATCATTGTTCTCACAGCTTGCTAATAAGCCTTCACTTCTTAAGTAGTCCAAAACTTTAGGCAGGGAGTTTAAATCAGCACTATCATTTTGATTTTCTGTTGAATGATCTTCCTCTTGAAAAGCCCGTAACCAATCTTGTATGCTTATATCCGATTCTTTTTCCAGCTCCGAATCTAGTAACCGATGTGTATAATCGGTCGTGGCACCTAAAATCTGTCCGCCAGGCACATCCTTAAAACTAGCTGAAATCCGCCGTTCCACTTTCATATTTTCAGAACTGATCACCCGTGAAACATGTTTTCGCGGCAAAGTGGATCGATAGGCTCTCAAGAGGAAAACAGCTTCTTCCGGATTGCCTTCAGCCTGTTTAATGGCAAGTGCAGCCAGTGATTGATCATACAAACTGCTTTCTGACATAACCTGATCGATCAATCCTCTCATCCCGGCTTCTATCTTATGCAGTTCTATGGCCGTCCCTTTTTTGACCCGTTCATACTTTAAGCGTTTGATGGATTCCTCAATCGCCTTTGTTCCGCCCTTTACTGCAACATATCCCATAAAATCTCACCCCCATTTTCTCTAATTTGAGTCGTTCTCGGCAAAGCTATTAAACGATCTTGTTGATCAACAAAATACATATCGATTCCTAACGGGAATTCCATGTTTTTTTCGTTCCTTGCAGCCAGCCAGGCGGAGACATTCGGGAGACTTAAGAATGATTCGTCTTGAATTCCCGGTCCTGAAAGAATCATTGAGTCCCCTTTCGTAACATCCGGTACTTCTAGAATGAGCATCGCCGATTCATGAGGGTTCAAAAGATTTCCTACCTTTGCTTTATTCAAGGCTTCCTTCATTTGCTCCTCGGAGGCATCATGTAAAATAAAGATAAAATCCGCTTCCGGCAAATCAACAGGCTTTGAATAAGTAAGCTGATTGATCATTCTTGACACGGCCTCCTCCGCCTTTGAAATGACCTTAAATGACACTTCAGGGTCGAGTACCGTTCGTGCAAGCAGGATGGTCGAAGATAAGCATTCCATTTGAACATCCAACGTCCTGGCCTCCCTATCCAAAACCACTAAAGTTCCAGGTCTTGAAGTCGCCGTTACAAGCTTTCTATAAACAGTTTGTATATCATGAACTACATCCAAATTCATTGCTTTCCCCCCTCTTATTGAACATCCATTGTTTCGAAGTTAACCTTGGTTCTTAAGATCGATCGATTTTGCTCTTGAAGATTTTTTTGTATATTCTTCTTCTCATTTTCTAAAACATGTGACCATGACCTTGTTTCGCCAAGATCAGCCTCATAAGCGGCATCAATGATCGCTAAACTATGTGCCAGTTCTTCCCGCTGTCCCTTAACGATACCAATCCCGATTGAATCCTTGATTTGGACCGTGCATTCTGTCACCAGCATTTCCCCTAGATAAAACAAGCTCTTTTTTGCCGTTTCCCTTGTCTTTAGCAACACAAGGGCACTCTCTGGCTTTTGAATGACGGTAACTTTATATTTCATGGCTATTTCCTTGGCAAATTCCTTCGCAATGTCCTCAGAGCCTTGAATCAAAATCTCGGTTCTTTCCCTTCTTCTCATTCCATTGGCCTCCAATGTTTTAGTTTCAAGCTAACATCTTCAATGTATCTTGTTGCCAAGTGAACGTACGTTAAGAAAGAGTAAATCTTTGTATGAAATTTGTTAAAGCCGGGCCTGCACTATTCAAATTTCGTGCTTTACTCGTGAATTCGGAGCATTTACTCGTGAGTTCCGTACCTTTACTCGTGAATTCGGGGCATTTACTCGTGAGTTTCGTACTTTTACTCGTGAATTCAAGGCATTTACTAGTGAATTCGATCGATATCTGGAATGGAAGTTTTTATATAACATATGTGAAACAATCGCTCCGATAGATTATGACCGTGTGCTCAAGGACTTGATTACTCCGCTTATCCCGGCATAATGATTCCACTTGCAAAAGTGGAATCAAACTTGAACACTGCAAAATATCCCGTTCGAAAAGAGTGGGAAAAATCACATTCAGCGTGCTCCTGCTGGATCCGAACTCTACAAAGCCACGCTGCCGATAATATTGAAACATGGAGGTTATATCCGGACCGTCCTTTTCTATTTCAGGAAATGTTGATTTTGCTACAAAAGATGTATGGAGAGCAATCGGGAAATCGTCCATTAACCTAAGCCTGCCAATTTTAAAGACCTTATCATCACTTTCCACCTCAAGGCTTCGAAAAATCTTCCGATCATAAGAAATTTCTTCGCAAAAAATAGTACTCGTTTGAAAGGAAAACTGGAATTCCTTCATTTTCTCGGTGAAACTGACATCTCCGGATAGAATTAACGGAATTTGTTTCTTGGTTTCCTGGACATAACTTCCTTTACCTTGCTTCGAATAGATAAAGCCTAAATCTTGAAGCTGCTCATATGCTTTCCTGACAACCATTCTTGGTACATTAAATTGATCGGCGAGTATATGCTCTGAAGGTAACTTTTTATCCAATTGAAAGGTCCCACTCTTAATTTCAGATATCAAATGATCCACTAAAAAGTTTTTTTCCGCCAACAAAAATCCCCCTTTACATATAATTTCCTTGTTACTGTCAGTGTAATGAGAAAATATGAAGCTATCATGATTTTCTTGTAAAAAAAAAGTCCTGGTCAATTACCAGAACGAAAGGAAGCACTTATTTTATCGATCTTTTTCCATACAATCCCCTGCATGTTCATTCTTTCAAATTCCTAATCCAGCATGTAAGCATGCCGCTCTCACAGCAAAATTCCTGGTTTCATAGATCGATATTTTTCAATACCACATCATTAATGGCCATGCTTTTTTTCCTTAATTTCAAAGCATTCACACATTCCGTTCCAGGGCTCATACTGCCAAGCCGAATCGGCTTCTCCCCATAATCCCCATGAAAATCCGAACCTCCTGTTTTAATGAGATTATATTGATCTGCATATGAAATCGCTCTTTCCTCTTCTGCATGACCATGATGCGGGTGAAGAACTTCAATCCCTTCAAGCCCTGCTTTTACAAGATCAGGGATAATTTCGAAGCTCCCGTATTGTCCAGGATGAGCAAGGACCGGGACGCCTCCTGCAGCACGAATCGCCTTCACAGCCAGTATGGCATCCACATACTCCATAGGAATAAAGGCAATGCCCGGCTCTTCCCCATTTTGGCCGCGGCTGAAGATTTTCTTATACAAATCTCCATAGATAGAATCCGTATACCCCGATTCCCGAAGCGCCAGCATAATATGCTGTTTATAAACACCGGTTCCTCCCCTGAATTTAGATACCTGATCCCAAGTTATTCGATATCCTGCATGAATCAGCCGTTCCACCATTTTTTCAGAAGCTGCATTCCTCTTTTCAATCAGTGGATTACATAAATCCTCAAGGGCCTTATGACCAGGCTCAACAAAATAGCCCAAAATATGTACACGCCTTCCTCTTGCAAAGTCATAACCGGAAACTTCGATACCAGGGATGATTTCAATTCCTATTTCCTTACCCCGTTCCACCATCTCTTGCAATCTCATTGTTGTATCGTGATTCGTAATCGCTAAATGGCCAATGCTCTCCCTTTTTGCAACCTCCAATAATTCTTCAAAAGAACTGGAACCATCTGAAACGTTCGTATGACAATGTAATTCAACCTTCATGCCAATCCCCCCATTCTTATTCGTTACCCATTTTCATTTTAACTTAGTGCCATGTCGGTCAACGTTAAGATGATGTAAAAAAACGTAAAGGTGTAAAAGTCGTCCTGATTGGTGAAAATACTTAAGTATTTCAGACTGTAGACAAAAAAATACCAGTTGATTTCAGAACCCGCTCCCTTTCCTCCGACTGCCTGCCAAGCGTCCTCGACTTAAACGTCTCCGGGGTCTCGGCCAGCCAGTTATTCGGCAGGAGTGTCGCACATTTCTTCCATCCATTAAGGATTACAGGGAAAAATAGAAAGATAAACTAGTCTTAAACATGGTTCGGAATAAGACGAACCTGCAGTTTTTTCTTTTAAAACACAAAGGTGATTGGAACGGAAGGGACGAGACTCCTGCGGGAAAAGCGTGGCTTGGGAGACCCCGCAGGCGCGCCGAGGAGGCTCCCGCCCGCCCGCGGAAAGCGAGTGCCTGAAGTGGAAATCAACGTTCCAAAGTAACATGTTCATTCGTCCTTTTCAGCTCCCTACCCTGTAACGGATTTCCCATCAAGTTGAAATAAAACCAGAATAAAACCAATAAAAATTTTGACTTACTGTCAAAAATGATGTACATTACCTAATGGGCGAACAATTTTTATTAAAAAAGACAAAAATATTCGTATATAGAGGTGCATAACATGGAAAACGTGTTTGATTATGAAGATATTCAATTAATTCCTGCAAAATGTGTAGTAAATAGCCGTTCTGAGTGTGATACATCCGTTACTTTAGGTAAACATACATTCAAGTTACCTGTAGTACCTGCCAATATGCAAACGATCATTGATGAAAAGATTGCCATTTACTTGGCTGAAAACGGTTACTTTTATGTCATGCATCGTTTTGAGCCAGAAAAACGACTGACTTTCATTAAAGACATGCATGCAAGAGAATTGATCGCTTCAATCAGTGTCGGCGTTAAAGATGAAGAATACGGTTTCATCGAACAATTATCGAATGACAACATTGTACCTGAATACATTACTATAGATATTGCACACGGACATTCCAATGCCGTGATAAAGATGATACAGCATATTAAAAAACATTTACCTGAAAGTTTTGTCATTGCAGGAAATGTGGGAACTCCTGAAGCGGTACGTGAATTGGAACATGCCGGTGCAGATGCTACAAAGGTGGGCATTGGACCAGGGAAAGTATGCATCACTAAAATCAAGACTGGATTTGGAACGGGCGGCTGGCAATTAGCTGCACTTCGCTGGTGTGCTAAAGCGGCAAGCAAGCCAATCATCGCCGACGGCGGCATTCGTACGAACGGTGATATTGCCAAATCGGTTAGATTTGGAGCTTCAATGGTCATGATCGGTTCACTATTTGCCGGACATGAAGAATCTCCTGGTCAAACGATCGAGAAAGATGGAAAGGCCTTTAAAGAATACTTTGGTTCAGCTTCTGAATTCCAAAAAGGTGAAAAGAAAAACGTTGAAGGCAAAAAGATGTTTGTCGAGCACAAAGGATCTTTGGAAGATACGTTGAAGGAAATGGAACAAGATCTTCAGTCATCCATTTCATATGCAGGCGGTACCAAGTTGGAAGCCATCCGGAATGTGGATTATGTGGTCGTTAAGAATTCAATCTTTAACGGTGACAAAGTTTATTAAGAAGGAACGTAATAAAGAACGGCCTAATCAATGGATTAGGCCGTTTTTTATCATTATACCTTTTTAACAAATTGGGATTTTAATTTCATTGCACCAAAACCATCAATCTTGCAATCAATATCATGATCTCCATCAACTAGACGGATGCTTTTGACTTTAGTGCCCATTTTTAAGACGGATGAGCTCCCTTTCACTTTAAGGTCCTTGATTACCGTAACGGTATCACCATCATTCAAGGCGTTTCCATTAGCATCTTTGATAACCTTCTTTTGATCACCATTTTCGTTTTCCGCTTCCATCGTCCACTCATGGGCGCATTCCGGGCAAACAAAAAGACTTCCGTCTTCGTATGTATATTCTGAATCACATGCAGGGCAATTAGGAAAATCAGGCATAAATTCACTTCCTCCATTCATTATGCCAATTTTAATATAATAATGGTTTACACACAACCAGTAGTCTATTACCTCCCCTGTCCCCCCTTCCTCTAGAACCTATAAAGGTTTTACTATATACTTTTAAGAAAAAGCTGGAAAGTGCGGTGAACCCATTGTTTAAACTTCTATTGATAGAAGATGATACGACGTTATTCAATGAAATTAAAGATAGATTGGCGCAATGGTCTTATGATATTTACGGAATCGGCGATTTTAGTAAGGTGGTTCAGGAATTCACGGACATAAAACCTGATTTGGTCATCATTGATATACAGTTGCCGAAGTTTGATGGATTTCATTGGTGCAGAATGATCCGGTCCCATTCCAATGTTCCCATCATCTTTTTATCATCACGTGATCATCCTACGGACATGGTGATGTCCATGCAGCTTGGAGCTGATGATTTTATTCAGAAGCCTTTTCATTTCGATGTACTCATCGCGAAGATACAGGCCATCCTTCGCCGTGTCTATAATTACAATACGGAAAAGATCGAATTGAAAACCTGGTGCGGCGCCACCGTGGATTACGAGAAGAACACGGTTTCGGCCGAGACGGGCACAATCGAATTGACGAAAAATGAAATTTTCATCTTGAAAAAGCTCATTGAACAGAAAAACAAGATCGTAAGCCGCGAAGAATTGATCAACAGCCTATGGGATGACAAACGTTTTATAAGCGATAACACCCTTACTGTTAATGTGAACCGTTTACGAAAGAGGTTGGATGAACTGGGTTTAGGTCATTATATTGAAACGAAAGTCGGACAGGGCTATATCGCCGTAGAAGAGGCAAATGCATGATCAGAAAATATCTCGTGGAAAGGTTCAGCTGGATCACCTTTTACATCCTTCTTCATCTATTCATTATCTTTGTCGCCTATCTTGATTCGGCCATTCCGTTAAAGCCCATACTGTATATTGTTTTTTTATCCTTGCTCATATTCAGTATGTTTCTGATATTCCGCTATAAAAAAGAAACGTATTTTTATAAAAGTTTAGAAGTGAGGGAAGACAACCTGGATATAACGAATATAGCCGAACCAGAGAGCCCTTTCGAAAAAATCATAGAAAACAGCATCATTAACCAAACTGAATTATTGAAGCAGTCCGCTGCAATCGGTCAAATGACTTTAGAGCAGGAGAAGGATGAATTATTATCTTGGATTCATGAAGTAAAGACACCATTGACGGCGATGCATTTAATGATTGACCGCTTGGATGATGAATTGCTGAAATCACACTTGACTTATGAGTGGCTGCGCATTCATCTTCTTCTTGATCAGCAGCTCCATCAAAGGCGCATGCCTTTCATCGAAAATGATTTGTATATAGAGAAAACCGATTTGGAAACAATAATCTTTGATGAGATTAAAACGCTGCGATCATGGTGCATTCAAAAAGGAATCGGCTTCGACATACAATTGGACGTAACCGAAGTGCTTAGTGATGCCAAATGGCTGGCCTTCATCATGAGGCAGCTCTTGACCAACTCCATTAAATACAGTGAAAATTCAGATATCACCATTTATAGCCATGAGCGAGCCGGACAAACGGTTCTTGAAGTGCAGGATTCCGGACGGGGAATTGACCCAAAGGATTTAACCCGCATATTTGATAAAGGATTTACATCCACGACAAACCATCGTGACAATGCGGCAACCGGCATGGGGTTATATTTAACCAAGAATGCGGCCGAGTCCCTATTCATCTCCATTGATGTGAAATCAGTGCCTGGAACCGGGACGACCGTTACCTTGACCTTCCCAAAAAGAAATGATTTCGTGAATATCACAAGCATGTGACAAAAGTGTCACATGCTTTTATTCTTTGTTCGTCCAAACGAAGGAAAAGAAATACATGGCCTTTTATAATGAGGATATAGAAAAAAAGGAGTGTATCCAAATGAATATATTAGAAGCGAAAAAAATCCATAAAAGCTATGGTAATAAATTCAATAAACAAGAAGTATTAAAGGGTCTTGATATAAGCATACAAGAAGGCGAATTCGTAAGTATCATGGGTGCTTCCGGTTCAGGAAAAACGACTTTGCTGAATGTCCTTTCCTCGATCGATAAAATCAGCAACGGCACCATTACAATCGATGGTAAAGAGATTTCAGGGATGAAAGAAAAGAATTTGGCCGAATTCCGTAAGAACCACTTGGGCTTCATTTTCCAGGAATATAACCTATTGGACACATTGACTGTCAAAGAAAATATCCTTCTGCCCTTATCCATTACAAAAACGCCAAATAATGAAGCGGCACAAAAGTTTGATAGCGTGGCAAAGGAACTGGGCATATATGAAGTGAAGGATAAATACCCAAATGAAATTTCCGGTGGTCAAAAACAGCGTACGTCTGCAGCGCGGGCTTTCATCCATGATCCAAGCATCATTTTTGCGGATGAACCGACTGGGGCGCTTGATTCCAAATCAGCTTCCGATTTACTGAACAAACTGAGCAAAATGAATAAAAAGCACAAAGCGACCATCATCATGGTAACCCATGATCCCGTGGCCGCCAGTTATTGCAGCCGAGTCATTTTCATTAAAGATGGACAAATATATACACAATTGAATAAAGGTGAAGAATCCAGACAAATCTTCTTCAAGGACATCATGAAAACACAAGGTGTATTGGGAGGGGTTCAAAATGAGCATTAATCAACTCATCTTGCGAAATCTGAAAAAGAATCTGAAGAACTATTATCTGTATGTGTTTGCCCTGATCTTCAGCGCTTCCCTGTACTTTGCCTTTGTCACCTTGCAATATGACCCTGCGCTGGATGAAGCGGAGGGTACGGTGAAAGGGGCCGCCTCCATCAAGGCAGCATCAATCCTGCTTGTTGCGATAGTTTCCATATTCCTTTTATATGCCAATAGCATTTTCATTAAAAGACGCAGTAAAGAAATTGGCTTATTCCAATTGATAGGCATGACGAAGAACAGGATATTCCGTATCCTGAGTGTGGAAAACCTGATCCTGTATTTCTGTTCCGTATTTCTGGGAATCTTTGTAGGGTTTGCCGCTTCAAAATTGATCATCATGATCCTATTTAAAATAATGGGTGTCCAGGCAATCGCGACTCTTACATTTTCTTTTCAGCCGCTAGTGCAAACCTTGCTCGTTTTTAGCGCCATCTATCTTTTAATCATGTTGATGAATTATGCCTTCATTAAAAGGCAAACCATTCTATCATTATTTAGAGTGACTTCCATGACGGAAGGAAAAGTGAAGAAGGTTTCGATGGTCGAAATGATCATCGGGATATTCGGGATCATGCTGATCATTACTGGCTATGTCGTTTCATCCAAATTATTCGATGGAGCATTTACACAGATGACCGAGCTTTTCATGGCCATGATCGTCATTCTGGCAACCGTCATCATCGGGACCTACCTATTCTATAAAGGATCCGTAAGCTTCATCTTTAATATCGTCCGTAAAAAGAAAAATGGCTATTTGAACATCAATGAAGTATTGTCCCTTTCATCCATCATGTTCCGGATGAAATCGAATGCGATATTGTTGACGATCATCACGACCGTTTCCGCTTTGGCAATCGGTTTATTATCATTAAGCTATATCTCCTACTACTCAGCGGAGAGAATGGCACAAAGCAGTATCCCTACCGATTTTTCGATGACGGATAAGGGAGATGCAGATGCATTCAAAGAAGCTTTATCAGACAGTAAAATTGATTATGACGCAAAGGTGATTGACGTCATTCAAGTGGATGTCAATGTAAAGGAAATAATGGAAACGAGCCTCGAAGGAGTGAACTTCGATTCGGGCATCATGACCGTTCCCGTCATCAGTGATGAATCCGTTAAAGGAATCAACCTTGCTGAAGATGAGACCCTTTTCAGCGGATACAGTAATATGATGGAGAATGTCATATCCTTAAAGGATTCCGGAAAGATTGAACTGAAGGGCAAAAATGAAGTGATTCCGCAAACATATATGGGATTGAATGATGATACCTTCCTGTCCTATTACTTCACGAGTGGCGGATTGCCCGTTGCCATTGTAGACCAAACGATATTCGACCGTTTGAAAAAGGATGTCGACCCGAAAATCCAAAAAGTATCATCCGTTAATATCGGCATTGATGTGAAGGATGAAGCTGAACTTGAAAAAGCGAATGATCTATTCAAAAAAATGAGTTTTAAAGAAGAACATGTGAATGATTCCCAATTAGAAATGTTCAACACCCAGAAGAAGAATATGGGTCTTATCATGTTCATCGTCGGCTTCTTGGGATTAACCTTCCTCATCACATCCGGCTGTATCCTGTATTTCAAACAAATGGATGAAAGTGAAGGTGAAAAACCCAATTATACAATCTTAAGAAAACTGGGATTCACGCGTGGTGACCTACTAAGAGGAATCCAAGCAAAACAGGTTTTTAATTTCGGAATTCCTTTAATCGTCGGGCTGCTTCACAGTTATTTCGCAGTCCAATCAGGATGGTTCTTATTCGGAACCGAAGTTTGGACACCGATGATCATCGTCATGGCATTATACACGGCACTGTATTCGATCTTCGGAATCCTATCCGTATTTCATTACAAGAAGGTCATCAAAGAATCTCTATAATTTCGAAGATACTAAAAGCTCCAGGGCCAATGAGGCACTGGAGCTTTTAAACTGTAGAAAAATCCGAAGAAAAGCCAGTTCCCCTAAAATTTTTCTAAAAAAACATTCCAGTTGATTGGAATGGGTGTTCGAGACTCCTGCTGGAAAAGCGTGTCCAAGGGAGACCCCGCAGGCGCAAAGAGCTCCGAGAAGGCTCCCGGACCGCCCGCGGAAAGCGAGTGCCTGGAGTGGAAATCAACGATCAGATTATACAAACCCTCAATGAAGTTCCAGCTGCTTTCAGAAATCCGCTCCCATTAAAGTACCCCAGCCGGTTTCATCATTTCCTTGATCAATTCCCTATTGCGCTTTTTAAAGATTTCATTATGGGAAGAAACCATCCCCACTCCGTGAGCGTCAGGCTGGATATATTGCTTTGCCTTGTTTACGGCATTTGCAGCATCTTGAAAAGTGCCTGCTATCAGGTTCAATTTACCTTCATGCTTAAGGATATCACCGGCTGCGTATATTCCATCCATCGATGATTCACTCGAAGGAGTACCTTCAATATAATAGTTGTCGGCAATGGCAATGTCCACTTTACTATTTCGAAGCAGCGATGTATCACGCTCATAACCATGATTGATGATGACTTCATCGATCGGTAAGTAAGATACCTCTCCCGTTGCGTGATTCGTCAGTTCAACATGTTCAATTGATTCATGATCATCGCAGGCGATCAATTTTGTAATCGTCGTATTCAAGAAACAAACAGCAGAGCTTTCCATCAATTGCCTTGCTTGTGATTCATGTCCTGCTAAACTATCTTTCCTGTATGTCAGGTACACCTTTTTGGCGATGGGCTCTAATTCATTTGCCCAGTCTATAGCAGAATTCCCGCCGCCTGAAATGATCACCGTCTTATCCTTGAAGCGATTGAAAGACTTGACAGTATAGTTTAAATTGGAGACTTCAAACCTTTCTGCCCCGTCTATTTCCAACTTTTGCGGATTCAGGATTCCGCCGCCAACCGCGACAATGATCGTCTTGGAAAAGTGCACTTGACCTGAAGCCGTATGTAAAACGAAGATGCCTTCTTCATTACGTGTGATTGATTCCACTTTCTCATTCAAGACGACTGTTGGATTGAATGTTAAACCTTGCTCCACTAGCTGCTCAATTAATTTTTCCCCAGTAGTCGGTGTCAGCCCTCCTACATCCCAAATCATTTTCTCTGGATAGACATGAATTTTCCCGCCCAGCCGTGGCTGGTATTCAATCAGTTTAACTTTCATTTCTCTAAGTCCGCTATAAAAAGTGGAGTAAAGGCCTGCTGGCCCTCCCCCAATAACCGTTACATCAAATAAATCCTGCCGTTCCATCTACGTCCACTCCCCGGTAATCAAGTGTGATTGATTATCATTCTCATTTAATCGTACACTCTTTTCTCACTTTTTACAATAAGCAGTCGAGTTAAATTTCAAAAAAAAAAATCCTGCACGCGTATGTATAAGATTGAAAAAAAGTGCAGTCATCCTTCATCCCTACTCAAGGATGAAAGATGCTGCACTTTTTTTGTGATGAATGTTAGTTTGAACGAGGTCTTTTCCCGTCCGCTATAAGAAGGTTGATATGATCTATGAGTTCAGGTAGTTCCTCCATCGTTTTGATGGTGAAGTCTGCCCCGTTTTTCAAAAAGATATCTGCCGTTTTAGAGATGAGATCTTGTTTATCTCTTTCTGGCAAACTCGTATACTCATCCAAACTCAATCCCATCTCAGAGCTTCCGACAATGACTCCGACCGACCATACCCCAGCATTCACTCCCTCTTGCATATCGGAAATGGTATCGCCTACCTTCACTACCTTCCATGATGCCGCTAATTTCAATTTTTCCATATTCCGATAGATCATGTAAGGATATGGCCTTCCAATCGAATGGGTTGCATCCGGGGTTACATGGAAATCGGGCCCATACCCTTTTTTCAAAGCATTTGCTGTGACGACCTCCATCATTGTATCGGTATATCCCGTTGTCGACCCAATCTTCAGGCCGCGATTCCTTAATGCTTCCACCGTCTCGATAACCCCTGGAATGGGATCTGTATAATCCGCCAATGACATCATCAGCGCCGGTTCGAATTCAGCATATAGATTTTCAATGTCTGCCTCATTGAATGGCCTTCCGTATTGCTCCTCCCATAACGAGGATATCCTTGGCATGGTCAGCATCGCACGAATATGGTCGATTTTCAGCATGCCCATCGGAGCTCTGGCTTCCTCCATCGTCACGTCCAGTCCAGCATTCTTAAAAATATCCACAAAAACATTCACTGGTGCAAAACATCCAAAATCCACCGCTGTTCCAGCCCAATCCAAAATGATTCCTTCTACCTTATTCATACTGTCACCACTTTCATATATTTTTCTACGATCCTGCCTAGTTCCTCGATATCTTCTTCATGGATTTCGCCAATATTGCCGATCCGGAATGTATCTATGTCAGTCAGCTTTCCGGGGTAAATTACATAGCCCCTCTCTTTGATGAAAGTGTAGAAGTCCCCAAAATCAAAGGTTTCAGTTGGAAAAAGGAAAGTTGTAATGATAGGCGATTGTTTATCAGGTGAGATGTATGCATAGATGCCCAATTTCCCCATCAGCTCCCTCAGCCTATCATTATTATTTTTATAACGGGTGAATCTGGCTGGGATGCCGCCTTCTTCCGTTAATTCTTCCAGCGCTTTAGCAAACGCGGCCACTACATGTGTTGGAGATGTGAAACGCCATTTCCCATCCTTGTCCATCTCTTTCCACTGGTCATATAAATCCAGGGACAAACTGCGGGCATTGCCTTCACAAGCCAACAATTTCTCAAGCTTTGCAATGACGAAACCAAAACCAGGGATTCCTTGAATGCATTTATTCGCACTGCTGATCAAATAATCAATTCCGAGTTCAGGCACATTCATCTCCACTCCGCCAAAGCTGCTCATCGCATCAATGATCAAGGATTTCCCTTGTTCGTTTGATATCTTCGAAACCATCTCTATCGGATTTAAAATCCCTGTCGTCGTTTCACAATGAACCATCGCTATATGTGTGATGTCGCGATCATCCAGTAAAATGTTCCGGATTTCAGCTTCCTTTGGATATTCATTGTACTCTACGTCATATTCAACATGATTCAGGCCGATGCACTCCGCCATTTTCACAATCCGTTTTCCATATGCTCCATTCGTAATGATCAGCACTTTATCGGATTTTGAAAGTGCAGTCGTCAGCACAGACTCTACAACAAACGAGCCGCTTCCCTGCATAAGTACAGCCGTATATTCTCCGTTTGCAGCATATGCCAATTCAAGAAGCTGGGATCTGATTTTTTGTGTGATTTCTTTATAATCATTTTCCCACGTGCAGCGGTCAACAAGCATTTCCTGTTTCACCGTACTTGTAGTGGTCAGCGGTCCAGGCGTCAATAGTTTATAGGTATTCATTTTCCTTCACTCCTCACTGTATTTATCATTGTGCTGATTTAAAGAACTCTTGGTGCTGTTTCAATAATTCGACCGTTAGGGGCTGCTTGAATTTCATAGGGTGGGCCGGTTTATTCTTTTCCGTTACCTTTTCACCTTCATAAAGTGCGACCGGGTAATGTTTCAATAGTTCTTTTCTAGCATCTTTACTGATCGTTTCTGCCATTTTCATCGCTAAATTTGTTTTAGCTTCATTATCTTTATTCACGACAGCCACGGATTCCGTGTAGGAGAAATTCCCCTCAGCCGGATCGACGAATTTGATCGGTAAGCCCGACTCTTTAGCCATCACGGCTTGATAACGTAAACCAAAACCGGCAGCCACTTCCCCTGCTTGAACTTTATTGATCGGGCCTGAACCTGAGCTCTCAAGGTGCGGACCGCTATTCGCTATTAAATCATGGAGAACCTTTTTGCCCTCTGCGTCACCGTATTGACTGATTATTGCTTGAACTAACAGCCACCCTGTTGAAGAGTCCAGGATATTAGGAATTGAAACGAGCCCTTTATATTCCGGCTTTGTTAAATCCTTAATCGAGGTAGGCATCGGCAGGTCTTTTTGTTTAAGCACTTCCGTATTCACAAAAATGGAACCGGTATTGGCCAAAATCGGTGTATAATAGGCTGGTTTTTTTTCCAATGCTTTTGTACTGAATGACAGGTCCTTAAACATGGAGTGCTGTTCCTGTGCGCTTTCAATGAAATAGGAACTCATCGTCACGACATCAGCCTCGATTTCATCTCCTTCTGCGAGCAGTTTCCCTCCTAATTCAGATGAGCCTAATGATTGAAGGACATATTTCCCTTCGTATCCGGCATCTTTCAGCGAAGTCTCCATTGCGGCAGTGGCTTCTTCATCGCCATTCGTATAAATGACCACCTTTTCCTCATCCGCTTTGCCGCTGTTACGGCCCACCAATACAAATACCAAACTTAGAGCAACTAAAGAAAGTAAGGCTATCTTGATCGTTTTAGACATAATATCCCCCTCATTAATGTTTGAATTGTCTTTTTTGATAATGATCACAAAGCAGCTTCACGACTAGATTTGTAAAAAAGATAAGTAGAGACAGGATGAATATTTCATTGAATTTGGCAAAATGCTGAAGCTCTTTAATTTTACTGGCCACTAATGTGGTTTGGGCCGTGACCAAAAAGATGATTCCGCTGATCGTCACCATACTATTGATGAAATAATAGCTGAACATCTCGATAACCGTAGATGCCGAGTTAGGCAGAATGACACGATAGATTGTCCCGAACCAGCTATCCCCCAATAAATTCCCGGTGGTTTCCCAAGCAGGGTTCATTTTGGATAAAGAGTTCTTCGCCATTAAATAGGGTGTCGTAAAGAAGTGGACCATGTTACATAGAATGATGATGGCAAAGGTCCCCTTCCAGCTGCTGCCGTTGAACAGCAGCAAATACGATAAACCCAACACCATTCCCGGTACTGTATTCGTCAGCATCGAAATGACATCCATTGATGATTTCCCTTTAAGGGGCGTCCTGACATTCAAGACCGCCGAGCTAAAGGCGATGAACGTTCCCAGTACGGCCGTCATCAAGGCAACGAATAAGGAGTTTTTATAGACTGCCGTTAAATCGCTCGATTGGAATGTGTCGATAAAATGCTTTAAGGTGAAGGTGAGATCGTAAGGGAAACTAGTTAAAAATGGTGCAATGAACATGACTGCAAATACAGAAAACATTCCTATTAAGACCAGCAGCGAAATACCGCCAAAACAGATATCCCTCCCTTTGTGCTGCGTCAATTCAATATCGCTGAACTTGTCATAATGAAAATTAAGTTTTTCCAGATAGTTTAATAGGAAAACACTGAATACTACCGGAATGAGCATGAGAATGGCAATCACTGCGCCATTATTGAAATCAGGGATGGAACCCAGCATGACTTGATACAATTGCGTCGCAACGACGGAGTAGGTCCCGCCGACCGAAGCCGGTATCCCAAAATCGGTGAAGCTCAAGATGAAGGAAAGTACAAAAGCTCCACCTAAAGTTCCTGACAATGGCCGTATGATCGTATTCAAGAAACTTCTTATCGTTCCGTCACCCATTAATTTTGAGACGATGATGAACTTTTTATCCATGTACTTGAAGGAATTATTAATGAGAAGAAAAGCTGATGGCAATGTATAGATCACATAACCTATCAATAATCCATTAAATCCATATATATCGAAGAGATTCCTTCCAAAAATCTTCGTTATGATTCCTTGATTGCCGAAAGAGTAGATGATCGCAAACCCGAATGTGATTGTCGGAAGCAGCATCGGAATAAGGATCCCGGTTTTAATTACACTTTTTAATGGCCTATATAATCGGGTGCAATGGATGGAATAGGCCAGGAAAAAGGCTAAAACGGTCGTAATGACGGCTGTGAGTCCCGAGATTTTCACACTGTTTCCAAATGACTTCATCAGCTCAGCATTTGAAAGGACCGTTAGATAATTCGAGAGATTGATTCCATCTGCCGTTTCAAAAGAACGGACGAACAACATGCCAAGCGGCAAGAAAAGAAAAGCGGCAAATAGCAGTAAGATAGGTATATAAATGATTCTCATTGCCGGTTTTACATCAGGCATACTTTTCACCGAATAAGTTATAAATATTTTCTCTCTTGATCTCCAGCTGTTTAAGAATGAATTCCTTAACAAAATCATTGGCTGGCTGATTGATGATTTCTTGCGGCGATCCAAATTGAGAAATATTCCCTTGATTAATGATCAAAATCTTATCCGACATCGTCAAAGCCTCTTCCGGGTCATGAGTCACTATGATGGTCGTCAGCTTAAATTCGCGGGCAATGGATTTGATGCGTTCCTTTATCGATTCCTTGATCACACCATCCAAAGCACTCAGCGGCTCATCAAGTAAGAGGATTTTCGGCTTCATTACAAGAGTCCTTGCGATCGAAACCCTTTGTTTCTGACCCCCTGATAATTCGCTGATCCTTTTTTTCAAATGCGGCGTTAATTCCAGGAAATCGATGTATTCCTGAAGCTCTTCCTTGGAAACGGACCCCTTCCTGTTCCTCAATCCATAAACGATATTTTCATAGGCATTCAAATGCGGGAAAAGAGCGTAATCCTGGAAAACGATATTAAATCCCCGGTCTTTCATGGGCACGTTACTCAAATCGGTATCATTGAAAATGATTTTTCCATGATTGATACCCGTCAAGCCCAAAATTATATGTAATAAAGTAGTTTTGCCGCTTCCACTTGGTCCTAATAGTGAAACGATTTCCCCCGTTTTAATTTCAAGATTTATATGATCCAAAACTGATTTTCCATCGAATTGCTTGCTAATATTTTGTAGTTTTAGCAAACCGTTCACCTCCTTTAATACACCCTTAGTATAAAAGCCCTTTGTAAACCGAATTTGAGATATTTGTAAATACTCTGTAAATATTGAACATCTTTTTACTAAATTGCTACTAACTGTTGACCAACTAATGATATTTTTATCATCTATATGTTGAATATGTTCGCGGTAAACAGTACACTTAAACTGAATATCAGGAAGATAGATATGAAGAATAGGTGGGTGTAACTTATGCTTCCTCTTGAAAGGCAAAAGAAGATCATCGAGTTATTAACGATTAGAAAAGTGATGAAGATTGCCGAGCTTACTGAAGAAATGCAAGTTTCCATCGAAACCATCAGAAGGGATATAAACCTTCTTACAAGGCAGGGAAAAATTGAAAAGATCTATGGAGGCGTTAAGCTGGTTCAATCGAAGTTTGGGGAATCGACGATAGATGAAAGGATGTTCAGTCAATTAGAAGAAAAGGAAACCATCGCCCAAAAATGCAGTGAGTATATCGACGATGGTGATTGCATTTATATCGATAGTGGTTCGACAACCTATCAAATCGCTAAATATATAAAACAGAAAAAGAAACTGACCGTGATAACCAGTTCAATTCCTGTTATAAATGAGCTCATTCATAGCGATATCGAGATATTGATCATAGGCGGGAAAGTCAGGAGAAATGAACAATCCATCGTTGCATTCGACTACTTATTCAACTTCAGTGAATTGAATATTTCAAAAGCATTCATTTGTGCGAGTGGCATAACCGTTGAAAAAGGCATATCCGACTATAATTTAGAAGAAGCGAACACACGAAAAAAAATCATTGATTTATCCCAAGAAGTCTTTGTTGCCGCTGACAGCTCCAAGTTCGGCAAAGACGTGACCATCGGAATATCGTCACTGGATAAAATCGATTACATCATTACTGACGATCATCTGCCTAAAGATTTCATCTCTTCGTTTAAAGAGACCGGCACACATTTGATTCTTTCTTAAAAGCAAGAAAAAACGGGAATTATACAATAGTATAATTCCCGTTTTTGAGGTTCAGCGAATGCAAGTGCATTCGGTTAAAGGACGTTTAGCAAGTCTAATTTGGGCGATCATCTTCGGGAAATCAATAATTGCAGGTCTACATGATGTTCAGGGACCAATTTGCCCAAAGCATCACCTTCATCACAACGTTGATTTCCACTTMAGGCATTCACTTTTCCCGGGGAATCTCATACCTTACGTTCCAATTAACTTTGTGTTAAAAGATAAAATCCTTTTGTCCACAGTTTTTTTGAGGCGGTGTAAAATTTTGATTTCCACTCCAGGCACTCGCTTTCCGCGGGCGGTCCGGGAGCCTCCTCGGCGCCTTGCGCCTGTGGGGTCTCCCCTGGACTCGCTTTTCCCGCAGGAGTCTCGTACCTTCCGTTCCAATCAACTAACGTGTTTTAAATGAAAAAAATGCAGGCTTATCTTATTCCGAACCCTCTTTAAGACTAGTTTATCCTTCATGTTTTTCCCTGTTCTCCTTAATGGATGGAAGGAATTTGCGACACCACTTGCCGAATAACGGGCTAGCCGAGACCCCACAGACGCTTGCTTTGATGCGGCTTGGCGACAGTCGGCGGAAAGGGAGCGGATTTCTGAAATCAACTGCAACTTGAAATAATAAAACTGTGTCCTCCATCAATGGAGAGTGAAACTCAGGCTAATTTCTGGTTTTGACTCTGACCGGTCCCGGTGATTCCCATAAAGCCTAGTACCTCAATTAAAATTCCTTTCATGCTGAAGGAGCCATTCCTTTCTCCACAAGCTACCCGCATAACCAGTTAATTTCCCATTTGAACCTATTATTCGATGACAAGGAATCACGATGCTTAACTTATTTCTGCCATTAGCGCTCCCTACTGCCCTAATGGCTTTTTCATTACCGATTGAAACGGCGATGTCTTTATAGGAACCCGTGTTAGCGTACAGGATTCCCGTTAATGCGTTCCACACGTTTTTTTGGAAGATGGTCCCTTCAAGGGTATAAGGAAATGTAAATTCCCTGCGTTCACCTTTGAAATACTCATCAAGCTGACTAAAGCACTCCGCCAAAACCTGAGGCGTGTGCTCTTGCATAATATTTATCTTTATATCCCTTTCAGCGAACATTATGGAACGGATGGCATCATTCGTTCCTGATATCTCGATAACTCCTATCGGTGATTCATAATCTAGTTTATATAATTCACTCATATAAAGACCTCCATTTCTGTATATGTGAATTACACTCGATTCTTATGATTCAAGTTGCGGTATTCACTGGGAGTACAATTTTTCAAACGGCGAAATACTTTATAAAAGTTTGAAGGGCTTTGGAAGCCCACTTCAAGGCAAATCTCAAGATTCGTTAGACTTGTGCTTGTTAGAAGGTATGAAGCTTTATCCACTCTTATTTTTTCCAAATAGGAACGGGGAGTTTCTAATGTTTCCTTTTTGAACAGCCGCTCTAGATAATAGGAACTTAAACCGACATGATTGGCAATATCCTTTAATTCAACTTTTTGATTATACTGATTGACCAAGAAAGCGATGATATCTCTTACAAGTCCTAATTGAGGGGAATCATCAACTTCCGGTTGGCATCGTTTGCAAGCACGGAAACCGGCCTTTTCAACTTCATCGATGTCATGATAGAATTTCACATTTATTTTTTTCGGCTTCCTTGACCTGCAGGAAGGGCGGCAGTATATTTTAGTTGTCTTTACTGCGGTAAAGAATAATCCGTCATATTTAGGGTCGCAAGCAATGATTTTCTCCCACATTTCTTCAAAAGAAAGATTTATAGCAACAGCCATTATACTCCGCATCCTTTCAGGTTTTACTTCCCATATAAATGTGAGGTGTCACTTAGCTCTACTATTCGTGCTGTATCTCGTTCTAACAATTCAATGGCTTTATCGAACAGGGCATTCCCGAAACTGAGACGTTTTACGCCTAATTCTTCAAGCTCCTTACCATTCGTCAATCCAGGTAAAGATAATACATTAAGGGGAGCACCTATATTCAAAGTGATTTCCTTTATTTCATCATGGTTCGTTATTCCAGGGATGAATATTCCGCTGGCACCACTCTCCACATACGCTTTTGCCCGCTCTGCCGTTTCCGGGAAAGGATTTTCTTTTTGAAAATAAGTATCTGTTCTGGCATTGATGTAAAAACCTTCATACCCATTATAATCCAACGCTTCCCTTATTTTTAATAGCAGGCTGCAGTGTTGATATATTTCTCTTAGCCCTTTTTGTTTTTTGAGGGAATCCTCAATATTGATCCCGGCTACACCGGCGTCTGCTGTCCTTAACACATTATCGACAATCTTGTCTGCGGTTTCACCATAGCCTGCTTCAATGTCCGCGGTGACGGGAATTTTCACATTATCCGCAATTAGTTTAATGATACTTAAATGTCTTTCAAAATCAATCACTTCGCCATCAGAATAACCCAGTGAGTTGGCAATTCCCCAGCTTGTCGTTCCAATCGCCTTGAATCCTGATTTCTCGAGAATCAAGGCCGATAATAGATCCCAGGCGTTCCCCAATATCAACAGGTCCTTCGAAAAGTGTAATTCATTGAATTCCTTAATGTTAGTCATTATAGTTGCTCCTAAAATTTATTTGACCTCATTTTAACAATCAACCCAGCTCCAAATCGTCCTCATTCTTGCTCTTATGGTCCATTCAAACAATGTTTGTGCTGGATACCCGTTTAACGGTTTCGGACAAAAAAAAATGCCCTTTCATACCAGGGCATTTCAGTTTGTATACAAAGGGTTCTATCTAAGGTTATTACAAAGGTGTTTGGAACGGAAGGTGCGAGACTCCTGCGGGAATAGCGAGTCCAAGGGAGACCCCACAGGCGTAAGTGCGCCGAGGGCGGACCGCCCGCGGAAAGCGAGTGCCCTACGTTCCAATCAACGTCTAAATTTGTACAAGCAAAAAAAACTGTAGACAAATTCGATTTTCATCGAGTTTGGCTACAGTCTGAAATGCCCTTTCATTCCGGGGCATTTTCATGATCCAATTGATTAATTTACGAAAAGATATAACTTCCTATGATATTCCTCAAATGCCTGCTGGTCCTTTTCCGTGTAGTCCATCCACTTCACTTTCTTGCATCTTTCCTCTAATCTCTCATTCAGTTCATCTTCTATTTCATTCATGAAACGGATGATTTCCCCATATGGCATGTTGAAATGACGGGCTGCAAGCCTGGGCGGAGAATGCTTGACCAGCAATCTCATGAATTGATCGACCGTGTCCGCCTTCGATGCAAGATAATCTTCTTCGTTCACGATGAATTCATACACTTGTTTTTTGACGCCAGAAAGTCTGGTCACTTCGTCGCGCAATAAAAACTCCATTAATCTATCGTTCATATGGCTCTACCTCGAATTGGTTTATATTTAAATCTCTTGGATATGTATGAAAAGTCTATACTGCCCGATACCTCATTATGACATCGTAACGGCAAGCCATCAAGCAATTCCTCCATCAACACATAAAGCGTAATAATTACGATTTAAGGGGCGTTTTAAGTAAAATAACATGTTTATGCTTTAAAAGTCAACGTTCGTGTTGGGTGCATAGTAAGCATTCTTTATTGGCAAAATATGAGCATGAACAAATGGAACAGCTCTTTATTAATTTTGTATAGGCAATGAGAATAATTTTGTTAAAATTTGATATAATAAATGTAATATTTAGTCAATTAGTATCTTTTCCTAGAATTTGCTTTTGCAAAGGGGTAGAATGAAGCTAATGACATCTTATTTTTTCTAATGTTTCCGAGGAGTTATAGGGTGGGTATAGCAAGTACATAGTGACAGCTGGAATGCTGTCCGACATATCGGTTGTTTTCATTTGTTCAAAATAACAATGAAAAGAATAAGGAGTGATTTTTTGAAACCTTCAACAAATCGCATGTTAACCCGTATTAAATCCGTTTATATGTTCATTAGCAATAACGGTACGGTTTCTACTCAAGAGCTTGTAGAAGAATTTGGCATCACTCCTCGAACTGTGCAGCGCGATTTAAATGTCTTAGCATACAATGACCTTGTTCAAAGCCCAAGCCGAGGCCTTTGGACGACAACAAGTAAAAAGGTGAAGATGTCATCGTAAAAAGAACGACCACCCGAACAAGATCGATATGTAAAATACTTTGAGGCGGACAATATTGTCCGCCTCATTTTTTGTGTCCAGCTATCATTCAGCCGGTTGGCCCGCCTTTAACTGTTCAAGCTCCTCCGCCGTCAACTCACGGTATTCACCAAGCTCGAGTTCCTCATCAAGCTGTAAACTCCCCATGGAAAGACGCTTTAGGTAGACGACACGTTTGCCAACGGCCTCAAACATCCGCTTCACCTGATGGAACTTTCCTTCCATGATCGTCAGCTCGATATCCGATGTCAGACCTGATTTTAAAATGTTCAATTCACCTGGTTTTGTTTCGTATCCATCATCCAAGGTCACGCCGTTGCGGAATGCCTCGATATCCCGTTCCGTCACTTCGCCATCAATGACCGCAAAATATGTTTTAGGGACATGTTTCTTTGGGGAAAGCAGTTGGTGGGCAAGCTTTCCGTCATTCGTGATCAGCAATAAACCTTCTGTGTCCTTATCAAGACGGCCTACAGGAAATGGCTCGAATACCGAATCTTCCGGCTCCAAGATGTCGATGACCGTTTCTTGGTAGTTATCTTCCGTTGCCGACAATACGCCCGGCGGTTTATTCATCATTAAATAAATGAATTCCCTATATTCAACCCGCTCACCATGAACCGTCACGTTTTCCGCATCAGGGTCCACTTGTTCCTTCGGATCCTTAATCAGCCTTTCATTAACCTTGACGGCGCCGGATTTCAGGAGCTTTTTCACTTCTTTCCTGCTGCCATAACCAATATTGGATAAAATCTTATCTATTCTCATCGTTTCCTCCTAAAGCCTTTTTCAGTAAAAAGCCTTGCCCACTTTAATGACAGGCAAGGCCAATATATTTTAATCGGGGATTCACCATTCAATACCCTTTTTTTTACACATCAAACTTCCAGCTTACAATCCCAATTTAGCTTTTAACCGATCGATCCGGGCACCGAACAAACGATGGGCAAGTTTGCTTTTCAAGGAAAGAGCCGCATAAACGAGCGCTCCAAAAATTGCACAAACGGCCACGATCAAAATCGCCTGGAAGCGCCCTTCCGTTGTAAGCCATAGCGATAATAAACTGTTCATGCCCCAGGCAGCCAGTCCCATTATTATTGAAAAAACTGTGATCAAAACAGATCTTCTGATGGTAAGGCTGTAACGATATCCAGTAAAGTAGGTAATGACATACAAATTCAGCAGCACGGCAGCCAAGTAGCCGAATGCCGTAGCATAAACGGATCCTTCCGTTTCAAACAACTTGATCAACGGGATATTCAAGCTCAATTTGATTAAAAAGCCCACAAGCAGGCTGAGCACTGTATATTTTTGCTGATTGATCCCTTGTAATACAGCGGCCGAAACGGAAAAAAGTGCAAACAAGATGGAAACGGGCGCATATGCCTTCAGGACACTGATTCCAAGTGGATCATGGCTGTAAAAGGCACTATAGATTGGATCGGCCAGCACAGACATGCCAACGACTGCTGGAATCGTAATGAACAACAAAATTTGAAAGGCTTGGTTCAGCTGGCGGTTGAACTCGTTTGAATCCTCGCTTACATATGCCTTCGTCACCGAAGGAAGAAGCGCCATCGAAAACCCGGTTGCAAGCGTCATCGGAATCAAGACAAGCTTCTGGGCATACACATTCAACACCCCTAGTGCATCCTCAGCAACATGCTGCAGCCCGATCGACGACATCGCCTTATTGAAAGACAATAAGTCAGCCAACTGAAACATTGGCATCGCGATTCCGACGAATATGAAAGGAATCGACGAAAGGAATATTTCTTTATAAATCTCCTTCAGGGAAATTTCCATCGTTCCCCTGTCTTTCTTCATCAAGCTGTCCAAATATGGTTTTTGTTTTTTCCAATACCAAAATAACACCACTAAACCGCCGACAGCCCCGACCGTCGCCGCGAAGGTAGCTATTTGGATGGCTCTCACTAACTCTCCGTCAAGGACATTCAAAACAACATACACACCGGCCAGAAGGAACACGATGCGGACAATTTGTTCGACAACCTGGGAAATGGCCGTTGGTTCCATCGCTTCATGCCCTTGAAAGAAGCCGCGGATGATGCTCATGAACGGTACAAAAATCAAGGCGAAGCTGACTGCCCGAATGATCTCCGTGACATCCGCAGCATCTTCCGGCTTGACCCCAAAGACTCCAGTAAACAGCGGGGCCATCGTATAGAGAATCAAAAAAGCGAGAAAACCGGTGATTACCATTAATTTCAGGCTCGATTTAAATAACTTCTCACCGACTGCGTATTCCTCGAGCGCATTATACTTCGAGATGAATTTAGATACTGCAAGCGGCATGCCGGCCGTTGCAAAGCTAATGAAAATGGTATATGGAACGTATCCATATTGATAGAGGGTAGCCCCTTTATTCCCAACCATATGTTCAAATGGGATGACATAAAATAAACCAAGAACCTTGGAAATGATAGCTCCCAGCGTTAATATAAAAGCCCCTTTTAAAAACTTAGATGACATCTAATCCCTTCCTGCCTCTGTCAGTTACGTTTCACACGCTCTTTATCTTATCATATTAAAGTATTTTTTCTATAGAAAACTACATTCAAGTTTATCGTTTTCGAGGATAATACACAAACAAATAATTCCTTTTTTTCTACATTCGCAATCTGACGGGCTCTTGCTATATAATGAAGGGACTGAAAATGATAAAGTGGTGATCAATTTGAAATATGATGTAGTGGTAATTGGCGGCGGTCCTTCCGGATTGATGGCAGCAATAGCGGCCGGGGAAAAAGGTGCCCATGTATTGTTAGTGGATAAAGGCGAGAAGCTTGGAAGGAAACTTGCAATCTCGGGCGGGGGACGCTGCAACGTGACGAACAGGCTCTCAATCGATGAAATCATTCAGCATATCCCTGGAAACGGGCGATTTCTATACAGTGCTTTCTCAGAGTTCAATAATGAGGACATTATTCAATTCTTTGAAAAATTGGGCGTGGCTCTAAAAGAAGAGGACCATGGCCGGATGTTTCCTGTCAATGATAAAGCGCAAAGCGTCGTGGATGCCCTTCTGACGCGCCTGTCGAATTTAAAAGTAACGATCTACAAGAACTCTCCAGTTGCGGAAGTTCTCTATGAACATGGAAAAACCAGCGGTGTCCGGTTAAAAGATGGCCAGACCATTGACACGGATGCAGTCGTGATTGCAGTCGGCGGGAAATCAGTTCCCCACACTGGCTCAACGGGAGACGGCTACGCATGGGCTAAAAAGGCGGGGCATACGATTACCGAATTGTTCCCGACTGAAGTTCCCGTACTTAGCCATGAAACATTCATTAAAGATCGAACACTTCAAGGTCTTGCACTTCGCGATGTTTCATTGAGTGTCCTTAACCCAAAGGGCAAGGCCCTGATCACACATAGAATGGATATGCTCTTCACCCATTTTGGCGTCTCCGGTCCAGCTGTTCTAAGATGCAGCCAATTTGTCGTGAAAGCGATGAAAAAATGGAACCTGTCGGAAGTGACCATGAAACTTGATGCCCTGCCGGACCGAAACAAGGAAGAGGTTTTTCAAGACATCATGAAGGAAATAAAAACCGAACCGAAAAAAGCCATTAAAAACACCTTAAAAGGTTTAGTTCCTGAACGATACCTTCACTTCCTGCTTGAGCGAAGCGGCATCGACCTTCAAGAACAAGGGGCGACGATATCAAATGAAAAAATCCGCCGCTTTGCAGAATTATGCAAGGACTTCCAATTCGGGGTGCACGGCACCCAGCCGCTAGAAAAAGCCTTCGTAACAGGCGGCGGCGTATCCGTCAAAGAAATACATCCAAAGGAAATGGCATCCAAACTAATGGACGGACTGTATTTCTGCGGTGAAATTCTGGATATACACGGATACACAGGCGGTTACAATATCACATCTGCATTAGTAACCGGCAGACTCGCCGGCATGAATGCTGCCATGTCTGCCCGTTCATAATCCGTAAAAGAGGCTGATCCGCTTGGATCAGCCTCTTTTACTGCGATTTCGTAAGCCTATAAATCCATTCGATGACCGTTAGGCTTTGATTCTGGTGTAGGTGCTCTTGTTTGGGCCTTCACTGTACTTTTTCGACCGAACCCGCGTCCGGCTATACTATCCGGCTATGCGTTTAAAATATTTCTGGATGATAGCGATATGCTTCGAGTTCAATGGTATTCCGGCCCGTGAACGTAATGCCTTCACTCTCGAGCATCGCCTTCTGGTGTTCTGCAGCGCCCTCCGCTTTTATCCCGATTTCACCTTTGGCATTGATCACCCGGTGCCAAGGAAGGTCATGTTTTTTGCTGCTAGAATGAAGGATCCTTACGACCTGCCGTGCACCGCGCGGACTTCCGGCGAGCTGTCCTATTTGACCATATGTCATCACTTTACCGGGGGGGATTCGTTGTATGATATGAATGACTCGTTCAGTAAAACTTTCCAAATACCTCGCCCCTTTATTCTATCCGTTTGCTAAAATCGTGATTTTTTCATCGGTAATCAGGATCCCATGATGCTTGATCAAGTTTGTTTTAAGCTCGGCAGGCACTCTGCAGTCATCGTATGCACATACAGAAATCAGTCCTCTTTCCTTGATCAATTTGTCGATCCCTTTTTCATATTCGCCTATCGCAAAGCTGACTTGATCGTCATGGCCCCATTCAACATGGCCCCAAGTCCGAACGTGCTGATTGCCTTTAGTGTATATCTCGATATTTTCCAAGAAATAATGAACCATCGTCGAAGGATGGAAGTCTCCATGAAAACAATAAAAATCAAAATTATTCATAAGATGCACTTGCTCCAATTGCTTCTCATTTAAATGAAGCTGCAATTTTTTGTACACGAAAGGAAAGATACGGTCATTTTCGACGACCAGGATATGGTCTCCCTGTTCAACACCGGTAATGATGAAAGTTGCCTCATTTTCAATGTAGGTTTCCAATTCATTAAAACAGTATAAGATATGTCCACCATCCGATTGCTGTAGATTTTCTATTAGTTGTTTCATATTGTTATCCAAAATGGATCTCTCCTTTAAATACACCAGTCCGCTCTATGTATTATGTATAACTTTACCCATTATCTCCGTGTTTGTAAAATTCGTAGAAGAATATAATCAGTTTTTCCTTATGTCATGTTAAGATCTGGAATTTAGTTGAGTCGAATTGTGGCTGCTTTCAGTCCACTCTTAGAAAGACCTAGGCAGCCCAATCCGGCAGACTCCGTACTTCATGCATTTTCCCTTTTGATGTTCACTCTTAAATCACGGGATAATACGGCACATAGCGCGGGTTATAATAATATGGCGGTCTTGGTCCAATAAGCGGCAATTCAAAGGTATTTGGGTTGGAGTCATATAACAACTCCACTTTTTCATCAGATTGTTCGACCAATAACCACTTCACTTCTTCGCTATAATAATATGGCATATAGAGGCCTCCAAAAACTTTTTTCTACCCTTCAGCATATTCGAGCCGCACGGCAACGAGCCCGTCCCGATCCATGTTCTTCATGCACGGCATATGCCTGATCATCATAAAGTAATCCGACTAAATTCTTTTTTAGGAGGACCCCTCATGGCTAAAGATAATAAAAAGAAATCATCCGGTAGCTATCCCATGCATCCGAATTATGGGAAGATCACCCGTTATCAAGACGTACCCATCACGGTTCCGGAGCAACGCCAATTTCGCCAACCCGGTGTAGAAAAATTAATGGTGCCCAGGCCCATCATCGAAAATCCCAATTATAGGGGCAGCGGGAAATTAACAGGTAAAGTCGCATTGATAACTGGCGGAGACAGCGGGATTGGCGCTGCGGCTGCCATCGCTTTTGCTAAAGAAGGGGCAGATGTTTCCATCGCTTATTTGGATGAACATGAGGATGCCAATCGGACTAAAACGAGAATTGAAGAGCTTGGGCAACGTTGCTTACTGCTGCCTGGGGACTTAAGGGATAAGCAGCAATGCATCAACATCGTGGAAGACACCATCGAAACATTTGGAAAGCTCGATATTCTTTGTAACCACGTAGGCATTCAATTTCAGCAATTAAGCTTGCTTGATATTACGGATGAGCAATTCGATGATACCTTCAAAGTGAATATCTATTCCCACTTCTACACGACGCGTGCTGCCCTTCCCCATTTAAAAACAGGGTCCTCCATCATTAATACATCTTCTGTCGTTACGTTCAATGGGAATAAGCAATTAATAGATTATACGGCGACTAAAGGGGCCAACATTGGTTTTACCCGCGCCTTGGCAAACAGTCTTGTCGATCAAGGCATCCGGGTGAACGCCATTGCGCCCGGAAGGTTTTGGACACCCCTCATCCCGGCAAGTTTCTCGGCAGACGAAGTGACACAAGTCGATAATCCGATGGAGCGTCAAGGCCAGCCATTTGAACTGGCTCCCACCTTTGTCTATCTCGCCTCTGATGATTCCCGTTTTGTGACAGGACAAACACTTCATGTCAACGGCGGGGAAGCGACATCGTCCTAATTTCCACAACGAACATGCCCACTTCCGAGGAAGTAAGACGGAAAAAAGACTACCTTTGATTGCCCGTCAGCAAGCAATAGGTAGTCTATTATTGATTATCGGGCCAGCCGGCCTTTATTTTTTTTTATAGATGATCATCGCACTGAAACAGTAGATCTGTTCCTCTTCCTCTTCACCTGTAGTGGCGACATTGTATTTGATATCGACAATTTGATTATCACGAATGTCTTCCAGGAAAAAGTTCATTTCATCCTCTAGATCCTTTTCATGCTCATAATCAAATAATTTCACTTGTATCATCGGCTCTCCCCGCCCTTTTACTATAATGATAGTTATTGTGCAGGATGCCCTTTTCACTTGATTTTTATACTTGATTTGTTTGTAAAGCGGATAATATTTTAACCACTTCATCCCCGACTTCCTCTGTAGAAGCTGCCCCGCCCATATCAGGAGTCAGCACCTTTTTATCGACCATCGCCTGTTCAATCACGTCCAACACTTTTGCACCCCAAACCTCATGTCCAAAGAAATCGAGAATCTGACTGGCGGACCATATGGCCGCAAGTGGATTGGCGATGCCTTGATGTGCTATATCCGGGGCTGAACCATGAATCGGTTCGAACATCGAAGGATAAATCCGTTCCGGGTTTAAATTGGCACCGGCCGCCAGTCCCATCCCGCCTGCAATGGCAGCACCTAAATCCGTTATGATGTCACCGAACAAATTGGAGGTGACAACGATTTGAAACCGTTCGGGCTGTTTGACAAAATACATGCTTGCCGCATCGACCAGATAGGAATTCGTTTCTACTTCCGGATACTCCTGTCCAATTTCTTCAAAAACCTGATCCCAAAAAACCATTGAATAATTCAATGCGTTCGCCTTGCTTATGCTCGTTAGCGTCCTTCCCGTCTTGCGCGCCAGTTCATAAGCATAACGGATGATCCTCTCGGTTCCCTTTCGTGAAAAGACCCCCGTCTGCAGGACGACTTCTTCCGGCTTGCCTTTAAAAAGCCAATCACCGGCACCGGAATATTCCCCTTCACTGTTTTCACGGATGACAACCATATCGATTTGGTCACGAGTCACGTCTTTTAATGGACAGGGTGCACCTTGAAGCAATTTAACGGGTCGAACATTCACATATTGGTCAAATCCCTTTCTGATCTTCAGCAGAAGTTCACGTAAGGAAATATGGTCCGGGACACCAGGATAACCGACAGCCCCCAGATACACGGCGTCAAACTTCATCAGTTGTTCCAGTCCATCGTCGTGCAGCATTTTGCCGTGCTCAAGGTAATATTCACAGCCCCATGGAAAATAGGTGAACTGGAAAGAAAAATCACCGGCAATGGCCGCCACTTCTTTAAGGACCTTTACACCCTCATTAATCACCTCAGGGCCAATCCCGTCACCTGCAATGACCGCTATTTTATGAACATTCATGCTTCAACTCTCCTTTTTCTATATTTTCTGACTTCGGCACCCTAATTTTAACATATAACGTTTGAATCCCCGTAAGTAAGGTTCATATAGAAAAAAGAGTCCTTTCATGATGAAAGGACTCTTTTTTTTCACGCCTTCAAATATGCACGTCTTTCCGCATATTCACGGCATTGTGAAAAACCATGATCTTTTTTCTTTCTTCATTCAAATAAGCCGTCACATTCCTGGATTTACGCTTACAAAAGTAACAGGCCTTTTTGAAGAGCTTCACTTAACGATGACTTCGCCGTCCCATTCAAGCATTCCGCCAACCATGTTTGCCACTTTATATCCTTGTTCCTGAAGATAATGGCATACATTTTCACTGCGGCGTCCTGAACGGCAGATAAAGATATATTCTTTATCTTTATCAAAATAGTCAAGGTTCGCCGGGATATCATTCATGCGAATATGTTTCGCGCCTTCGATCATACCCTCTTGCACTTCTTCGTCTTCACGAACATCGACAAGCTCCATCGCTTCTCCTGCCTCAAGCTTAGCTTCCACTTCTTCCGTTGTAATGATTTTGATTTCTTCCATAATTAGCACCTCGAATTATCGTTTGATTTATCTTTATCATTATAGCAAAATTTCCAGTTAAACATCACGTAATGGATTCGCATAAGCAAATTCCCTCATGCACTGAATGAAAAAACGCCGGCGAATATAAAATTCGCCAGCGTTTTATCAATGCTTGAATCCCAGTTGATATTGTTTAGGGATCTCCGTTTTTATATTCAAAGCTTTAGATGCTTCAAGTGCCCAATAAGGGTTTCGCAGCATTCCTCTGCCGACGGCAACCAAATCCGCTTCTTCATTACCAATGATTGAATTTGCAAGAATCGGATCATCTAATCGACCTACAGCAATCACCGGAATATCCAAAGCTTTTTTGATTTCCCTGGCTAACGGAGTTTGATAGCTGGCATGGGTACCAGGTCTTCCGTCTGCTCCAATCGGGCCTTCTCCTCCAGAGCTTACATGGAACATATCGACGCCCGCTTCTTTAAAGACTTGTGAAAATGCAATGCTTTCTTCAATACCATATCCGCCTTCAACGTATTCTTTTGCAGAAATGCGCATGATTAAAGGCATGTCGGCAGGCATTTCGCTTTTCACTGCTTTAATGACTTCCACTCCGAATTTAGTCAGGTCTCTTCCATATTCGTCATCACGTTTATTCGTAAGCGGTGATGTGAATTGGTGGATTAAATACCCGTGTGCACCATGTAATTCGATTACGTCAAATCCTGCTTGAACTGCCCTTCTGGCCGATGCCCGGAATTTATCGACCATTTCCTTCACTTCTTCCGTTACTAAAGCTCTTGGTGTTTTGTACGTTTCATCAAACGCAATGGCTGAAGGTGCCACCGGCGGTTCCGCATCCTCCGCTTTACGGCCTGCATGGGCAATTTGTATCCCGATTTTTGCACCGTATTGATGAACTTCCTTAACGATGTTGGAGAAAGCCCCAATTTGATCGTCGGACCATAATCCAAGATCGCGATTCGAAATGCGCCCATCAGGCTCCACATCGGTCATTTCCACTATAATTAACCCCGTGCCGCCAACTGCCCTGCTTACATAATGCTGCTGGTGCCAGTTCGTTGGTATACCATCTTCCGCTTCGACGGAGTATTGGCACATCGGCGGCATGACGATCCTATTTTTAAGTTCAAGTTCTTTTATGCGATAAGGTGAAAATAAATCATTCATCATTCTTCATCTCCTTTTTTATATAATGCATGCACATGCATTTATATCATCCCAGTAATACGGTGTCAACTAATCAGATTCCCGAAGCTGTCATTGTAAATTCCGATGCGAAATCCATAAAAAAAGAGAAAGACGGATATCCCGTCCCTCTCCTTCATACTTAATTAAAAGTCGAAATTATCAGGATCTGGCCCAACACGGTGATTCTGATTCAATCCATCAATTTGGTTCATTTCCTCTTCGGTCAATTCGAAATCGAATACAGTTGAGTTTTCGACAATACGATGTTCTTTAGTTGATTTCGGAATCGTTACAATCCCATTTTGTAAATCCCAGCGTAAAATGACTTGTGCAACAGATTTGCCATGCTTGGTTGCAATAGCTTGTAAAACCTCATTATCAAGAAGTTCACCTTGCATCAAAGGAGACCATGCTTCAAGTTGTATTCCTTGTTCCTTACAGAATGCCTGAACTTCTTTTTGAGTTAAACGCGGATGGCATTCCACTTGATTGACCATCGGCTTCACTTCTGCATCTTCCATTAAATCTTTTAGGTGGTGAATCTGGAAATTGCTCACACCGATCGCTTTCACTTTTCCTTCTTTATATAGAGTTTCCAACGCTCTCCAAGCTTCTTTATATTTTCCTTCCACTGGCCAATGGATAAGATATAAATCCAGGTACTCCAAGCCAAGTTTCTGTAAGCTTTTTTCGTAAGCTGCAATTGTCGATTCATAGCCTAAATCGGCATTCCAGACTTTGGATGTTACGAATAAGTCTTCCCTTGAGATTCCAGCTTCTTTTAAGCCCTCACGGATCCCTTGTCCAACCCCTTCTTCGTTTTCATAAATGGCAGCCGTATCGATGCTGCGATAACCATGTTTAATGGCCACTTTAACTGCATTTACCAGCTCCGGTCCTTCTTCCACCTTAAATACGCCCAATCCGAACCAAGGCATTTTGACGCCGTTATGCAATGTAGTTGTATCTTGTATGTTTTTCACCATAATACTCTACCTCCAGATGATTGTTTTTATAGATTGTAATGCGCTTTTAGTATCAGTATCATTACATCCCTTCAGAGAACCTTCCATCATTCACTGAAGGGATGCAATGATACTTTTCATTGATACCCTATACGCATAGCATGCTTTTTCTAAGATGCATCACTTTTTAAATCCTATGCTATTTTGTCCGTTCCCTTGGTAAGGTCTTTACTTTCCAGGGCCCGGCTCCATCCTGTTAAAATCACTGCTGCAAACACCATGACCCCACCTATCCACGCTGTATGGATCAATCCGATCGAATCCGTTATCACCCCTCCTAAGTAGGCACCAATGGCGATACCCGCATTGAAGGCGGCAATATTGATGGCTGACGCCACGTCCACTGCACTCGGCACGAAACGCTCCGCTAACATGACGACATACACTTGAAGCCCCGGAACATTCATGAATGCAAACAATCCCATTAAAATGATCGTAATTAAACCAGCTACCTTGAACGGTGCCGTGAAAGTCAACACCACAAGAACAATGGCCTGAATAAGAAACATATAGAATAGGGCATTAATAGGATTGCGATTGGCGAATTTCCCGCCAAGGGTATTTCCTATTGCTATGGCTACTCCATATATTAACAAAATCAAGGCAACAGTTCCTTCTTTAAACCCTGTCACTTCCTGAAGTAAAGGCGACAGGTACGTGAAGACAACGAATGTACCGCCATACCCTAACGCTGTAATGATGAATACTAGCAGCAAACGCCCATTCGTCACCAATTTGATTTGGTCACGGAAAGTGGTCCGTGCCGCTTTTCTTAAATCCGATGGGACTAGGATGCCGTTTCCGATGAAAGCGATCAAGCCGATTGCCACTATGATGATGAAAGCGAATCTCCAGCCGAATTGCTGACCGATGAAGGTTCCAAAAGGAACTCCGGTCACCGTTGCCACCGTCAGACCTGTAAACATGATGGCGATGGCACTCGCCCTGCGGTTTTCAGGGACCAAATCAGCGGCAATCGTAGCGCCGATTGACATGAAGATACCATGTGCAAGCGCTGAAATGACACGTGCGATCAATAATACACCGACCGTGGTCGCAGAAGCCGCTAATGCATTTCCTATAATGAACACGACCATTATCCAAAGCAATAAAGTCTTTCGCGACATATTCGATGTCAATGATGTCAGGATAGGTGCCCCGAACATGACCCCCAAAGCGTATAAGGACACCGTCAGTCCCGCCGTCGTCACTGTAATGTGTAAATCTTTAGAAATGAGTGGTAATAATCCCACGCTGATGAACTCAGTTGTTCCAATCGCAAAGGCACTGATCGCTAAAGCCAGCAATGCCCATGTACTTCTATTTTTATTTGAAATCATATCCTCTTCTCCTTCTTGTCGTTTTGTACTATCATTGAAATTGCCTGAGCAACTTTTTTTGTAAATGGTACAGTGGAATTCGGTGTGCAAATGTTATTATGAGATATAATACAAATAAAAAACAGTACGTACTTTAAAGTGATATAGGCACCTTTTAGTATCTATAATGTAAGGAGAGTATGCAAATCATGCAAAAAAAGAAATACAATATATCCGTTGAAGCGACACTTGAAGTAATGGGAGGAAAATGGAAATGCGTTATCCTCTGCCATCTTACCCACGGGAAAAAGCGGACTAGTGAATTGAAGCGCCTTATGCCGAACATCACCCAAAAAATGTTGACCCAACAGTTGAGGGAGTTGGAAAAGGACGAAGTCATCAACCGGATCGTTTACAACCAGGTCCCCCCAAAAGTGGAATATGAATTAAGTGAGTATGGACAAAGCCTGGAAAGTATTCTTTCCGCACTATGTACATGGGGGGAAAATCACATAACAAGGGTGTATGGTGATAAGTTTTCCGTTCTCGAGGAAAGTGTCTTGAATGATCAATTAAAGTAATCCCAAATGAAAAAGATTAGCGCAATGGCTAATCTTTTTTTGTTTATAAAGACTTAACTAATGGCTCTTTTCGTAAAGATTGTTGTTTTTAAAACGAAACTATTTAAGGTTTATTGGAGCCGAAGTGCGAGACTCCTGTGGGAGCAGCGGGACAGGTGAGACCCCACAGGCGTTTACGCCGAGGAGGCTCACCGCCCGCCCCGCGGAAAGCGAGCATCTGGAGGGGAAATCAACCACAACTCACTACCTGGTAAATAGCAACAAAGTATGTGAAAACAGCCTAAATAATAATGAAAATTTCACCTTCGAAAGAGGTACCTGTTTTATTCCCCTCTTTATTTTTGGTATAATATGTAATGCCAAATCATTTAAATTTTTATTTTGTAATCGAAGAAGTATAATGGTCTAACCAAGGAGTGACATATGAAAGTCTTATTAGAATTGTTCCGCATCATATTAATATTCGGGATTGCCGGAACAATCATTTCGAGCATTGTAAACGGCATATATATAAACATAGGAGTGACTCAGTATGGCTGGCTAGGCTCGATTGCGATACTGCTTTTATTATTCGTCTGGTATAGAAATAAACTTCAGTTCAGTGGCTGGTATTCGGGAAAAGGGAAAGAAAAGCTTCCAAAAATGGTCTCGCAAATACTCATTATGTGTTCACTATTTTTGTTAGGTGCCCCACCTGTTTTAAGTGTGCTGCAGATGATCTTTCATTAATCGGGATTCTATATCCTGGATAGAGCAGGAGTGAACGATTTGCGTAAATTATTTAATATTGTGGTCCTCATACTCCTACTCTCTGGATTATGGTATGGCTATGGTAAAGATATTCAGGAGTCTGGATTCAAAGCCGGGGTTAGTGCCTTTGCATCAGATGTTCGTTCAGTTATAAACGGGCCCGAGATTACGACAGCCTTGGAAAAACTGAGCACTGGAGTCAGCAGCCTGATTGGCTCGCTGACGGAAACATTGGATACCGCTTCTGAAAAAGAATCTCAGGAAACGGAAAAAGTGAAAAAACCAGCACTGGAAGCACCTGCTGATGCATCCTTTTCAGTCCGTAATATCGAAATTGGCGACACGA
Organism: Peribacillus sp. 05N428; assembly: GCF_056397085.1. Taxonomy (NCBI): domain Bacteria; kingdom Bacillati; phylum Bacillota; class Bacilli; order Caryophanales; family Bacillaceae; genus Peribacillus; species Peribacillus sp. 05N428. The sequence goes on along the minus strand of NZ_JBFTMS010000003.1, from coordinate 37,322 downwards.
AGGATGATGTAGAAAAAATGGCTGGTGAAGCTAAGCGGAATACGCGGAATGAATATGGCGTGGACTGGTTTGCCTATCACGAAAATTATCAAAACTTCTTCATGGTTGCCTACGATAATAACAATAAAGTTGTTGGTTTATATACGAACCAAGATTTGATTTCCTCAAAGGAAGGCATTAAACGCGGTACACCAAAAGAAACCGTGACCGGGAAAATGGCGGAGCCTGTAACAAAACTGCTTAAAGGAAACGTCTATTACCAGATTCGAAGTGACGGCGGCGAATACGATATGTTCGAAATGGATAATAGCTATGTGACCATTTTTTATGACAAACATGAGAAAAATACAGTCACGGCAATCCAAATCATCGACGCAAAACTCGAAAAGCAAAAGAGCGGCTATTTTGCAGAAGCCGGCCCCGGATTAAAGAAGGGCTTTGAATACCAATTATTCGATTTGACCAATGCATCACGGGTCAATCATGATCTCTCCGTGCTAACATGGGATAAACGAGTGAAGGTTACTGCACAGGATCATAGTGCAGATATGGCCGTGAATCAATACTTCAACCATACAAACCTTGAAGGGGAATCCCCTTTTGACCGGATGGAAGATGACAAAATCAATTTTCGAATGGCGGGGGAGAACCTGGCTGCCGGTCAGAATAGCAGTATCTTTGCCCATGAAGGCCTAATGAACTCCATTGGACACAGGGAAAACAAATTACAGAAAGATTTTGAATCCCTCGGTGTCGGAGTTGCCTTCGATGAGGAAAATAAACCATATTATACAGAGAACTATTTGACGAAATAAACGAAAAAGCTGTGCATGGAAAATCCTGCACAGCTTTTTTCAGATGGGACATCCAAATGGATGCCCATGTTTAAATCACCAAACGAATAATCCAACGACCATGGCACTTAACAGGGAAACAGCCATCCCGCTAACCAACAGCTTCCAAACATTCCTTCCGATAATGTTCGATTTCTCATCATTGAGGATGGAATTGAATGTTCCGTAGATCATGCCCACTGTACTGAAGTTGGCAAATGACGTCAAATAAGTGACAGCAACAGCGACTGTATGCGGAGGCAGTGTACTGACTTTATCCTTTAGGTCGAGCAAGGCAACGAACTCATTCGTGGCAAGCTTGATTCCCATCAATTGAGCGACATACATGGCATCCTGTCCAGTTAATCCAAGCAAGAATGCAAATGGACTAAAAATGACAGAGAAAATCTTTTGAATGGTCAATCCATCCACGAAGAAGCCGAAAATGCCGTTTACGCTGGCCGTCAACGCCACATAGCCGATAACCATTGCCATGATGACGAAGACCATTTTGGCCCCAACCAACATACTGTTGGAAATGGTGGAAAAGAAATCTTTACGTTCCTCTTTAGAAGGTACATAAACGACGTCTTCTTCTTTACTGACATCGACGGGATTCAGCATATTAGCTATCAGCAAAGCATTTAAGCAGTTCAAAGGTATCGCTACAAAAACATAGGTTGCCGGTACCATGGACAGGTAGGCTCCAATGATTGAACCGCTGATGCTGCTCATGCTCATGATTCCAAATGTCAAAAGACGCTGATCCTTAATCGCACTGAGTTGAAGGCGGAGTACGGCAAGTGCCTCCGTATTTCCAAGGAACATCATCTGAATCGAAAAGAAACTCTCAAGTTTCGGCAAACCGGATACTTTTGAAATGAGCCATCCCACTTTATCAATGATCCACGTAAGTATACCGAAATACGATAAAACATCAAAAAACGTGATAATGAAGATAATCGGCATCAATGCGCTGAAAAAGAAATCCACTTGTTCATTTGCCATAAGCGAAGGAAAGACAAAAGAAATCCCTTCATTCGCACATTCAATCAACCAGGTAAAGAATGAAGCGATCAGATTGATGACCCATGCCCCTATTTTTGTCGATAACATGAACCATGTGATAAGCAATTCAAGAACCAGCAAGGTAAGAATGGCTTTCCACTTAACGTTCCTTTTATTAGGTGAACAAAGGTAAACGATACCCATTACAACTAAAACACCTAGTATATTCAATAAGAAAAGCATGCTTTCATCCCCTTTAGCTATATCATTTCCCATTCGTTTTTTTTATATAAAAAGCCCTCACCTTTTTACACCTTCAGCCGCAGCAAGAAAGTGTGAAAAAGTAAGAGCTTTCATCGAAGCATGTTTTTTAGGATCAAGCTTTTTTCAAGCGAACCAACATTAACCTGTTCATCTCTTCAATTTTCATACTTCCTTGTAGTCCGGCATTACGGCTGCCAGGTAGAAACTATCAGACCATTGTCACTGATATTATACAAGGATATTTTTTAAATAAATTTCTCAGGAAAGATATCATTTTAAATCAGTTTATTTTTAATTACAATACGTTTTAAAGTTGTTATATTAATATAAATTTTTCGAAAACAGTCAATAAAGTCTCCGAAGGGCCAATGTTGGGTAATACTTATGAAGGAGCCGGCTAAAACTATAAACGGCCCCCTCTAAAAAGGCCCATTACTTCTCCTTTATTGGAAATTAGGACGTGAATTTTTGTGGATTTTTTTAATAGCCAGGAAACTCTTACTGCAATCCAGTGGATCTTAAGGGCCATCATTTCCTTCTTCTTCTTGCTTCTTTCGGTAAAATTGATGGGGCAACGGTCCATTTCGCAGTTAAGATTACTTGATTTCATAATGGCTTTAATTCTTGGAAACATTCTTGCCCACCCTTTATCTGATGAACAGTTAGGTTTGAAGGGCTCCATGATAACAACCAGTGTATTGGTCATTTTATATATAATTAGTGTGTTTGCAAGCCTTAAGTGGGGAAAACTCCGAAGGTTTTTTGATTCAGACCCCTTTCCGCTTATCGAAAATGGACAAATCATTTACAAAAGCTTAGCAAGGGCCAGAATCTCCATCGATGTTTTATTATCGGAATTAAGAAAAGAAAAAGTCGAAGATATTCAAAAAGTATCCCTCGCGCTATGGGAACCGGGCGGTACCATTTCATTGTTTTTAGATCCCCAATATGAAGCAGTAACCCCAGCAGATATGCACCTGGCAACAAATGCCTTCACTTTTCCTAAAACGATTATTAAAGAGGGAAAGATTGATTCTAAAGAATTGAACCGGGGCGGTAAAGACGAAGCATGGCTGAAAAACAAAATCAAAATAACATATAATGCCGACGTGAACGATATTTTATTGGCAACTCTTGATAATAACGATACCTTGAAAGTTTTTTTCTACAAATAGATTTGCAGCCAAAATTAAATCCCCTCAAGTATAGTGTAAAGCCTACTTACGACTGTAGGCTTTTTACACGTTCAACTTAAAGGGGATCAAAAATATCGCTTATTACTCCGACCAATTCAGTGTATTCAAGAACTTATACACATCTTCATACACCTGTTCACGTTCCTTGCCCAATGTGATAATATGGCCAGACTTTTCATACCAAATCAAGTGTTTATGCTGTGTATCGACTTCATTGAAAATCGCTGTAGCGCTCTCCGTATAGTCGGGATCATCCAAACGACCTTGCAGAACAAGAGTTGGTGATGTGATTAAATCTAAATTTTCACCTGTCTCATTTATAATGTTCAACACATCTTTTAGTTGAGGCATAGGCTCTTCTTCAAGCAGCTTCACTTCTGCAGCAATTTGGTCTGCATCTTTGCCCTCAAACTTCTTATAAGCCTGTGCATAATTGAGCAAGCGGTTCTTTTGTCGATCGATACTTTTTCCTTGCGTCGGAGCACACATTGAAACTACCCCTTTTACAGGCAATTCAATTCCCACTTTTAATGAGAACACTCCCCCTAAAGAAATTCCTACAACTGCAATTTCCTCATAGCCTTCTCCTTTTAGGAAATTATAGCCATTAACTACATCTCCCCACCATTCCTTTGGACCAGTTTTAGCAAGTTCCTCGGCTGATACTCCGTGCCCACTATAAAGAGGTCCGTGGCAAGTATAGTCGAGATCATTTAAGTACTTCCCTAACTTCTTCATATCTCCTGTACTTCCGGTAAACCCGTGAAGCAGAAGAACTGCTCTCTTTCCACCTATATATGTGAATGACTCAGGTGCTTTCACTTTCATCTATCTAGGACCTTCTTTCTTTGCTCTTGTTGATAAATAGAATCTAAATGATTTTCGAAAAAAAATCAATTAATACCCCTTGAGTAGTGATTCTTCTATCCTATTCCGTATTTTCATTAAAACCATTAAATCATGTATATAGTATCCTTACCACACTCTTCACAACTCATCCGTTCCGAAGCACATTTTACTATGATTAAATTTATTTAGCAATCGTCATTTAACCATTTTTTTTAAGAAAAGTAAAATGCACCTTGTGATACGATGTACAACGTATTACACTTTAAAAATGAAAAGGAGGAGATTTTATATGGATAAAGAATTAATGAAGGGAAGCATTGACCTCCTTTTGCTTTCACTTCTTTCACAAAAAAAGCTATACGGCTATGAAATAACCAAAATCCTGAAGCAAATGAGCAAGGGCAACTATGAAATAAGTGAAGGCACCCTCTACCCTGCCCTTAAACGATTAGAAAAAAAAGAATTCATAAAAGGACATTGGAAAGAGTCCGAATCAGGCCGCAGGAAATATTATCATGTCACCGAAAATGGACAAACCGAACTTGAGCGGAAACGCGAATGCTTTTTCTTCCTGGAAAAATTAGTTCGAAAAAGCGCAGAGCATTTCTAGTCCAAATAAAAAGCTTCCTGCACCCATTAATGGAACGGCCCAGGGAGCTTTTTTTACTGTTTTACTCGTGAATTCGTGCGAAACACTTAGTTTCGCACTGTTTACTCGTGAGTTTGGACTGTTTACTCGTGAATTTCGCACTTTTACTCGTGAATTCGTACTGCACACTTAGTTTGCACTATTTAATCGTGAGTTTTTCACGTTTACTCGTGAGTTTGGACTGTTTACTCGTGAGTTTTTCACGTTTACTCGTGAATTTCGCACTTTTACTCGTGAGTTTTGCTGTTTTACTCGTGAGTTTCGCACTTTTACTCGTGAATTCGTACTGCACACTTAGTTTGCGCTGTTTACTTGTGAGTTACTTCAATCACGCAAAAAAAGGACCTAATCAGGTCCTTTTTTTGTCTATTCCTTTATGCTTGCGATAATTGGCGCAGGAGAGCTTCATGCATTCCCCTTGAACATGCGGGCCATATTTTTCACGAAAGGCCTCGAGGCAATAGCATTTTTCTTCTTCTTTTTTGGTTCCATCCATCGAGTGCATCCCTCCTAGCATTTAACTGGAGACTACACGTTTCTCCAGTTCTACGTTGATTCGTCCCAACAATACGGCACCAATGGACTGAATGATCGTTTTAACGATGATTTGGCCGATGACCGCAGCTGGTACTGCTTCCCATGGCAATATATTGGCACCCAGAGGACTTAGGCCAATCACGACAAATATCACTGAATCGAAAAATCCTCCAACGATCCCGCTGTAAAACACCCTCCAACTCATCGGGAGCTTTAAACGGGTATAAATTTCCGTATCCGCTGTTTCTGCGACCACGAAGGATAATGCGGAAGCAAACACAATCAGTAACGTATCTCCTAATAAAAATGATACACATGCAGATAAAATAAGTGCAGTGACGATGCATATATAGGTCTTCGCGCGGCCGAATTTATTCTGGACCAGATCTCGGAAGATGAAGGTTCCCCCGATGAGCAATGTCCCCATCGGGATGATGAACATGCCAAAATGTAATGGCGCAAAAGCTGCTGTAACCACATTCGCCGTGATGATGGATACTAAATACAATAAAATTCTTAACATTTCTTAATTCTCCTTATACAGAAAAAACAGCACCCTAAGAAAGAGCCCTGTTCTCCTTAGTTTTTTTGAGAGGGTAGCTAGAACCTCTTCCGCCCGGGCGGAATATCATTTTCCTTATTCATCGTAGCTTGAAAGCGGTTGGAAATCAAGAAGTTTCCATACCGTCGATTTTAGTATGTATTCGCTGATACCGATTGATTTAGCCATTTACTTCAATGGCCCTGTTTCCCCCTTTTGCCGATTTCTGTCGCATAAAACTGCTTGACCGTCTGTATACAAAAGCCGAAAATCAAAGATAGAGTCATGTACTTTATTTGGCGAGGAGAATAAGAATGATGAAAAAAACTACGTTTGTCTATCCTATTTATATCGCAACCACACCAGAGAAGCTTTGGGAAGCCTTGACGAGTGGTGAAGTCACGAAGAAATACCACTTCGGATTACAAGTACAGTCTGACTGGCAAGAAGGGTCAGCCGTTAAATATTTGCTGAAAGATGGGCGGATTACCGATCATGGGCATGTACTTAAATGCGAGCCGTTGCACCTGCTCTCGTTTACATGGATCATGGCAGGAGACGAAACACCTCGCGAGCAGCCTACACGGGTCACTTTTGAATTACAGAAAATGGACGATTCGACTGTGAAGTTAATTCTTAGGCATGAGGAGCTATTGGAGACGGATTTCGTATATGATGACAATACCTTTGAAGGCTTGAATAATGGATGGCCAGCCCTTTTAAGTAACCTGAAGAGCTTGCTTGAAACTGGACGGACCCTCCCGCCCATATCAGTAGACTGGGATAATTAAACGGAAACTACAAAAACACATTGAAAGAGAGTTGAGTTAATAATGGATACCCAAATAATCACGAAATTTAAGATAATCAAGCCAGCTAATGAAGTGTTTGAAGCCATTGTGAATCCTGAAAAAATCGGGAATTTCTGGTTCTCATCAAGTTCGGAAAGATGGGAAAAAGGCAGGACGCCTACATTGAGATACAACGAATACGATGCTGAAGTGGTCATTCATGTATTGGAAGTAGAGGAAAATAGGAAAATCGTGTTTGCATGGGGCGGAAATGATCAAGAAACGATTGTTACCATTACACTAAAAGAGTTGGATAAAACGAGTACGATCATTGAAGTGAACGAATCTGGATTGAGTGAAGACGACCCTGAAATAATAAACAAAATGATCGGACAAAAAGAAGGTTGGGTATATACATTAACCTGTTTAAAGGGTTATTTAGAAAATGGCGTTACTACTTTGAGAGCATCATTAGTTTTTTAATAAATTGCATAAACCCTCAATAAACTGGGGGTTTATCCTTTGCAACACTGGTGAAACAAATGGCAAAATCCCACTTAAAAAACAGTACTTTATCAATCGACCTAATAATTGACATTTGAAAATCCGTGAGCTATCATCCTAATTAACCAGTGGTCAATTAATAAGGAGGTGACAAGATGTCGCCAAGGAAATCGGCAGGTCAAGAATTATCCAGGGACATGGTTTTGAATGAAGCTAGAAACCTTTTTGCAGCGTTAGGGTATTCGAATGTCTCGATGAGGCAATTGGCTAAATCATTGGATTGCAGTCATGGAGCCATTTATTATCATTTTAAAAACAAGGCGGAAATATTTTATAGTTTAGTGAAAACGGATTTTTCCGTTTTAAATTCTTTAATCGATGATATCATCCTGTCGGAAAATGACCCTTCTGTAAAAATGGAAAAGATTTTATTGTGCTTCTTGGAGTTTGGTTTAACCCAACAGAATCATTATTCCATCATGTTTTTATCGAAGGAAAAAGAAATTCAGCAGTTACTTCAATTCGATTCTAATAAAACATACGAAAAGCTAATCCAGTCCTTGACGGATCTAACGGACAACAAACTGAATCCTGCATCCATTTGGTCGATTTTTCTTTCTCTTCACGGATTCATAACTTTTTATATTAATTCTGAGCTATCTTATCAAGATGTAAAAGGTTTAGCCTATTTTCATGTAAAAAATATCACCAAGAACATCATATAATTTTTTCGGACACTATTGACCAATGGTCAATTAAACTTTGGAGGTTATGAAATGGTGAAGAAATTCCTTCATATTGAAGGACTTATGGTCCTTTTAGCGGTGATTTATATCTATTCGTTATATGAATTCAGCTGGTGGATTTTCCTTTTGTTGATTTTGTCCCCTGATGTTTCCATGCTGGCCTATCTGATCGATGATCGGATTGGAGCAAAGGTTTATAACGCATTCCATACTTATATCGTTTCCATCTTCATGATTTTGTTAGCCATATTCCTAAAGTCGGATGCATGGATGATGATTGGTTTAATTTGGACCGCACATATAGGAATGGATCGCTTATTTGGATATGGCCTAAAATACACATCATCCTTCAAAGCTACACACATGCAAAGGTTGTAATAAGCTTAAAAGGCAGTGTGATTAAACATCACACTGCCTTTACTTTACACGCCCCGCTTGTTACCCCATATATAGGTATGCAGCTGGGGCAGGACTTTCACATCATTCAATTCATCATCCGCTATCACTTTATCAATTAACTCTTCGTACTTCTTCAATAGGCCGCTGATCAATTGACGATCATCCGCCGTCCTGCTGTCGTCATTGCCGACCTGCAGATAAAAAGGAATATCCGGGTACCGCCCATGTACATGTTTGGCATATTGATAATCTTCCTCGTTAAAGACGACGATCTTCAATGAAACATGGTTTTCTGGATTTCGATTGGCAAGATTCGAGATGATTTGGTCAAGCACCGTAAAGTCCGTGTTCATTCCAGAGCTCGGCGGCTTAGGTGAGATAGTCAGTTCATCAATATCGAGAAACCAATCCTGCCATCGGCTCCCTTGTGTTTCGACACCAATTTTCATTTTATTTTCATGTAAGATCGCTATCAAGCCGTTTAGGTTTTTCAGTAGGGCCGGGTTTCCCCCAGATATCGTCACGAAGGAAAAACCGGAACCCCCAATTCGCTTCAGCTCATCCCATATTTCATCGGCAGTCATCTGAACGGTATCTTCCTTACCTGTGCCATCCCAAGTAAATGCGGAATCACACCAGGAACATGAATAATCGCAGCCGGCCGTCCGAACGAACATGGTTTTTTGACCAATGACCATTCCCTCTCCTTGGATGGTCGGCCCGAAGATTTCCATAACCGGGAGTTTACTCACTTTCCATCCACTCCCGTCTGGCTTCGGCATAGCTTGTCGGCGTTTCGTACAGTCGAACAAATTCGACTCTAGCACCCTCATATTCTTTTAATGAAAGGGCTTCGGCCATTTTTTCATAGATCCAGACAACCATATTTTCAGCTGTTGTATTCATGAGCGGCAGGGTTTCATTCAAATAACGATGATCCAGGTGGATTTCGATTTCATTTTTCCATATATCCTTGATGTCACCAAAATCTATCATCAACCCGCGTGAATCCGTATACCCGCTCAATCCGAAAATGACTTTATACGTGTGGCCATGCAGGTTCTTGCATTTCCCTTCATAGTCATGCAGATGGTGCGCCGCGTCAAAGGTGAATTCCTTACTCACGAGAACCCTCTTGTTTGTATACTTCAATTGGCTGCGCTGGATATCTTCATCTATTTTCTGGAGTTTATCCACTATCTTAAAACCGTACATCATGAAAGCACCTTCCGTCTGCTTACATAGTCATCGAGTCCTTTTTTCCGCAGATTACATGCCGGACAATCTCCACAGCCATCGGAGATGATTCCGTTATAGCAAGTCAGGGTCTTTTCGCGGACAAAGTCGAATGCGCCAAGCTGGTCAGCAAGCTCCCATGTTTCCTCTTTATTAAGCCACATTAGCGGCGTATCAATCACGAATGACTGGTCCATCGACAAGTTCAAGGTCACATTCAACGATTTAATGAATACATCGCGGCAGTCAGGATATCCGCTGAAATCCGTTTCACAAACACCTGTGACAATATGTTTAGCGCCAATCTGACTCGCAAGCACTCCGGCAAACGAAAGGAACAGCAAATTCCTCCCTGGTACGAACGTCGACGGCAGCTCCCCTTCTTCTCCGTCCGCCACTGCGATATCACTTCTTGTCAATGCATTCGGTGCCAGTTGGTTCAGCAGCGACATGTCAAGGATATGATGGTTCACGCCCAATTCCTTGGCAATTTTTTGAGCACATTCGATTTCCAAGCTATGCCGCTGATTATAATCGAACGTCACCGCTTCCACTTCCTCAAATCTCTCCAATGCCCAAAACAGGCACGTCGTACTGTCCTGCCCTCCGCTAAACACAACCACTGCCTTTTCTTTCTTCTTCATTCTATAAAACTCCTTTTTACGGAAAAAAACAGCACCCTAAGAATAGAGCACTGTTTCTCCTTAGTTTTTTTGAGAGGGTAGCTAGAACCTCTTCCGCCATAACGCGGAATATTATATTTTTCCAAGTCAATAGTAACTTGAAAATGATAAGAAATCAAGATGTTTATATAAAGTGAACATTAGACCTGGTGGAAAATTTGGTTAACTTTTCATTACTTAAAAATCACATTAAAAATCCGATAAAAAGAGTGAATAAAATATCGATAAAGGGGTCCAATAATTTGAAAAGCATTAAAGCAAAGGTATTGGTGGCATTTTCACTCATCATATCTTTATGTGTCATCTTAGGAGCATTCAACATTTATAGCAGCAACAAGTCACTGGTATACTCACAGGATATCATCGAAAGGGAACTTCCGCTTCTTATCCAAGACGAAAAGCTCCTATATAATCTAGCACAAAGAACCGCATTCGTCCGGGCCTATATTCTATATGGCGACGAGAGTTATAAAGAAAGGTTCTTACAATATACCGAAGAAAGCCAGGTCATCCAGGAGGAACTCCTAGCCTTAAGCGATTCTGATAAAACAAAGGAATTGATCGAGAAGAGCGTGGATTGGAGGACGATGATTGTAGAACGGGTATTTATCCAGTATGAAAAAGGAAATGAAGAACGCGCTAAAGAGATACTCAAAAATGAAGTGGCGCCAATCAGCAATGAAGTAATGGAGGGTTTCAAGGAGCTTGCTTCTAAACGCGAGGAATTGATTGTCGCTTCAGGTAAAACCGTCATCGAAAGCGGGAAATCGGTCAAGACGACAAGTATCATCTTATCCATTGCAGCAGTCCTTATCGGCCTTGTGCTGGCGCTTGTTACTGCCAACCTCATTACCACCCCCCTCCTTAAAATTAGGGACAGGATGAAAATGGTGGCTGACGGAGAGCTGAATCATGAGCCCCTGGAGCAAAAGTCATATGATGAACTGGGCGAATTAACGGTCTCCGCCAACCTAATGCAGAAAAACCTTCGTGATACGATCGAAAAAATGCTCGTTATTTCGCAATCCGTTACCAACCAAAGCGAGGATCTGACTCAATCAGCAAATGAAGTGCAGCAGGGCAGCAAGCAAATAGCGTCTACGATGTATGAACTTTCGGAAGGTTCGGAGTCACAAGCCAGCCGGGCAGCCGAAATGGTTCGCATGATGGATGATTTCACCGGCAGGATCGAGTTGGCCCACCTGGAAGGAGCGGATGTGGCTAGAAGTTCAACCGAAATCCTTTCCTTGACCAAGGACGGCACCGCTTTAATGCGCAGTTCAGTCCAACAGATGCAAAGTATTGATGGGATTGTCAAAAATGCCGTAGAGCAAGTGAAAGGGCTCGATTCTCAATCACAGCAAATCTCGCAGCTTGTGCAGGTCATCAAAGATATATCCAATCAAACCAATCTATTGGCGCTGAATGCAGCCATAGAGGCCGCTCGTGCTGGTGAACATGGCAAGGGCTTTGCCGTCGTCGCCGATGAAGTGCGGAAACTCGCTGAAGAGGTCACACACTCCGTTGGGGATATCACCAATATTGTCTCCGCCATTCAAACGGGTTCAAAAACAGTCGTCCACTCCCTGGAAGATGGTTATACTCAAGTGGATGAAGGCACGAAACAGATCACACTCACAGGCCGAACCTTTGAAACAATCAATCACTCTGTCGGGAATATGGAAATGAAAATACAGCATATTACCGAAGAATTGAACTATATCTCCACAAATAGCAAAAAAATCAATCAGGCTATCGAAGATATCGCTGCCTTTTCTGAAGAGTCCGCGGCAGGAATCGAACAAGTCTCCGCCTCCGCTCAGCAATCCAGTTCTTCGATGGATGAAATCACGAATCATGCCAGTGAACTTGCATCTTCGGCAGAATTGCTGACTGCACAGGTTAAGAAATTCCAATTATGACACTAGCAAGTTCCCGCTGCTTGAATGCGGGAACTTGCTTTTTTTCTCCTATTATAAGTGTTGTTTCATTTTCGTATATTCGGGGAATATATAACTATACAAAATAATGAACCATTAAAAAAGCAAATCTATCAAAAGCGGCTGGAAGTGAATATTTTCCTTTGTTTTCAGAATATTTAGTGTATAATGAATATAATCAAAGGAATATTTTAACTGAAATAATGATTACTTCCAATACCTGCAAATCCAGACCTTTCCTTTCAACACCATGCACGGGCCCATATGCTCAGTAAATATCGATTGCATGCTTTCTCTCGAATCAAACCATTCACAACTTTATTCACACAAAAACATATTTTCCACTCCAAATTTGTAAAAAAAGGTTAAACTACACCAACGATATGTTACTATTAAACTAAGACCTTTTAACCCCATAAGGAGGAATTCATATGAAACGTTTTTTCAAATTCATCGCAGATTTTAAAGAAAGAAAAGCACTGGAACGGGAAACCGAAGAATTCTTTCGCAAAGAATACGAAAATTATATGAAGATGAATCCTGACAATCAAGGAAAAAGAAGGAGATTAGCTCCTAGACTTTATGTGATTGATGGCGGTAAAAAGGGCTCCAACCTTGAGATTTCTGACAGAAAGAAATCCAGTTAACCTGATTCCTTCCATTATCAGCTACCCAAGCTGTAACTCAAGACCCACAATAGTTAAATCTCCATGATTAACGGAGATCCGTGACCATTACATTCATTTACAATATATAAGCCGAAAGCTCAGATATGCTTCTGGGCTTTTTTATTTTTCCTTCTTCTATAAACACTATATTTATAGAAGAAACTAGGTATTTTTTAAAAGAAATGGGTTAACTTTAGTTTATTTCATGTTTTAGGTAAAAGTTCAATTATAGACCCCTGGGTATTACCAAGGAAAAACCGAAAAATATTTAAAAAAAAGAGATGTGTTCTTTTACTCATCTTTATCCATATTCAAAAGAGTTCAACTAATTGAGTCGTTAGATGCAATATTTCACATTGAATGACAAATGCATAAAAATTGTAACGTTTATGTCAAACAATGGGTATAAACAATTAATAAACTGTAATAAACCTCACTTTTAAAAATTAATTATTATTCAAATATAGCCATTATGAATTAGGTTCAAATACTCATAAACCTATTTTGCTTCTGACCAAAATAGGTTTTTATTAAACTTTCCATAATTTAGTGTAATAAAACCTCGATTCCCTCAATTTTCAGCCATATCTTTGTACTCATAAAACAATTTATCCCATTAGATACTATTACACTCTAATATACATATATTTGAAAAAGCTGACGATAACTATATTACGATAGAATAATTGACTCTTGCCTATTAAGTTTAAAATCATGTAGTGTGTATTCAGTAATTCAAATATTTGAAAAAAAGAGAGGTTAAAAAATGGCACCAATATTTATTTGTGCGATCTTTTTGCTTGGCTATGGCATTTTTGAACAAAAACGCCATCAGAAGCGTCTCGACTCCATCCCGGTACGTGTGAATGTGAATGGGATTCGAGGGAAATCGACTGTAACGCGTCTAATTACAGGTGTGATCCAGGAAGCTAAATACAAAACAGTAGGTAAAACAACCGGAACATCAGCAAGAATGATCTATTGGTTTACCGACAAGGAAAAACCGATTGTACGACGCCCGGAAGGACCCAACATAGGAGAACAACGGCGTGTAGTTAAAGAAGTTGCCGACTTAGGCACGGAAGCACTGGTTTGTGAGTGCATGGCCGTACAGCCTGACTATCAACTAATCTTTCAAAACAAAATGATCCAGGCAAACATTGGGGTCATCGTGAATGTATTGGAAGACCATATGGATGTCATGGGACCGACATTGGATGAGGTTGCTGAAGCCTTCACTGCTACCATTCCCCATAATGGTCACTTAATAACCATCGAAAGTGAATATTTGGACTTTTTCAAGCAAATTGCCAAAGAACGCAACACAAAAGTAATCGTTGCAGACAACTCCAGAATATCGGAAGAGTTCCTGCGTGAATTCGACTATATGGTATTTCCTGATAATGCATCACTGGCCTTGGCCGTTGCTGAAGCTTTGGGCATTGATGAAAAAACGGCTTTTCGCGGCATGTTGAATGCGCATCCCGATCCAGGTGCCATGCGGATCACCAAATTCGGAGATCCCATCCAGCCAACTTTCTTTGTCAATGGCTTTGCTGCAAATGATGCATCATCGACGCTGAACATATGGGAACGTGTCAATACGTTCGGATACAGCACAGAACCTCCTATCGTCATCATGAATTGCCGTGCCGATCGTGTGGACCGTACTGAGCAGTTTGCAAGAGATGTATTGCCTTACATAAAATCTGAAATCGTCATTGCCATTGGTGAAACCACATCACCGATTACAAGGGTATTCGAGCAAAGTAAATTGGATACTAAAGAATATTGGGATTTAGAAAACTGGTCAACTGAAGAAATCGTGGCCCGTCTCCGCCCATTGATGAAAAATCGCATCGTCTACGGTGTCGGGAATATTCACGGTGCAGCGGAACCATTAATTGAAGCATTCATGAAATCTAAAACAAAGCAAAAAGCAAGTTAAGTAGGAGGAACCTTAATGTTTGGATCGGATTTATACGTAGCCCTAGTACTTGGAGTAACGCTTAGCCTTATATTTTCAGAAAAGACGGGTGTCGTACCCGCAGGACTTATCGTGCCAGGTTATTTAGCATTAGTATTTGATCAATGGGAAATCATGCTCACCATTTTGATCATTAGTGTCGTAACTTATTTAATCGTCACCCACGGCCTTTCAAGATGGGTGATTTTATATGGAAGAAGAAAATTCGCCGCCATGATGGTGACCGGGATTTGCTTGAAACTCCTATTGGACTTAGTCTACCCCGTCATGCCCTTTGAAATATTCGAGTTTCGGGGAATCGGTATAATCGTACCTGGATTGATAGCGAATACCATACAAAGACAAGGAATGCCATTGACACTTGGCAGCACGCTTTTATTATCCGGTTTAACTTTCGGTTTAATGAACGTGTATTACCTATTCTGAGGTGCAAAAAATGAAACGGACTTTAAATGCAAAAGAAAAAACACTTATCTTTATTAAACGCACGAAGAAAAAAAATCTTAAATACACTGGAATCATACTACCTATATTACTAATCGCTTTAGTCATTACCACTTGGATGGGACGGGCTGAGGAAGTGAAAACAGTCCCAACAAAATCCGATCAACCATTGACGATGACAATGGTCGGTGATGTGATGATGGGACGTTATGTTGAAGAAGTGACGGAAAAGCACGGGTATGAATACCTCTTCCGGTATATGAAACCCTATTTTGCCAATTCGGATTATGTCAGTGGGAATTATGAACATACCGCTTTAAAAGAAGAGGTATCTAACTACAAGGAAGCAGATACTCCAATCCGGTTAAACTCCAATACTAGTGGTGTGGAAGCCGTTAAAGATGCTGGCTTCTCTGTGGTGTCATTGGCAAATAACCATATGATGGACTATGAAGAACAAGGACTCCTTGACACGATTGATGAATTTAAAAGTGAGGATATGCACTATGTCGGTGTTGGATCGAACACTGCGGAAGCAAAAAACAGCATCGACTATGCGGATGTTAATGGCGTACGTGTTGCAACACTTGGCTTCACAGATGTTTACGGTAAGGATGCCGTATCAAAAAATGATAAAGCCGGACTATTGAACTCCAATCCTGATTTATTATTTGAAATGATCGGCAAAGCAAGGAATGCCAAGCAAGGCAATGCAGACTTGGTTGTGGTGAATATGCACTGGGGACAAGAGTATTCAACCTCAACAACCGATCGGCAAAAAGACTTGGCTAAAGCTATCATCGATGCGGGCGCTGACATCATCATCGGGCATCACCCCCACGTGCTTCAATCGTTTGATGTTTATAAAGATGGAATCATTTTCTATAGTCTAGGAAATTTCATATTCGATCAAGGCTGGACACGCACAAAGGATTCAGCCATGGTTCAATACCATTTAGCGGAAGACGGAAAAGCTACAATCGATGTCGTACCGCTGCAAATTGAAGAAGCAACACCAAGGCCAGCTACCTCTTCCATTGACAAATCACGTGTTTACCGACAGTTGACGAAGGAAACGAGTGAAAAAGTCCAGTGGTCTAAAAAAGAGGATCGCATCGAGATTACCTTGGATCACAAGAAGGTAATCGATCATAAGGCACAGCGTGAACAAGAGGAAAAGGCAGCAATGGAAAAGAAAGCTGCACTAGAGAAAAAGGCCCTACAAGACAAAAAGGCCGTACAAGCTAAACAACCGGAAATGCAACCCATTCAGTAAGAAACGCTTTATCACTACTATTTGAAGAATGAAGATACACAACTTAGAAGCTCAACGAAAAGGGGGAACAACCGATGATTAACCGTATGACGGGAAAAGTGCTCATATCCCTAAGCTTGCTCATATATATTGCTGGATGTTCGAAGACACCCCCTATTTCTGACACGAATGATCCGATAAAGAGTAAAACGGAACAATCATATGGGGTCAGTTCTTCAAATCCGATCGCAATAGATGTCGGTATGGATATATTGGAAAACGGCGGAACGGCCGCTGATGCCGCCATTGCGGTATCGTATGTGTTAGGTGTAGTCGAACCTTATGGATCTGGCGTGGGAGGCGGCGGCGGTATGCTGATTGCCCCGGAATCCGGCGAACCCGAATTTATCGATTATCGTGAATCCTCCCCAGAAGACCCAAGTTCAAGACACGATACAGGGATTCCTGGCTTAGTGGCCGGCATGCAGGTCATCAGTGATAAGTATGGGAGCGTACCAATGGCAGATCTTCTTCAGCCGGCGATAGATTTGGCTGAAGAAGGATTTGAAGTCGACGAATCGTTATCATCACGCTTAGACGCGGCCCAGCCAAGGATATCCTCCGATGCGACTTCACTTTTTTATCCTGATGGTGATGCCATTGAACCAGGCAAAACCCTCGTCCAGGAAAGACTTGCTGAAACATTGAAGGAGATCCAGCAGGAAGGTCCTGATGGTTTTTATAAAGGGGAAATTGCGCGGGATATTAAAAGGGAATCAGATATCGACTTGAAGGATTTAAAGCGCTATGAGGTGAAAGAACGGAAACCGGTCCAAGGAACATTTGCCGGTTATGATGTTTTTACCGCCCCTCCGCCCTTTTCAGGAATTACCGTTCTTGAAATGTTAAAGCTAGCCGAGGAAATGAACCTAGGTGATTCTTCAAGCAAATCAGCTTATATGAAAGTCTTGGGGGGCATCACGGATACCGCTTATCAAGATCGGACCGTCCATGTTGGAGATGGAATAAGTCACTCCAAGGCGGAAAAATTGCTCTCCCCCATTCACTTGGATAATCTTAAAAATAAGATAAAAAGTGAAAAATGGGAAGATAAAGAACCGAATGATTCCGAAGAACATGAAAGTACGACACACTTTGTGATAATGGACAAAAATGGCACTGTCGTTTCCACAACAAATACGCTCAGTAACTTTTTCGGATCTGGGGATTATACAAATGGATTTTTCCTTAACGATCAATTGAAAAATTTCAGGTCCGGCTTGAACTCTCAAGAGGCATATAAACGGTCAAGAACTTTCACCGCTCCGACCATTCTCAAGAAACCTGGGCGCGAATCGATCGGGATCGGCTCACCAGGCGGGAATAGGATTCCGCAAGTATTGATGCAGGTTCTTTATTCTTATACAGAAAATGAAGGCTCATTACAGGATATCGTCGATCGTAATCGGTTCGTCTTTGATGGAAAGAAGATTTATACAGAATCCAGGCTTTCGGATGAAACCATATCCGACTTGGAAGATTCAGGATACGAAGTCATTCAGAAGATTTCCCCCATGTATTATGGCGGGGTTCAAGGACTCGTTAAAAACGAGAAAAATGGACAAATATCCGGAGCTGGAGATAAAAGAAGAAACGGAAGCTGGAAAGCTCAGCATTAAACAGGCAATCCAGCCCCTCCTTTTCTAAATATCATAAGAATTTTAGCGTTGTATAAGGGGATTTTGAATATGAATATCGTAAAAAAAATAACAAGCTGGGTAATACCCGTCCTTCTTGTAACAGCCCTGCTTGTAACAATGAATACGTTTAAACGGACAGAAACGTTAACACCCGACGAGCAAAAGAAAATAGAACAATATACAACAGTCGAAAAATAAAAAAAGCTGGGGCATCCCCGCTTTTTTTATTTTTGCCGTCAACGGGTATGGAAGATCAGATACACTACAGATACGGAGGATTACCATGATTGAAAATAGCTATACCGATTTTTTTGAACTGCAGGAAAATGAACAAGAATACCTTGATTACCGCATCATCGTTCATCACAGGAATCCTGATATTGCAGTTCTAGCCATCCATGGCGGGAATATCGAACCAGGTACGAGCGAAGTTGCAGCCGCACTTGGAGAGAAACTTTGTGCAAGTACCTATCTATTCGAAGGCCTAAAATCAAGGGGCAACCAGGTCCTCCATATAACATCCCGCTTATTCAATGAACCGAGCGGCGTTTCGATGGCAGCGAATGCTCAGACCACCCTTTCGATCCATGGCCACTACGACGTACATCATGCGCTGGTTTACATTGGCGGAAAGAACGAATCATATAAGAACCTTATCCAGCAATGCCTCAACAAAGCTGGATTTCAAACTGATCATGCACCGCAGCACCTTTCTGGCATGAATGGAAACAACATCACCAACACATCCAAAACGGGTGCAGGCGTGCAATTGGAACTTTCCACAAAGCTCAGAAAAAGCTTTTTCAAAGGTGATGACTTTACCAGTAAGAACAGGGCCAATCACTGTAATCTTCTTAAACGGTTCATTACTGCCATTGAAAAAGCGACTCATGAATATAAACAGGTTGAATGACCTTCTTAGTCCATGAGGCTTTCAACTTGACCGAAGCTTTCGAATTTCTCGGCAAAATAACCTGACGAAAGGTTGGAAATATGAACGCCTGCGTTTTCCGTTGTATGGAGAAAACGTCCATCACCCAGATAAATACCTACATGGGTCACACCTAGCCTTGTTCCTGTGTCGCTAAAAAATACTAAATCCCCTGCCTTTGGATTATCGATTTTGGGCACCAATGAAAAGTAATCCTCTGCGGAACCTCGTTTTACCGAAATGCCCTGCTCTTTCATGACCCAATAAATGAAGCCGCTGCAATCCATTCCAGTCATTGGATCTTCTCCCCCGAAAACATAGGTGAATCCGCGTAAAGTGTATGCATACTTGATGACATCATATGCCTTATCATATGCAGCCTCCCGGTTTACGTAAAACGGATATAACGGGTTGCTGTATAGTTGAAGATACTGCCCTTGCATCAACTCATCGGTATTTAAAGCGTTACGACTTTTGATCGTACTCATGGAAATACTGTAATTCTCCGATATACTTTTAAGCGTTTCTCCCGTTTGGACGATATGCTCTCCTTTAGGCGTATATGTTTTGTACGCCACTTGGTATTTTGCAAAGTAATCTTCTGTAGTGGATCTCACCTGAACCGTTTCGGCACCATATCCAGAATTGACAAATTGGTTATTGCCGACATAAATACCCGCAGTCACCACTTTTAAGCTGTCTTTTTCCAGAAAGAATATTATATCCCCAGTTTTCGGAGTGGCTGTATCCATCCCTTGCTTATAAAAACCATCTACTGTCAAACGATCAACCGGCACATTTTGCCGGGAAAGCACCCAATGAATCAATCCGCTCGAATCGAATCCTTTTTCAGGCGTCTCCTCTCCAGCTGTCTTTTTAAACCCTATGAAAGATCTCGCATATTTCGCAATATTTTTTCCTCTCTCCGACCATTGATAGATGGAAGGAGTATACGCCGTTTGAATGATTGTCAACTTTTGGCCCGCAAATAACTTATCATCCGGTAAACCATTCGTCTTCATCAATTGTTCAGCCGATATATCATATGTCTTGGCAATCGATTCCACCGTTTCGCCAGAGATTACAGTATGCACAGGATCTGCAGCCTCGGCCTTTAAACCAGGTAAAAAAGTGAAACTAACCATGAATACCAATGTCAGTATCATACAGCTTATTTTTCCATTAAACATTTTAACCTTCCTTTATATGCTGAAATATTTATATATTTACGATGTTCATGTAAATCCCATCATATGAATCTTCTATCCTATCATCCACTCAATCAGATGCACCTTAATGCTTACAACAATAATATTATCGGTAAAAATAATGAAACCTTTAGCCTATTTTTTACAAAAAACCAACAGTCGGATTCAATAAAACACCATAAAAGTAAATCATTATTCCTATATCTCATCGAAAAAAGTTGGAAATCGAAGAATTCCTAGAGGATTTTGTTTATCTTGGCAGTATGGGTAAAGGTAGATTAGAGAAATCCCGGTCATGATAAAGTCGTGCATATACGGCTTGCCCTATTTATGATGAGGATGACGAAATAGGAGTGAACACTTTGATAAAAATGGAAGATATGCAGCATAGTTTTGGAAGGGAAACGTATTTGAGGTTTTGCATGAGAACAAACGGAAATTGATTACGAAGGCGATGGATTATTGATCAGGAACCCAAATCCATTGGTATCATCTTGCAGAAGTAAATAAGGGGAAAGCTAAATGGCATTCCCCTCTCGTTACTATAAATCTATCGCATAATAAATTTGTGCAAGCTTCTAATATCCGTGCCGACTTGTCCGATTCCTATATATTATTCCCCTTTGTAAAAAAAGCATGGATACTTGACCCGATCCTCTAAATTGTACTTTTGTACTTCTATTGATTTTGTCCACCATAGAGAGATGTCCCCGCGATTCACCTTTCAGAATGATGAAATGGCAATCTAACAAAAAAGGATACCACTGTAATGGCCTCCCTTTTTGCAATACTTGTTATTCCCTACTTCTCTATCTGGAATTCCCCTAGCGTCTGCTCCAAATCATTTATTAACTGTGTAAGCTGCTGTGTATATTGAGCAAGTTCATTGGAAGAAGCAGCTTGTTCCTCCATGGATGATGCAATTTCTTCTGATGAAGCTGTCGTTTGCTGTGATACGGCGGTGATTTCTTCTATCACTTTAATAACCGTTTCTTTTTGTTGATTGATGCTTTCAATGGATTGTGTTTCTTCCTGAATCGAATTGGATATTTTCCCGACGGAATCTTCCAGCTCTTTCATGGCTTCACTTACCGTGTTCACGGCATTTTTCTGATCCTTGCTGATTTGATTCGTTTCATTTGTCGTTTTCAGCAATTCCTCTGTATCTGACAGAATGCTTTGGATGATTGCTTGAATATTTTTTGTAGCTTCTTTTGAATCATCAGCCAAGCTCCTTACTTCATTCGCCACGACAGCAAAACCTTTGCCGGACTCACCTGCCCTTGCAGCTTCTATAGATGCATTCAAAGATAATAAATTGGTTTGTTCCGATATTTTCGAAATGGCATTCGTGACATCTGAAATGGTTTTTGATTTTTCCACAAGTCTTAAGCTCATGCTGGTGACTGCAGAGAACGCCACTTCTAATTTATGGTATGACGCTTCCAAACCACTTACCTGTTGTTTCCCTGACTCTATTTTTTCAGATGCAAGTTCCAATACGGACTGGTTTCCCTTGATTTTTTTGATAACCCATCGATTTCTCCACTAAGGACCTGGATCGTACCCGCACCGTGCTCCACCTGTTCAGATTGATTCGAAGCACCCGCTGCAATCTCTTCTATCGCGCGTGAAACATCTGTAATGGCCGCACTATTTTCAGCAGCTATTTGGCTTAAGCCGGCATTGGCATTTGTCACCGATTCCGCATTGCCGTTTACCTTCTCAACCAATCTTCTTAATTTCCCTAGCATCGAGTTATAGCTTTTGCTCAAGTCCCCAATCTCATCATTGGATTTAATGGCAAATTCGGTCACTAAATCCCCACTCGCCGTCTTTTCTATGATTTTTTGGAAGTCGGCCATGATTTTCGTTAACTTTCCTGCTAGATAAAGAGCACATACCATCCCGAATAAAAGACCTAAAATACCTGATACCAGTACGATTCTAGTAATGTCACCTAGCTTGGATTGCAGTATTTTGTCTGGTGTGAGCGCCAACACCTTCCAGTTCACTTCAGGGACCGTACTCCATTCACCTGTGTAATCTTCACCATCCAACGTCAAGGATTGGTTCGCTTTTCCGCCCCCATTATACATGTCGGCCACCCACTTGAACTCTGAACTGAATCGGTCAGTGTCCGTAATGAAATCCTCCACACCTTCTTCCAAGCCGCTTTTGTCAGGATTCATATTCTTCCCGTCCATTCCTTCATGAATGAACTCACGATAAACCCTTGTGAATCCAATATCACCAGATTGCTAGTGGAATCTTTTTCGATGGTTGACCTCATTTTCCCGATTGTCGCAAGGTCGATATCATAACCCAGGGCCCCTGCCATTTTCCCATCCGATAAAACGGGCGTGACAACGGAAGTCATGATCATTCCCGAACCTCCATCTTTATACACATCCATCCATTTCGTTTCTGGTCTTTCGGTCAGCTGCGTATAAGTCTTTGTCTCCCTGGCATCCTGATTGAAATCCATTTGGGGAGAAGCATACAAGGAACCATCCGATCCATCCATATAATAAACGGAAATTAAATCCTCATTGTTCTTTTGAAAAGCCTCTAACGTTTTTTGAATATCCTTGATTGAATCACCATTCTTGATCTGATTGGAAACCAGCTGTGATAATTGCTCTAGCGAATTTTCATACGTGGCCATGCTCAAATTGATTTGTGCCGCTGCATTTTGGGCCGAGCTTTCGTTGATGGACGTACTATCTTCTTTAAAAATGGAAGTCACCTTTACCCCCATTATCGAAACGGATACGACTATCGCGAGAAAAACGGTTGTACATATAAATAGTAACCATTTTATCCGGAGCGATATCCTTCTCTTTACTTTTTCTTTCTTGTCAATCGATGAACTTCTCATCAATAGTTTCCCCCTTTATTTGGCCTGCAAATGCCCTTATGTGTGAAAACAAAGATTCAATCTATGCTCAAAATGGATCCTTCCTAAATTACGATCACTTACTTTATTTTTCCACATAAACATACTATATACCTATCAATCCCTTATCAATCACCAATAACGGATAAAATTAATAGGTCTAAAGTTCGCATTCCATTTTCAAATAAAAAAACCCTTGGATTGTATAGAATCCAAGGGTTTCACATAGGGGATATTAAGTCAGCAATTAAACGCGATTTAGCGTAATGCTGCGGCTAAGCTTTCTCCGAATTCTTTTGCGCCATCCGGACCATCACCCGTTATGATGTCACCATGCGCAACGACATGCTGTTTTACATATTCAGCGGAATTGGCTTTCAATTCGTCAATTTGAACATCAACTGGGTAACAAGCAGCTTTACGTCCAGAAAGTAAACCTGTTTTCGCTACAGTGACAGAACCTGCACAAATTCCCGTTACAAGAACTTTTTGTTCATGCGCTTGTTTCAAAAAACTTTGCAGTTCTTGGTTGCCCCATAGATGATCATTCGTACCTGATCCCCCAATTACTGCGATTGCATCATAATCACTTGCTGAAACTTCAGAAAAGATCACCTCTGCCAAAGCCTTGCCTTGATAGTCACCAGTTATTTCTCCTGTTTTCGTACTGGCTATCGTCACTGCCACCCCTGCATTTTCCAATACTTCCTTCGGCTGAAATAATTCATCTTCATTAAAACGTTCTGGTGGTATAATTAGTAATGCTTTTTTACTCATATATATTGCCTCCTGAATTGAATTGTCTGATGACACTCAAATTGTAACGCTCGTAATCGGCGCTGTGAAGAATGCACTTTTATGTGCGGAGGTTACCTTAAGGTTACTGGTAAAATAAAAAAGGAGCTAATGTCCATGTCAGAAACATTAAGAGATGAAATCAAAGAAAAGATCTTAAACGGCTATTATAATTGCGAAAAAGAACTTACTTTATCCATATTCAGCGGCAAATGGAAAATCGTCATTCTATGGCATTTAGGTGTAGAAGGCCCACACAGATTCAGTGAACTACAACGGCTTTTCCCGAAAATATCCCATAAAATCTTAACGAATCAGTTACGTGAACTAATGGAAGACGGCATCGTCCATCGGGAGGTATATCCCGAGATCCCTCCAAAAGTCGAATATTCCATGACTGAACTTGGAATGACCTTGCTGCCGATCGTTGAAATGATGTATGAATGGGGAAAAAACAGGATGAATGAAATTAAACAAGAAATGCATGTCAGTGAAAATGATGGGAATAAATAATGCATTCGTGACCCGAAAAGCAAAGCCCATTGTAAAATGTGAGCGTTGCCTCCAGACACTCGCTTTCCAAGGGCCGGGACCCCACTAGTGCATACTACTATGAAGGCTTGGCAGGCAGTCGGCGGAAAGGGAGCGGATTTCTGAAGTCAACTGGAACATTTATTAAGAAAAAACTGTAGGCTAGTCTCATCCCCAATATTCTTAAGACTAGATTATTCTTCATGTTTTTTTTCCTATACCCTTAATCGATTGAAGAAATTTGCGACACTCCTGCCGAATAACTGGCTAGACGAGACACCGCAGACGCTTGCGTCGAGGAGGCTTGGCAGACTGTCGGCGGAAAGGGAGCGGATTTCTGAAATCAACTGGAACATTTATTAAATAAAGGTTAATTTAAATAATATTGTTATTTTTTAGTCAAATAAATGAGACCTTCTCTTATCAGGGGTCTCATAATCATTTTAATTTTTAAAATTACTCGTACTTACATAGCTTTGGAACTACAAAATCGGGAAAAGTCTTGATTATTTTTTTATATGTTGCGAAATTCGATTGACTTGAGATAACCGCAATGTTATCTCCATCATAGCCAATCCAAAAAATACTTACATCGACTTCTACTTTAACCACTACTGTTCCCGCAATTTTCCCTTCCCAATTTCCTTTCCATTCTCTTTGTTCTACACTAAATACATCTTTGTTTGTGGACCATAAAACTAAATCATTCCCACTACCAAGAGTAATATAGAAAGAGAAAATCTCCTTAAACTGCTTTTCATTCTGGATTTCAGTAACAACGTATCGGTTAGTTAAGTATCTATAACTGATATTGAATTCCTTGCAATTATGTTCAAACTCATCTTTCCAATAAGAAGAAACCTCAGCACAAAAATAAAGTGGAAATGCTTTAATATTCCTCATCCACAATGGCAGGAAATTTTCATCACATTCTGGTAGATAAAAGCCATCCATTGAGAAAACATATGGTGTAGTGCCTTCTATTGCAAACGGAAAAAAACCTCCAGCATCAGGATTTGAGTCATAATATCTCTTCGGGAAATAGCCAACTTCTATATTCAATTTTCCGCCCCCTTAGTTCCAATGTATTCATTTATTAAGGTTGATAATCTTTAACTCTTTATAAGTAACATCTGTCTTGAAAAGACAACTTTCTACTATCATACTACTTATTGAAATGTTATCACTTCGATGTTTAATCATATCCAAGAAATGAAACCAACTCAAATAATGGAGTAGGTATTTTGTTGCTACTCCATTAAGTCGTTGTATCCAACCTTTCAATAGAATGTGATAATTATTAACATTTTGGATATGATAAATCCCTCTACACGTTCTGCACCGTCTGATTTAAAAAAGTAGTGTTCCAATCCTTTGTTTCTTGCCTAGGTGGAAAATGCCCTCCAAGCATCGGTGCAAAGTGTATTGTCCGACGACAATTCATTGCCGATAGCGATGTTGTTCCACAGTCAGAATTATTTAACATAGCTTAAATAAAAAACTAGACCGACATTAGAATATCTCGGTCTAGTGAATTCGAAGCTGATTCTTTTCATGAAAAGGAAAGGTGATAACTCATTTACTTTTTACCCGGCTTGGTGAATTGCTGACCAATTGCACCTATTATTAAAATGATGATCGAAATGAGACTGTAGTCCTTGAAAAAGGTCGTAAATGGAATTTCCAGAAACAAGAACGCCATCGTAATCAATCGTCCTATAAGAAGAATCATTCCGATAACTACCATCCAATTAAATAATTTCCCCAAAAAACCCATCTTTTCCTCCTTCCCCAATCAAATGATGACTTTCATGGTATCATCTTTCTACAAGAATAAATATCCGGCATGCTGAAAATCCTTCAGCCTGGCATGTCGTTCCGTGCCCCATTACTCGGAGGCATCTTTGGAGATAGGTTTTCCGGCTTCGATCAACACTTTGCTGCCCAGCAGGAAAAAACCTTGAATGAACAGCAATATACCAGTTCCTATAAGGAGCCATTCTATTTTAATGATGTCGGATATCGGTCCGAATACAAGCATCCCCAGGGGCATCATGGAAGTCGAGATCATTCCTAAAACACCAAATACCCTCCCAAGAAGATCACCCTCGATTTTCTCCTGTAACAAGACCATGGACGGCGTATTAAAAATGGGCATCGCCAATCCCACTACCCCCATGATGATCAAGTAAATCCAGAAAACGGGGATGATTCCAAGAGCGAAAGTACAGGCACCGATTATAAGGCTTGCAAGTGTCATCGTATGGATCTTGTTTTTAAAGCCTCCCCAGGAAGCCATGAAAATCCCGCCTAGCATCATACCGATGGCAAAGGTGATTTCTATCGCAGTCAACCGCCAAACATCATTCCCGAAAGAGCGTGTGACTTGAAGCGGTGTTAGGAATGCAACTGGTGCGGCAAGCACGAAGAAAAATGCGAAAAACATAAAGAACTTCTTAAGAAAGTCGTGATTCCTGATATAACTGAAGCCTTCTTGCAAATCGGTGAAATAGCTGGTTGTTTGCTTTTTTAATGCCTTCGCATGTGCTGGAATTTTCAAAAAGGCCAGCAATGTGAAGATGGCAATTGCAGCTGTAATCACATCAATGAAGAAAATGGTTTCGATTGAAGCCATCGTAAGCAGCGCGCCGCTCACCATGGGGGAAACGAGCATCACTAGCGCTTGAATGCTTCCATTTGTCCCGTTCACCTTCGTAAGCTTATCCTCTGGCACAAGCTGCGGGAGAATGGCCCCGACTGCAGGAGTCTGGATCCCAGTTCCGATTGCGCGGACAGCGGACATGACGAAAAGCAGCCAAAGCTCATCGTAGCCGATTAAAAACAAGATGGCCAATACGAGCGTTGAAATGGCAATCAAAGAATCCGAAAGAATGATCAGTATCTTCCGATTATAGCGGTCTGCCCATACCCCCGCGATTGGGGAGAGTATGAAGGTGGGCACGAAACCACAAACGATGGATATCGTCATCATGACACCCGACTGTGTATTCAATGTGATATACCACATGATGGCATACTGGACCAAGGACGAGCCAAAGAGGGATATCGTCTGACTGCCTAGAAAAAGAGTGATATTCTTTTTCCAATTGTCCTTTACTTGTTCATTTAATGATTTCATCTCTTAAACACCTCATTCTATTTTCAATATTTGTTCTTAATGCCCTAAAAAAAACACAGGCTATTTGCCTGTGTTTAGAGTAAATGGATCAGAACCTATCTAAAGAAACCTGAGAGGATGACTATTTTCACGATAAAAAATCAATCTCCCACTGGCCTTCGGTTTGGTCAATACAATGAAGAATCTTAGATCTATCCAAAATGACCCTTGGATAGGTAATGTAATTCTCCCTTTATACAAATTCTTCCATTTTAAATTCAACTGGAATCGTGAAAACCTATGATCACAAAGGTTGCCCCGGCTACAGCTGGACACAAAAAAAGAGGTTGGGTCTCTTTTTTCTTAATGCGTAAAATGAAGGTTTCCTTAAAAATAGACAGACCATTCCCATTTACCCTGCGGACGGCAGAGCTCTTGAACGTATTCAATTAACGGTTCAAAGATTGGAAACGCAGTCTGATATATGTCACAAGGAAAACCTCCATTTCTTAAAAGTTAAAGTCATCTTAACATGGAGCCAACTGGAATATCAACAAGAAACTTCCTTCATGGCAGAAGCATCACTTCGGCTTTGGCCGAAATTCATCATTCCGCTTCCTTATGTATCCTGCTGCCTGTCACACATCCATTATCCATCCATTCGTTTGACGGCAGCCGTATATTCCTTATGCCATTTTTCCCATTCATCCATTGGGAAGTCCTGATGGTGTCCATCAAGTAAATCACTAAACATATCAAGGCAAATATGCCAGCCTGCCAAATCTTTTGATGTATGATCATTAACTGGCGTAATGGATTCTTTCAATACCAATGAGCATCCATCCTTTTCAGGGGATACCTCGAAACGAACCCAGCCGTCCCCCCATTCAAAATCTAAAACGGCAGATTTCCGGAAGTCCCTGATCTTCATATCAAAAGATTTCCCTGACCCATCATTGAAATTGAATTTTATCGTCCCATCTTTTCGGAGGTCCTTCATTTCCAGGTTGGACATCCACTTTTCCAACTTATCATTCTCCGTTAAAGCACCCCATACCTTTTCAACCGAATGATTGAGCAGGCGATCGAATCTTGCGATAATCCCATTACCATCTTTTTCGATTGAAGCTTGCACTTGGATTCCCCCCATTCAATTCGTTACCCGAGATTATTTTTATAATAAAAAATGGTCGGTTGGAATTCACCATTTGCAGATTTCGCATATTCAGGAATCCTGCCTGCCTGAATATATCCCAATGAGGTATACAGGAGATTTGAAGGATCTCCATCCCTCGTATCCAGGACCAATAATGTCCGCCCTTCCTGTTTGGCCTTCTTCTCAGCCTCTAGCATGAGTGAACGTCCTATGCCATTTCTTCTATAACCAGTATGCGTCATTAATTTTGCGATTTCCGCTCGATGGCCGCCATTTTGTTTTGAACATAAATGTAACTGTACACTCCCGACAATCTTACCCTGTAACTTAGCGACCAACAGAATCACATCAGGATTCATGGCACTACCCCAGTAATCAATGGCGTCAGACTGTTTCATGGGTGGTAAAAAACCGATGGACGCACCATCATCCACCACTTGCACCAAAAGGTCGGACAGTTCATTAAGATGATCTTCGATTGATGTTATTTGTTCGATTTTCACATCGGCGTTCACAGTAATCACACCTTTCTCAGTCATATTCACCATCCCTGGCGCTTTGATAAAGTAGTAATGTGAGCCAGATGATGGCGTCCGTGCCATGCATAAATTCCTATATTTTCACCGACTGTCACCTCTCCTGAATCAGGATGGATGAATGTTCTGCTCAGGTCGTCTGCATGAAGCCCAGATAAAAGTTTGCCCATGCGGATATGTACAGCTTCGATTAGTGATAGAGAAACTTCAACCGGCAAATCAGAATCAGGCAGCTCTGCCCATTTCCCCTCCTCATACGGTTTAATGACAGGATTTTCTTCCGTAAGGGCCAATTTGAAGCGAATATACGCATTCATATGACTATCCGCAACATGATGCACCACTTGGCGGACCGTCCATCCTCCAGGACGATAAGCCGTATCAAGCTGTTCATCATCCATGTTTCCTACCGCTTCCCGCAGGATCTGAGGCAAGGCTTCAATCTCGTTGAGCCACCCTTCGGCTACACCACTAGTAATTTCCCCGTCAAACTGAAACTTCCCAATCGGGTATCTTAAATCCATCTTCATTCCCCCTTGATGTTCAATAAAAATAGCATCTATATATATTCTTTATCGATTAAGACAAATCCTTTTTCCGGCATACTTTGCTTTGCTCTACTGCTCATCACTAAATATCAGGAAATTTAATCCATATCATTAGCGCGTATACTATTTCCTCATTTAGCAATCATAAACAAATGAATGGCATTTTGCATCAATCCAATCTTTAAACAATGGAAATGGAAATGGGGATAGGATCATCTTGAAGAAAATTAGTTCGATACAAACCCTGAGCATCTTCTTTTTATCAATCGGCCTTCTTAATCACGTTATTTTGATTCCATTCCTCCTATCCACCGGCGGAAGGGATGCTTGGTTTTTTTCTATCATTACGATTGGGTTGATCCCGATTTGGGTCTACATATTATCGAGGATAATCAAGAATATGAATAATCAATCCCTGACGGATTGGCTTGAAAATAGATTTGGAAAACCTATTAAAAATATCGCTTTATTCTTTATAGTGCTCTACCTGATCAGCCTTGTTTTGGCGACTACAAAGGAAACGATAGATTGGATCACTACAAGCTTTCTTTTTGAAACCCCAAGTTTAGCGATTATCATTCCGTTTACACTGCTATGTATCTTCCTTGCCCATTCAGGTATGCGCTCCATTGCCATTTGCTCTTCTGTATTATTGCCCATAGTCATCATTCTTGGCATTTTCGTCGCGACCGGAAATATGCCGACAAAAGACTACAGCCACCTCCTTCCCCTTTTCGAGAATGGCTATTTTCATGGCGTTAAGAGCTTTCTATATACTGGTTATGGCCTTGCCGAACTGATTTTACTGGCTTTCTTTCAGGAAAATATTTCTGATAAGATCAGTCGGAAAGTATTGGTTTCCATATGCCTCGGATTAGTGTTTCTACTTCTCGGCCCATTAACAGCTGCACTCGCTGAATTCGGGCCGACCTTAGCCGAAGCCATGAGGTATCCTGCCTATGAACAGTGGCGGCTGCTGACTATTGGAAAATATATCGAACATACAGATTTCTTTTCCATTTATCAATGGCTTGCTGGGGCCTATATTCGTGTTTCACTGGCTTTATTCTTAATAACTGAAGTCTTTAATAAAAAAACGAACCAAATGAAGCTGGGAATTCTCTTCGCTGTAGGCTTTCTTATGGTGATCGTCTCCATCGTTCCCTACAGTAATTTCAAGTTCTTGCATATAACCCAAACCTTTTACTACCCTGGTGCTCTTTATTTCCTGATACTTTTGTCCGCCTTTTTGTTTATCGGCACTTTCATTAGTTCTAAGGAGGGTAAAAAACATGAGAATGAAACGATCCAAAAATGAGCCAACCCTCCCTGAATTAAGGGAGGAGACATTTCGAGAGTTATTCAGTTCAAGCTCAGATATCTTATTTGACAAGATTTATATCGGAGAAACCGAAAGGCCCATTCCAATCCTTATTTTTTACTGCTCGGGTATGGCTGATATCAGTTTACTGAACGAAGGAATTTTAGAAAAGTTAAATAAAATGATGCAATTGGATGAGAGAATAGATGCAGAAAAGGTTATCAACAAGCTAAAACCATTGGTGGATTTGACGAAAGTGACCATTGATAGTGAATTCATTAGTGTCCAACAGCAGATTTTCTCCGGGAATGCTCTATTGTTCATACCGCTAACACAAGATTTATTTTCCATTAATTTGTCCAAAGTTCCGAACCGGCAGCCTGAGGAGTCCTCCTTCGAGGTCTCGGTAAGGGGGCCAAGAGATGGATTTGTCGAAGATTTATCCATGAATACAGCCTTAATCAGAAAGCGGCTAAAAACCAAATCGCTTGCCTATGAAGACTTTATCGTTGGCAGGCGCAGTCAAACGAAAGTCGCACTAATGTACATGGATGACATCATCGATAAAGAACTTGTTAAAAATGTAAGATCGAAAATCAACTCCCTTGATATTGATATTTTGGTGAGCAGCCAACAATTGGAGGAATTGATCACTAACAGTAAATTTAGTATATTTCCACTCACTCATTATACGAGTCGCCCCGATTTTGTAGTCGAAGCACTCAATCAAGGAAGATTCATTCTAATCGTGGACGGTATGCCAACGATAATCGTGGCCCCTTCTACTTTACTATTGCAAATAAAAACCGCAGAAGATTCGAATCTTCCTTTTCTATTTGTAAGCCTTGAGCGACTTCTTCGCTTTATGGGGCTTGGCATTACCGTTTTATTGCCGGGGTTTTGGATATCGATTTCCGCTTTCAATATTGAACAGGTGCCGTTCCCGTTACTAGCCACGATAACCCTTTCAAGGCTGGGACTTCCCTTATCTGCCACGATGGAATTCATTCTCATGCTCATTTTATTTGAATTATTCCGTGAATCCGGAGTCAGGTTACCTAAAGCGGTTGGGCAGACAGTTGCCGTTGTAGGAGGTCTCATTGTCGGTGATGCTGCAATTAGGGCAGGACTGACCTCGCAAACCATGCTTGTGGTCACCGCCGTAACCTCTGTTGCATCTTATACACTTGTAAACCAGTCTTTAACAGGTGCCGTTACCGTTCTGCGAATGTTTGTGCTGTTACTAAGCTGCATTTATGGAATCTATGGCTTGATAATCGGTTTCCTTTCCATTGTCACATTACTATCCAGGCTTGATTCATTCGGTCTTCCATATATTGGAGGAATGAACCCGCTAAGGATCACAAAAATACTGGATTCATTCATAAAGAGGCCATGGAATTCCATCAGTAAACGATCTTTGGCAGCTGATGATAAGACGAGAAAGGGGCAGTAAGGCATGTTCCGCATCTGTAAAATTTGGTTGACCCTACATTTAATCCTATTACTTTCAGGCTGTTGGGATGAAAAAACGATCCAGGACTTTCATTATATAACAGCCATCGGGATAGATTTCCAAGATGGGGAATACATAGTTTATACGCAACTTGTAGACTTCGCTGCGGTAGCTAAAACGGAGGCAAAGCCGACGCAAGCGCCTCCCGTATATGTAGGGAAACAAAAAGGACGGTCCATTTCGATCGCCATCAATAAACTAATGCGCAATACTCAACAGTCTCTCTATATAGGGCATGTATCCACATTTGTAATCAGTGAAAATGTTTTGAATCGGCAAAGAGCAGAAATAGTGGATTATATATACAGAAACCAATTACTCAGATACTCAGCCAATATCTTTGGCACAAAAAGTTCCATGGAACAGCTTTTCTCCAATAACGGCTTTTTTAATTTATCACCTTTATACACGACATTATATTTTCCGGATGATGTATACCGGATTAGATCATTCATCCAACCCATTACTGTCCAAAGGTATTATTCTGCCCAGCGGGAAAAAGCATCTACAACCATTTTACCCTCGATTTCCTGGAACGATAAAGTTTGGAAGGAAAAAGATAAAAATCGAAAAAGCCTCTATATGGATGGAGCATTTGTCATTTACTATAAAGTGTCCCAGCCCTGGTTCTCTGAAAAAGAACTGAGCGGTTTACGCTGGCTCACTAAAAGGACCAACAAAACTCCAGTGAACATTACCATAAATAAGCAAGACATCTATGCCTCTTTCTCCCATCCGAATCATAAAGTAAAACCTGTTCTCAAGGATGGAAAGTACAAATTCGATATTGAAATTGACGTATCCGGCAAAATACTGGGGCTTGATACCCAAATCGATATCGAGAAAATAAAACGTAAATTCGAAAGCCAAATAAAAAAAGAAATCCTATCAACGTTTCATATAGGGCTCCAAAAGAACGCAGACCCTTTAAACTTAGGCAACACCCTTTATATCAAAGAAACAAAATACTGGCAAAAGAATCATATGAACGAGCCGAAGGATTATTTAGATAAGGATTCAATACATGATATAAACGTAAAGGTACATATCCTTAACACAGGCGGATTAGAAGATAAGCCACTCGAGTAAAGTTGGCTTATCTCACAAGTATTTGCTCCAATTTCACGAGTAAATCACCTAAACTCACGAGTAAACGCCTATATATCGTGAGGCTGCTGCCGCATTCTATGGATAAACGCTGATATCTCATGAGTTTGCTGCTCATTTCGGGTTTAACAGCCCTCTACATGATGAAAAAATCAGGATGGTGCCTTTTTGAGCTCCATCCTGATTTTTGGGGCTGGAAAATGTGGTCCGGAATTTGGCGGATAGCATGGTTAAATGGTAAATTTAGAGTATTCTAACATTTGGGGGTCCATTTATGAGCATACAGAAGGCTACATTACATGAGCTGGAATCACTGACGGAACTTTTTGATTTATACAGGGTGTTTTATGAGCAAACCTCTGATCCTGGTCGTGCAAGGGAGTTTTTAAGGGAAAGGCTGACACATGGGGAGTCTGTGGTTTTTATGGCGTTTGATGAAGGAAATCCAATTGGTTTTGTACAATTATATCCTTCTTTTTCTTCTGTGAGTATGATGCGGTCATGGGTATTGAATGATTTATTCGTGAAGGAGTCCGCCCGTAAAAAGGGATTTGGCGAGGAGTTATTGAACGCGGCCATCGCTTTTGCACGTGAAACAGGTGCTAAAGGGGTTTCACTGGAGACAGGCAAGGATAATGTGAAAGCACAGAGACTTTATGAAAAGATTGGTTTCTCCCGTGAATCGAACCATTTTTATTATTTCACCATTTAATATAAAAAAGTGTAGGGAAAACCTTCCCTACACTTGGATGCTATTTATCTAGTATATTAATTATTTAGCAGTTTCCATGCTGGCTTGAATTTCTTTGATTAGAAGTTCGGCACCTTCTGGGCTAAGTATTAATTTACCGTCAGCAAGTTTCATATTGTCATCTGAAACGTCACCTGTAACCTGACAAGTCATGTTTGGTTTATATTTTTGAAGGATGATGCGCTCTTGTTCTACATAAATCTCCAGAGCGTCTTTCTCATTAATTCCTAATGTTCGGCGCAGTTCAATTGGAATGACTACCCGCCCTAATTCGTCAACTTTACGTACAATACCTGTAGATTTCATTTAATTTACCCCACTAACTTTCTTGCGAATGTTGCATTTATACATTTCGTCACCATTCGACATTATTTGCACTTCTATTAAGATACCACTACCTACCATATTCGTCAATTCTCGTATCTTCATATACTATCTGCCTCTATATGATTTTTATATAAAATATTAGTAATTCCTCCATAATACGCTTCACGACAACGTTTATCGCTTCTTGCTTTGGTATATATTTCTAATTTGAATTCAAAAATGGAAACGCCTTCATTCAATTCCAACAAGCTTTCTTTTCATTTCATGTCGAATCATGAAGAATGAATTTCATTAGCTTAAAAGAATCCTGTTGATTTTCTTTTGCTTTTGAAGGACAATTTAAATTGATCGCTTATAATATTTAGAAAATTCATTCTGCTTTCATTCCTGAAAAATTTTTCAGAAAGCCGAAACGATTGCCATCCTTCCAGAGTCTTACTGACTCATAAAACAGATTGAGGTGAGTCAATTGCGTCCGATTATATTAGGTATTTGTTCTGCTTTCTTTTTTGCATTTACGTTTGTTTTGAATCAGGCCATGGAGCTGTCTGGCGGAAGTTGGATTTGGAGTGCTTCGCTGCGTTATATCTTTATGGTGCCCTTTCTGTTGTGTATCGTATGGAGCAGAAAAAACCTGCGTCCCCTTTTACAAGTGATGAGAGAAAAGCCGGGTCCTTGGCTGCTTTGGAGTTTTGTCGGATTTGGGTTATTTTATGCTCCTTTATGCTTTGCGTCCGCCTACTCACCTGGCTGGCTGATCGCCGGCACTTGGCAAATCACGATCATTTCGGGTGCGCTGCTTGCGCCGCTGTTTTTTGAAAATGTCCAAACGAAAGATGGGATCGAAAGGCAAAGGGGAAGGGTTTCTGTGAAAGGCCTCCTCATGTCCATGATCATTCTGCTTGGGATCATCCTGATGCAACTGGAACATACCAAACACATTTCAATGGCCAATCTTTGGCTGGGAGTGATTCCAATCGTCATCGCCTCATTTGCATACCCTTTGGGAAATCGCAAAATGATGGAAGTATCCGAAGGCCGTCTGGATGCTTATCAGCGGGTTTTGGGAATGACTTTGGCGAGTCTGCCATTCTGGTTTTTGCTTTCCTTGTACGGTTTCTTTACAGTAGGTGCACCGACGAAGATGCAGAGTTTCCAATCCCTTTTGGTGGCACTATTTTCTGGAGTCATTGCCACGGTCCTTTTTTTCATGGCGACCGATTTGGTACGCGGAAATATGCAGAAATTAGCTTCAGTTGAAGCAACACAATCGATGGAGGTCCTTTTTGCCCTTGCTGGCGAATTACTATTCCTATCTTTACCGATTCCTTCTCCGTTATCGTGGTTCGGCATCTTTATCGTCATCATGGGAATGATCCTGCATAGCTATGTATCTCATAAAAAAGAAGGTCCATCCCCGAAACGGACAGTGAATGCCTAAATAGCAAGCAAAAAAAGCCCCGGATAAGACTTCGGGGCTTTTTTGAGCTGAAAACAGAAGCGGACTACGTTCTTTTTTCCATTGACAGGTCATGATAAATTGATGATTTTTCAGAGTGGCAAAAAGCTCACCATTCAAGTATCCACAGTAATGCCTCTATACGTAAGCTGGTTCTTTTCCTCTATTCTTTTCATGGTTGAAGATCTTCTTAAATGAGCATCTATTCTTGCCATTACTTCTTCAATATCAAATGGCTTCGTAATGAAATCATCTGCCCCAGCGCGCAATCCATTTATTTTCGTTTGCTGTTCTCCTTTTGCGGATATAATCAAAACAGGGACATGATGATGCTCCCTAATTTTACGAAGAAATTCCTCCCCGTCCATTCCTGGCAGCATTAAATCCAACAACACCATATCCCATTTCTTTTTCTCCACGTACAATATTGCTTCCGTCCCTGAAAATGCCGGCTGAGGGACATATCCACTTTTTTTCATCATATTGCAAAGCAATCCGCTAATATCATTATCATCTTCAACAATTAAAATATGTACCTGCTTCTCCATAAGAGCCACCTACTTTCCCTCTTTAATCTATTTCTAATATTAGCATTCTTTGTTAAGATCCGAAAAATTGACCTGAAACCCCGCAAATTCTTAGCCGATTACACTACCTATCTATCCCTTCATTATTTGTTGATTTCCACTCTAGGCGCTCGCCCCGCAGGAGTCTCGACCTTACGCTGCGTTATTTAAATAAAAGGCTGTTTTCACATACTTTGTTGCTATTTACCAGGTAGTGAGTTGTGGTTGATTTCCCCTCCAGATGCTCGCTTTCCGCGGGGCGGGCGGTGAGCCTCCTCGGCGTAAACGCCTGTGGGGTCTCACCTGTCCCGCTGCTCCCGCAG